>DATLTX010000029.1:0-2078 GCA_035533435.1 Binataceae bacterium (SeqCode)
GGTTCTGTCTCCGCGCGCAGCAGGTCGAACAATGCCGGCATCGTGTCCAGCACGGCCTCGCGGTTCAGCGGCACGTGCATGGATTTGCGGATATAGACCGGGCCGTTGCGATAGCCGGCGAGATCGCCCGGCTTGAGAATACCGGCCGTCACGCTCGGCGCGAACAGCTCGCGGTACCAGTTCCGGTGATCGGCGGCGGCGACCTCGCCTGCGTTCGCGCCTTCGACGACGCGGCGCACGCTGCTCTGCACCGACTGGTAGGCCAGCCAGTAGCCCCGCGCCGCAATGGCGTTGCGCTGTTCGCGGTCGCCATCGTTCGCCTCCGGGTTCCACGTCCCGGTCCGTACGCGCTCGATCAGGTCGCGCGTCACGCGGTAACCTTCGATCGACAGCGAATGGTAGGCATCCGTGACATAGGCGTCGTCGACGCGCTTCATGTAGGCGTCGATATTCTTTGGCAGGCCGGGCGCTTTCGGAAACCTTTCGATGATCGGCTCACGCATTTTTTCCCAGAGGAGCCGGATGCGGTTGACGTAGGGCGACGTCTCGCGGGCGGCGAAGACGAGCGCGGGCTTGTCGGCGAAAGGATCGTTCTCCCGGGCGTCGTAGCTTGCGGCCGCCATCGTTTTGAGAATCTCGTCGGCGATCTGCGCGCGGCCGATATTGCGGAACGCGCCCGCCAGCCGGCCGGCGATCACCGTATGGCCGCCGTTGAGAAGGCGCTCAAGCAGCGGCGAAGCATCGCGGATCAGCAGCAGCACCGCGCGCACATCCGTCGCATGGTTCGTGAAAAATCCCGGTGAACATTCGATCAGCGCGGATTCGGGCGAGAAAAGACGCAGGCCGTCTCTTTCGGCGCGGTCGGCGGCGGCCGGCAGCGCGGCGCGCAGGTCGAACAGCGATGTGCCGTGCGGAAGTTTTGTAATTTTATTGCGCGCGCGCGCCGACCGCACCATCAGTTGGCGGGGCACGGTCCAGTTCCCCGCGTGGAGCGACAGGGATTGTTCGGGCGACAGACACCAATCCGCGCCGAACCGCTCATCGAGATAGGCGGCGCAGAAGCGCCAGAAGGAAGCGTACCAGGCCGTGCTCTCCCCTTTGACCTCGTCGGGACGGCTCGGGATGTACCAGCCCTTGATGACTTCCTGCAGGAAGCCGGCGGCCATGAGGCGCTCCCGGTGCGTGCGCGTCAGGGCGCGCGCGCGGATCGCGGCTGCACCGCCGGCGGCCTGAAGCTTTTCCAGCAGTTCGAGCGATTCGGCGAGTTTTTCCGGCGGCATGGCCATCAGCTGAGTCCTCCACTTAGCTTATCGCGCCGTACGATAATTAGCTTTTTCTGTTGTACCATTATTAGCTTATTGTGTCGAGCGAATATTAGCTTTCCCCGGGTTTGTGACGCCGTAAGTGACTCCCTACTGGTTCAATTGACGGCTACCCTGTTTGAATTTTGCGGCGGCCGGAATCCCAACAATAGGGAACAAACGGGGAACAGATGGGGAACAGAACACCAAAGAACACCCGTGAAATACGTAGGGCTAGGACTATGTAAGTCATTGAGAAGCAAAGACGGGCGAATCGTTCTCTTGGCTCATAACCCGGAGGTCGTCGGTTCAAATCCGACCCCCGCAACCAACCCCATTTGACGATTCTGCCCTGAGTCTTCTCCGAGCAGATTCCACTCACCTTGCGCTTCGTAATGCGGATCGCTCTCGCTCACATGTGGCACCATCTGAATCTCACGCACGTGTTTTAGCACTTCCGCGCGTGCGAGAACCACACTTTTCGAGAGCAACCCGCGCAAATCAGTAATCCTCGACGTGACAAACTCGCGGATCTCGGCGAGCTGCGCTTCGATTGAATCCGGCTGGGTTGAAAGCAGCCGGTTCGTGATCGCATCGAGTTCGGCCTGGCGATTCTTCATCGCGTCGACCAGCGCTGGCATGTTCCCGCCCGAGCCGATGGCCTCAGCGTAGCGACGCAGTTCCTCTTCGAGTTCTGCCTTGCGTTGGCGCATTTTCGCCAGATCATCAGAGACCTTCCCGAGTTCCGCTTTTAGCTGGCGGCCGAATTCGTCAACC
>DATLTX010000030.1:0-13433 GCA_035533435.1 Binataceae bacterium (SeqCode)
CAGTCCGCCAAGAATTTGATCGTCGAGCGGCTTGATGCCCCAGCCGTGCGGTCCTTCGAGATACCAGGGATAGATCACGTGCGTCGCGAGCGTAATCGGCGCCGCTACCGCGGTCATCGGGATCATCAGCAGAAACAGGTACAGAATCTGCGCGGGATACGAAAGCCGGGGCAACTCCGGCAACGGGCTCAGGATCGGCCACCAGAGCAGCACTCCGGTCGTCATAAAGCACAGATGAAGGAAGATGTGAAAATTTTCGTCGCGGCACATCTGGTCGAAGATCGGCGGGAAGTGCGCGGTCACGAACACCGCCGAAAAGAGCAGAAACGCCACCACCGGACGGGTGAGAAATCGCGCGATCGGCTTTACCCCGCGGCTCAGCAACCACGGCCTGAGCATCCAGTCCGGCGTCCCGAGCAGCAGCATCGGCGGGATGACAAACGCCTGCACCAGATGCTGCAGCATGTGCATGAAGAAAATCCGATCGTCCGCGTATTCGTCGAGTCCGGTGTGGGCGTAGAGGATCACCGCGAGCGCCGCCGTGAACCATCCGACCTGCCCGCGCGTAGGACGCCGTCCGCACACTCGGCACGCGATCCAGTAGAGAATCGCGGCAGCGGCGACGCCGATCGGAATGCTCGGATGCTCGCCCAGAAGGTCGTCGAAATCCATAGCTATATTCGCCCGCGCGATCGCGTCACGCCTCAGGCCATATGATGCGCCAGATATGCGAAGAGCATCAGCAGCGCCGTCAGCAGGATGAACGCCATCAGCAGCGGAAACAAAAAGTAGGCACTCAGCATCCAGCTATCGTACTTCAGATGCATGAAAAACATCGCGATCAGCGCGAACTTCGCCGCCGCCAGCACCAGCAGCACCGGCACGATAACCGTCTTCAGGGCGGGGACGTAAAAGACCGTAATCTCCATCGCGGTCAGCACGCACAGGAACGCCGCCACGATCACGTAGATTCCGGCGCCCGGATGATGCGGATGCGCACCCTCGCCGCCGTGTCCTTGCGCTTCGCCCGCTCCAGCCGCTTGAATCGCGTCGCTCATGCGCCCTTAACCTGCTGCATCAGATAGACCAGGGTGAAGATGATTACCCAAACGATATCGACGAAGTGCCAGTACAGTCCCGCCATCTCGACCGAAAGCGAGCGCGACTTGTCGAATTTCGGGCTGAACGAAGCGCACCAGACCGTCGCGAGCCACAACACTCCGATACTAACATGCACCCCGTGAAAGCCGACCAGGGTAAAGAAGCTCTGGCCGAACAGGTCGGTCTGCATCGCCAACCCTTCATGATAGAAATGCGTGAACTCGTAAACCTCGACGCCCAGGAACACCATGCCGAGCGCGATCGTCAGGCCCAGCCACAAACGCATCAGGCGCTTCTTGTTCTGCTGGATCGCGTTGAGCGCCAGGACCATCGCGAGGCTCGACATCAAGAGCGCGAAAGTGCTGATCGACGTAAGCGGAATCTCAAGGATGCCCGCGCCGGGACCGCCGACGTTGCGGCTCTTGTACACGACGTAGGTCGCGATCAGGCTGGCGAAGAATACGCACTCGGAACCCAGGAACGCCCACAATCCCGCCTTGCGTAAATCCACTCCGCCCGATGACGGCGCCGATTCTTCGAGTTCGTGCGATTCCTGGCCATAGCCCGGGTACTCGAAGCCCATCGCGACCACGGACATGAACAGCGTCGCCCCGCCGATAATGATTATCCGCCACCATCCGATGACAAGTCCCACGCCCATCAGCGCCAGCCCGAGCGCGACGAACAGCGGATAGATGGAAGGCGCCGGCATGTGAATCGGCTCGGTCGGAGGGCCTTGCATGCTTTCCGGCACCGGAGGCACCTGCCCCGCCATGAACATCGCGACCCCGCGCGATCCGGCGCGGCCGTACTTCATTACCCAGTAGGCGTCGCGTCCGCGGACCTCGGGAACATGCGCAAAGTTGTACGCTGGCGGCGCCGACGCGATCGACCATTCGAGGCTGCGGCCATCCCACGGATCGGCAGGCGCTTTCTCTCCGTGCAGCGTGCTCTTGATCAGATTGATGTACATGACCAGGAACGACAATCCGAGAATGAACGCGCAGACCGTCTCGAACTGATTGAGCGAGGTCCAGCCAAGCCCGGCGCCGTACGTATAGATGCGCCGCGGCATCCCCCACATCCCCAGGAAGTGCATCGGGAAAAACGTGCCGTTGAAGCCGATTACCGTCAGCCAGAACTGCCACTTGCCGAGCCGCTCGGAGAGCATCCGCCCGGTGACCTTCGGCCACCAGTAATATATTGCGCCCAGGATCGCGAACATCACGCCGCCGAACAGCACGTAGTGGAAATGCGCGACGACGAAGTAGGAATCGGTCTGCTGCAAATCGATCGGCGCGGAGGCGTGCATGACTCCCGACAGCCCGCCGATCGTGAACTCGAGCAGAAAACCAAGCGCGAAGTAGAACGCCGTGGTCATCCTGAGCGAACCGCCCCAGATGGTCGCGAGCCACGAAAAAATCTTGATCCCGGTCGGGATCGCGATCAGCATCGAGGTGATCGCAAACGCGCTGTCCGCCACCGGCCCCATCCCGGTAGCGAACATGTGATGGCCCCACACGCCGTACGACAAAAACGCGATCAGCACGATCGAGTAAGCCATCATCGGATAGCCGAACAGCGGCTTGCGCGAGAATACCGGAAGGATTTCCGAGATCATCCCGAAGGCCGGCAGGGCCATGATGTAAACCTCGGGATGCCCGAATAGCCAGAACAGATGCTGCCATAGGATCGGACTGGCGCCGTATGCGGCGACATAAAAGTGCGTGCCGAAAAAACGATCGAGCAGCAGGAATACCAGTCCCACCGTCAGCGGCGGAAACGCGATCAGAATCAGGATCGAGGTAATCAGGATCGCCCACACGAACATCGGCATGCGCATGTAGCTCATGCCCTTGGCGCGCATCGAGATGATCGTCACGAAGAAGTTAAGTCCGCTGATCAGCGTCGAGACGCCCAGGATGAGCAGCCCGACCACCCAGAAGTCCAGATTAAGCCCCGGCGAGAAATAGCGCTCGGTCAGGTTTGCATAGCCGAACCATCCGGCGTCAGGCAGCCCGCTCCACAGCCATCCGAGATGAAGGAAGACAGCACCGGCCAGCGCCATCCAGAACGACATCGCGTTGAGCCGTGGAAAGGCAACGTCGCGCGCGCCGATTTGCAGCGGCATGATGAAGTTGGCGAAAAATCCAATCTCCAGCGGCATCACGACCAGGAAGATCATGGTCGTGCCGTGCATCGTGAAGAGCTGATTGTACATCGACGCGGTCAGGAAATGATTTTCCGGCGACCAGAGCTGAACCCGAATCAGCATCGCCTCGATTCCGCCGACCATCATGAAGAGCAGCGCGCTCAGCGCGTATAGCACCGCGACGCGCTTGTGATCGACGGTCGTCAGCCATCCGATGAGGCCCCCGCCCTGCAGATAGTTCTGCGTTTCGACTGGCAATGCTTTTGGCTGGGCAGCCATCACTCAAGCTCCCTTACTTCAGACTCTCGAGGTACGCGACAAGGTCATCGAGCTGCTTGCCGCTAAGGCCGAGCGGCGGCATCTGGGCGCCCGGCTTGACGTGACCGGGATTGATAATCCATTGCGCGACATTGGCGGGAGAATTCGCCTCGATCGCGCCCGCCATCGTCGAGCGGCTGCCGAAGTGCGTGAGATCCGGTCCCATGTAACCCTTGGACACGCCATCGATCTGATGACAGGTGGTGCACGGACTATTCGAGAAAATTTGCGCACCGGCCGCCGCTGCCGGATCGGAAATCGAAGCGGCCGCGATCGGCGCCGCGGACTCGGCCTTCTCCCATTCGGCGAATTGTTCGGGCGTATCGACGAACACACGAAAGCGCATGTTGGCGTGCGACAGGCCGCAGAACTCGGCGCATTGGCCCGGATACATGCCGGGCACGGTTGCCTCAAAAGTCAGCTCGTTCACTTGTCCGGGCACAACGTCCCGCTTCCCGCCGAGTTGCGGCACCCAGAAGCTATGGATCACGTCGGTCGACTTCAGACTCAGGCGAATCGGTACGCCGGCCGGAATATGCAACTCATTCGCCGTGACAATGTGGTCCTGATCGCCGTAGCGGAATTCCCACCACCACTGATGCGCCACCACTTCGATCTCGAGCGAGCCCGTGGGCGGGAGATTTGGCTGCGAGCGGAAGATCGTGCGGATGGTCGGAATCGAGATCATCAGCAGGATCAGCGCCGGACCGAGCGTCCAAGCGACTTCGAGCTTCAGGTCGGAGGCCGCCGAGGATGGCGCCGCGGCCTCGCCCACCCGGGTCGAGAAGACGAAGATCGCCAGCAGGAACGCCACGATCACGATCGCGAATACCAGCGCATCCCACAGCGTCACCTCGATGAACAGCCTGTATATCCAGTCGGCGAGGTCCGACTTGGGCGCGAGCGTCGTCATCGGAAGCTGGCGTCCCTGGGCGCATCCGCTGGCAAATGCGGATGCCGCCAGCATCGCGGCGATCATCAATCCGGTTGCGCGTTTCATTCGTGCTCCTCCACCCACGTTTCCTCGGTGGCAGCCGCCGCAAGGCGGTCGAGGCCGGGCAGCGCGCACAGCACGAAGGCGCCGACAAATCCAAGCGTGATGAGAATTTCGACCCATCCGAGCGGCACCACATGCGGCGACAGCGACGGCACTACGAGCACATAGCGTTCGAGCCAGATGCCGCAAATTCCGCCCAGCGAGACGAGGCCCAGAATCACGGGCGTCTTCTTGGGCCGCACTCCCAGAAGCGTAACGAACGGGATTACCCAAATGAGCGCGAGCACCGCGTACGACAGTATTTGCCATGGCGGATAATAGACGCGCAGCACGATGAAGAAGGTCTCGACCGGAATATCGCCGTACCAAATCACGATGTATTGCGCGAACATCAGGTAGATCCAGAAAACCGAAAAGGCGAAGACGAACTTGCCGAGATCGTGCATCACCTTCGGATTCTTGAACGCGTTATGCGCGCCGAGCCGCCCGCGCATGATCGTTGCCGTCAGCGCCATCGCGGCGGCGGCGCTCCAGAAGGCGCCGGCGAAGAAGAACCAGCCAAACAGCGTGCTGCGCCACACCGGCGCCAGCGACATCACAAGGTCGAACGCGATTATCGTGTAAACGACGGCGAAGCAGATCGCGAGCGCCGGCGCGACGCGCCTGATCGGATTCGGGACCAGCAGAATATCTTCCGAGCGCCGCTGCCATTCGGTCGCCTGCGCGGTGCGCGACAGCCGCACCAGCCACAGGCTCAGGATCGTCATGATGGCAAGGCCGATTCCGTCGCGTGCGAACAGGAACGGAGTGTTGAGCCACGCAGCCTTTTGCGCGATCGGATGGAGCACCCACGGAAAAATCAGCGTGCGTCCGAAATAGAGTCCCCAGAACAGCAGGAAGCCCAGCGGAATAAAACCCGCGAAAGTCTCGGCCAGGCGGTACTGAGTCGTTCCGGCCCAGCGTCCGTTGGTCAGATAGAACGCCGCCAGCACGACCACGCCTCCCTGCGCGATTCCGAGCCATACGAGCAGGTTGACCAAGTACGCCTGCCACGCGCGCGCGGCATTGGCGCCGCCGACGTTGAGCGCGAATCCCGCCACTCCGGCGGCGACGAACAGCGCCATCACGGTCTTGAATGCGGCCCCGGCAACCGGCCCAGCCGGGACAGCAGGCGCGCCCGCGGCGGCGCCGGCGGGTTCGACTTTCGCGCTCATCGGATGCGAGCCTCGATTCCGGGCGCGTCGCCTCGCCGGACGGTTGAAAAATTCTGGCTACGCCGCCTCACGCAAAACCTCTTCTGCACCTGCGTTCCTCAAAATCGATTCGATTTTCTCAAGTCCCGCGCCGTCGGCCTCATCGCACTTCACGACCACGCCGAAGCGATCCTCGCCGAAGCGCGAGTTGTAGCCGCTGGAAGAATTGAACGCCGGCAGACCGGCGTTCACCAGAAAGCTCGTTACCGCCGATAATCCGCCGAACAAAATCATCAGCTCGAAGCAGATAATGATAAATGGCGGCCACGAGATGATCGGCTTGCCGCCCGCGACCAGGTTCCATTCCCACGAGGTGCCGATCGTGATCGCCAGCGCGGTCATGATTCCGGTGATCCCGCCGATCAGAACGAACAGCCGCACCCTGCTCTTGGGCTTGCCCATCGCGTGCTCGATATGATGGCTCGGGATCGGCGAGAAGACGTGGAAGTCCGTGACCTGCGCGGCGCGCAGATCCGAGATTCCGCGTGCGCATAGCTGATCGTCCGCAAACGACCCGATTATTTCCATCGCTCCGCTCATGGTCGAGTTCGCACCAATCCTCATGCCTCGGTTGACGAGCCTTTTTTGACCGCCTGCCTGAGGAACGTGATGCCCTCTTTGAGTTCGGTCATCGAGACGATCGGCAGGAACTTCGCGAACAGCGAGAACAAGCCGAGGAACCACGCGAAACTGCCGACCGTGATCATGATTTCCGTGATCGACGGCGTGTACGAACTCCACTGCGACGGATTGAAATTGGCCGCCAGCGATCCGGCCACGATATCGAAGCGCTCGAACCACATCCCGATATTCACGAAGATTGAGATGATCCACAAAGCCTTCATGTTCACCCGGATCCGCGGCGAGAACAGCAGCAGCGGGATCAGGCAGTTGCACAGAATCATCACCCAGAAGATCCATCCCCACGGCCCGAAATAGCGCATGTGGAAGGTCATCTGCTCGATCTTGTCGCCCGAGTACCAGACCATGAACGACTCGGTCGCGTACGAGTAGCTGACCACCAGAGAGGTCAGCAGGACGATCTTGGCCAGACTGTCGATATGCCAGGGCGTGACCAGATCTTCGATCTTCAGCCACTTGCGCATCGGGATCAGCAGCGTCATCACCATCGCGACGCCCGAGAAGATCGCGCCCGCGACGAAGTAAGGAGCGAAGATCGTGCTGTGCCATCCGGGCAACTGCGCCATCGCGAAATCCCACGACACTACGCTATGCACCGAGATCACCAGCGGCGTCGCCAGGCCCGCCATCAGCAGATACGCCATCGAGAAATGGCGCCATTGGCGGTCGGTCCCCTGCCATCCGAGCGAGAGGATCGAATAGAACGTCTTGCGCCATCCTGTCGATTGCTCGCGCGCGTTGGCCACATCGGGAATGAGTCCCATGAACAGGAACAGCGCGCTGACGGTCAGGTAGGTCGAGACCGCGAACGCGTCCCACACCAGCGGCGAGCGGAAGTCAGGCTGCAGATAGCGCTCGTTTGGATAGGGCAGCAGCCAGTACAGGAACCACGGACGCCCGAGATGAATCATCGGGAACAGTCCCGCGGTCGCGACCGCGAACAGCGTCATCGTCTCGGCGGCGCGATAGACCGCGGTGCGCCAGCGGGTCCGGAAGAGGAACAGGATTGCGGAGATGAGCGTGCCCGAATGCGCGATTCCGACCCAGAAAACGAAGTTCGTGATGTATATCGCCCACATCACGGACTGGCGCAGTCCGGTTACGCCAAGGCCCGAATAGATCTGGCGGGTCCAGAGGGCCGCGGCGATTGCGACCAGCGAGAAGCAGAATGCTATCCAGATCCAATAGGCGAGGCCCGGGAATTCCATGACCCGGATCACGCCGCGGTCGATATCGCGGAAGGTCGGGGTGGTGGGTTCTTGAAGTGCGGCTGCCACTTACGCCTTTCCTTTCTCGCGATAGAGGTCGCGCAGATAAACGATTGCAGGCTGGGTGTTGAGTTCTTCGAGCGAGCGATAGTTGCGCGGCTTGTTCTCGTCGCGCCGCCGCATCATCGCGCTCTGCTTGTCATTCATGTCGCCGAACGTGATCGCGCGGGCCGGACAGGCGCCCGCGCACGCGGGAACGATCTCGCCGTCCCTGACCGCGCGCCCGTCGTTGCGCGCGTCGATCTCCGCGTGCTGGATGCGCTGGATGCAGAACGTGCATTTCTCCATCACACCCGCGCCGCGCACCGTCACATCAGGATTGAGTTGCAGGTTCAGCGGCGCGGGCCATTCGGGAACGAACCAGTTGAAGCGCCGCACTTTGTAGGGGCAGTTGTTCTCGCAATAGCGCGTCCCGACGCAGCGGTTATAGACCTGCCCGTTGAGGCCCTCTTGCGTATGATACGAGGCGAACACCGGGCATACCGGCTCGCACGGCGCATGATTGCACTGCTGGCAGAGCATAGGGGCCAGATACAGATTGGGCGCATGCTCCTTGTCTTCGGGAAAATAGCGCTCGATCCGGATCCACGACATGATTCGCCCGTTATCGACTCCGTCCTTTCCGACGAAGGGAAGATTATTCTCCGCGTAGCAGGCCGCCACGCACGCGCTGCACCCGGTGCAGGCGTTGACGTCGATCGTCATGCCCCACTTGTGATTCGGGTACGGAAACGGCGGGTACATCTCGTATGGCCCGGGTGCGGGCGGCGCTTCGGGTTCGCCGCCGTGGCGAAGTTCATCAAGGCTCATCGCCTCGACGATCGATCGTCCGAGCATGTCGCTCTTGCCGAGCGGCGAGATCAGAGTGCGGGTCTTTCCCGTGCCTTTGGCGGTCACCGCGATTCGCATCGAGCCGGCGGCGAGGATCTTCCACGGATTCGCGCCGACATCCTTCGCGTAGCGGCCGTACGCGCGATGCCCCTGACCGAGAGGCGCGACGATCGCGCCGGGATGCACGTTAGTCGAAATGAGCGCGGGCGCTTCGATCACGCCATGCTCGGTGCGCAGCTCGATTAGCTCGTCCTTCGCGATTCCGAGCTTGGCTGCGGTCGTCGGATGAATCTCGGCCCAACTGTCCCAGACGATCTGGGTGACGGGCTCGGGAATTTCCTGGAGCCAGGGTTTGTCGGCGCCGCGGCCGTCGTAAAGAAAGATGTGCGGATAGGCGACGAACGTGATTTCCGACGACCCAGCATCGCCGGGCGATGGAGTCTTGAGGCTCGCCATCGAGAGCTTGACCGCGGCGGGTTTGGCTTGTGCATAGAGTCCGCCCTCACGCCGCACCGTCGTCCAGAACTCGACCTGCGCGTCGCTGCCACCGCCCTGCGCGGCGAGCGCGAGCCACTCGGCTTTGACTGCGGCGGCGGTGGTCGGCCACGGCAGATTCGATTGCGCCTTCGCGGCGGCGGCCAGCATGATATCGCCCGCGGCGCGGCTCTCAAAAACCGGCTGCATGACCGGCTGCCCGAGTCCGCGCACTCCCGGACGCGGCGCGGTATCGCGCCACGCTTCGAGCGGATGATGCGCCGGCAAGAGCAGGCTCGCCATGTTCGCGGTCTCGTCGGGCACCGTTCCCATCCACACAACGAACCCAACGCGCTGGAGCGATTCGGCCGCGCGCATCGACGGCGGCATCGTGAAGATCGGATTGGCGCCATTTATCACGGCGACATCGATTTTGCCGTCGCGCATCGCGGCCATCGCGGCGCTAACGTCGCTCGCGCTGGTGACAGGCTCGACCCCGGCGCCGTCAAGGAACAGCATCGTGCGGCCGAGATTCCCGGTGGCGGCGTTGAGCATATACGCGGCCAGATGCAGCGCGTCATCGTCGCCCGAGGCGATCGCGACCGCGCCGTCAGCCTTGCCGAACGCGGCGCCCATCGCATTGATCTTATCGGCCGGAACGCCGGTGCGCTGGCTGACCGCGGTGGGTTCGTATGCCGCGACCATCGTGGTCAACGCGTTGAGATCGAGGCCCGAGTTTTGCGCGATCCAGCGCTGCGCTACCAGCACATGGAGGACGCTCCACGCGATCTGGGCCTCGGCTCCGGGCGCGGCGGCGATCCAGTCGTCGCACTTGGCGGCGGTCATGCTCATCCGCGGACCGACATAGAACGAGCGGCCGATAGTTAGCTGGCCGCGGCGCGTTTTGGGCGCGCGGAATTCCGCATACTGGCGCGTGAGTTCGACCGGCGAAGGTCCGGTTTCAAGAAAATCCGCACCGAAAGAGATTAGGGTTTCAGCCGCGTCGATTTTATAGACCGGCAGATCGCGGCGTCCGAACAGGGTTTGCGCGGCCGAGCGTGCGGATTCAGTCGCAAGCGCCTCGTAGAAAATCGCCTGGTTCGATCCGTACGCGGCCACAAAGGCGCGCGCGATCTTCTCGAAGGTCGGGCCTTGCGGGGCGCCCACAAACGCGACCCGGTTCCGGCCTGCTTTGGCCGCGGCGCCGAGGCGATCGGTCAGCAGCTTGCTCGCCTCATCCCAGGAAATCTTGTTGAGCGCGCCGCCGTCGCCGCGTAGCATCGGCTCGGCCAGCCGATCTGGATTATACAGCCCCTGGAGCGCCGCCTGGCCGCGCGCGCAGATCGCACCCGCGCCGACAGGATCGGCAGGATTGCCGCCGAGCGTCGTGACCCGCCCCTCGCGCACCGTCGCGATCACGCCGCATCCAGCGGGACACTCGGCGCAAGTGGTCGCGTAAAACGTCGGCATCCCGGGCGTGACGTTCTCGTCGGGAACGACGTACGGGATAAGTTTGCGTGCGGCAGGCTCGCATCCGGGAATCGCGGCGGCGGCGCTTGCGGCCGTGGCCAGCTTGATGAAAGACCGCCTGGACAGACCCTCAGGCATTTCGCTCCTCGCTCAATGATGACAGGAGACGCAGTCGAGGCTTGCCTTGCGCTGCGTATGACAATCAACACAAAAGCCCATGTTTATTTCCTTGACCGGCACCACGCGATCCATATTCTGCACGTCGCCGTGGCATTGCTGGCATTGGATGCCGGCATGAATATGCGGGCTGTGAAAAAACTTTACGAAATCGGGCAGCGTATAAACCCGGTTCCATCGAATCTCGAACGGCGGCTGGGTGTGGTCAGACCACGCCCGCGTCACCGGCTTGATCCCGCCGACAATTCCACTGCCGTGGCATCCCACGCATCGCTCGACGGGCGGAATTCCCGCGTTCTCGGAGCGGCGCGCGTACTCATGGCAGTATTGGCAGGGAATTTTGTTGACTCCGGCGTGAATCCGATGGCTGAACGGGATCGGCTGGACCACGTCCATTCGTGGCAGCCACGGACGCTGGGAGAAGGCAATTACGGTCGCGCCAGCAATTAACAGCACGGCCGCCAGGGGCAGGAATATCCGGTTCATCTTTGCTTCTTGCGGTCAGACTGCGGCCGCACGCGGGTACCAAAGATGAGCCGCGCACTCGGTCGAAGCTTCCCAGTCATGGCGCCTTCCCCGACACGCGCGTTTCCGAACTCAAGTATCGACGCTTGCCGATCCTTGCTTACTCTGAAGCGCGCGCCGAGTTCCAGCGCCCGAACGTTAATTTGTCTAACATTGCGATTGCTGTCAATCAAGCAAACGTAATGATCACGCAAATTTGACCGGCTCGATGCGTCGTGGCGGAGTTCCTCTTGATAGTCATTTCATCCAAGCCAGACAAGGGTTTTCTTCTTCCCGAAGAGTGAAAAAATTACTCTCCGATTTCGTTCCGGAAATTGACCGCCCCAGCTTCGCACGCGCGCCACTGCGCAGTTCATTCTACGGATCCGACGCGCGCCCGCCTCTCGCGTCGTCCGCTTGTGGATTATGCGCGCCCCTGTGCGCAACTTCCGGGGCAAGCCAGTTTCGGACCGCTGCGAAGTATGGTAGTTACGTGATGACCAAATAAATCGGGGTTTTGACCTTAAGGTGCAGATAAAGACCGCCACCAGACTGGGACTTCTTCCACCGTACCTGTTTGCCGAACTGGATCGGCTCAAGAAGGAGGTCGCAGCCAAGGGCGTCGATGTGATCAGCCTTGGTATCGGGGATCCCGACCTCCGCACACCGCAACATATTGTGGAGAGCCTCAAGCGCGCCGCCGAACTGCCCAAAAACCATCGCTACCCCGACTACGAAGGACTCGAGGAATACCGGCGCGCCGCCGCCGATTGGTTCGACCGCCGCTTCGGTCATCGCTTCGACCCTGCGCGCGAGGTCTGCGCGCTTATTGGCTCGAAAGAAGGTATTGCGAATTTCGCGACCGCCGTCGTCGATCCGGGCGATATAGTCCTGATACCCGACCCCGGGTATCCGGTTTATTACTCCGGATGCGTATTCAACGGCGGCGAGCCCTATTTCCTGCCGCTCAAAAAGGAAAATGGGTTCGTTCCTGACTTCGCTTCGATTCCCGCCGAAGTTGCGCGCCGCGCCCGCCTGCTGTGGCTCAACTATCCGAACAATCCGACCGCCGCGACCGTCGATAGCGCGTTCTTCGACAACGCGGTGAAGTTCTGCCTGAAGAACGAGATCATCCTTGCTCACGACAGCGCCTACTCTGAAATCGCCTATGACGGCTACCGCGCACCGACCGTGTTCGATGCCAAAGACGCGCGCGAATGCGCGATCGAATTCCATTCGCTATCGAAAACCTTCTCGATGACCGGATGGCGATGCGGGTTCGCGATCGGCAACGCGCAGCTCATCGCCGCGCTAGGCAAGGTCAAGACCAACGTCGATTCCGGAGTCTTCCAGGCCGTGCAGGAAGCCGCGATCACGGCGCTCGAAGGTGGCGACGGCGACAAGCTTCCCGAGTATTGCGCGATCTACAAAGAGCGGCGCGACCTGCTGGTCGGCGCGCTGCGCGAGATGGGGCTCAAGTGCGAGCTTCCGCGCGCCACCTTCTACATCTGGGCTGAGGTTCCTAAGGGCTATACCTCGGTGTCGTTTACCGAGCGCGTTCTCAAAGAGGCCGGCGTGGCGATCACGCCCGGCTCGGGTTTCGGCAAGGGTGGTGAGGGGTTCGTTCGCTTTTCACTCACAGTGTCGAGCGAGCGGTTGAGAGAGGCGGTTGCTAGAATAAAGGCGCTTCGGCTGTAACGAATGCCCAACCGGGCTTTTATCGGAATAGGGACTAACCTCGGCGATCGGGCCGCCAATTATCGGGAGGCAATCGCGCGGATCGCGCAGATTCCCGAAACCCGGCTCGTGCGCCAATCCTCGATCTACGAGACCGAGCCCGTCGGCGAGGTCAAGGGTCCATTCCTAAACGGCGTGATCGAAGTCGAGACCGAGATCAATGCCGACGCGATGATGCGCAAGCTGCTCGCGATCGAGCGCGTGATGGGGCGCAAGCGCGTGCGCGGGAAAAAACCCGCTCGCGGGAAATACCGGCCGCGCGTTATCGACCTCGATTTGCTGTTTTTCAACAAAGAGATTATCGACTCTCGCACTTTGACGGTGCCGCATCCGCGCCTGCACGAAAGGCTATTCGTGCTCGCCCCGATGAGCGAGTTGGCGCCCGCGCTGATACATCCCAAGGTAAATAAATCGATTTCGGAGATAATCTCGGCGCTTAAATCTCCATTTCGCGTATCGCTCGCGCGCGCGGAATTGCTCCGCCCGCAGCCCTCCAAGCGCCCCGCCCT
>DATLTX010000031.1:0-8699 GCA_035533435.1 Binataceae bacterium (SeqCode)
CTCGGCCGAGTAGGCGGCGTTCCACTTCGCGTTGGCGCGCGCCGCAAAATCCATCCCGGCGCCTGCCGCCATCAGACGGTCGAACTCCGTCTGCGTATCGCCCTGCAGAAGCTCGGCGCTGCGGATCTCGGCTGCCGCCTCGGCTATCCGCACCTGCGTTGGACCGTGCTCGGCCTTGCGCGCGCCGGTCAAAATCACGCGGCGCTCGCGCGTGCGTTCGATAAATTTTTCAAGCGCGAATTTTGCCGAACCCAGAACCGCGGTCGCCACCGAATTCGAGAGCATCGCCTCGGCCGAAAGCCGGTATAGATTACTCGCGTGATTTCGCGCGTGCGGACTGGTTCCACCGAACAGTACGCGCGTGTCGATCGCGCGGTAGGCCGGCACGAAGATATCGCGCGCGACCAGGTCCTTGCTGCCCGAGCCGCGCAGCCCGAGCACGCGCCAGGTGTCATCGACCTCGATCTCGGCGCGCGGAATGACGACGTGAACCTTGGGCCCGCGCGTTTCGGGATCCGCGCATCCGAGCATCACCCAGTTCGCGTGATCGATTCCGCTGCCGAATTGCCATCGCCCCGCGACGCTGTAGCCGCCATCGACGCTCGCCGCGCTGCCCTGCCCTGACAGCGTGCCGGCGACCAGGCCGTCGCCGCCGTTGGCGAAGACGTCGTCCTGCGCCGCTTCGGGAAACGAGCCCATGCACCAGTGATGCGCTCCCATCACCATCAGCACCCATCCGCTCGACGGGCATGCGATCGAGATTGTGGTCACCGCGTCGGCGAGCGCGCGCAACGAAAGCTCGTAGCCGCCGGCGCGCGCGGGAATCGGAATCCGGAACATCCCGGAGTCGTGCATGATACGCATGCTCTCGGGCACGAGCATCCGCGCCTCGTCGCAGGCGCGCGCGTTGCGTTCGAGCGCGGGTGCTATCTCAGCGACGCGGCGCAAAATTTCCGCGCGATCGATTTTCATCGGGTTCGCTCAGCTCTTGCGGCCAGCCGCCTTGGCTTGCGCGCTGTTCGGATCGAGATACACCGGCATCCCATAGACCTGGCTGTTGTGCGAATGGGCGAGTTGATGGAGTCCGAACACTGTCTGCATCGCGTTCCACTGGCCCTGCGCGTCGAGGGTCTGATTGACCGCTTCCTTGGCGAGCTTGAGCGCCATCATCGGTTTCGCCGCGATCTTGTTTGCGAGCTCGAGGACTTCCGCCTCGAGCCGCTCGCGCGCGACGACGCGATTCACCATCCCGAGGCGATGCGCCTCGTGCGCGTCGATCCAGTCCGCGGTGAACAGCATCTCCTTGGCCTTGCGCGCGCCGAGTTCCCACGGATGCGCGAAATACTCGACGCCGCACACGCCCATCGAGACCACAGGGTCGCAGAACATCGCGTCGTCGCTGCACACGATCAGGTCGCAGACCCACGCGAGCATCAGTCCGCCCGCGATCACGCGCCCCTGCACCTGTGCAATCGTGGGTTTGGGGATATTGCGCCATCGCCGGCACATCTGGAGGTAGATTTCCTCCTCGCGCGCCATCATCCCTTCCTGCCCCTTCTCGGTGAAGCCGCCATAGGTGCCGACGACTTTGAACGGAGCGAAGCTTTCCGGGCCTGCGCGCAGATCGTGCCCGGCCGAGAAATGCGGTCCGGCGCCCGCCAGGATGATCACCTTCACGTCGTCGTCCTGCGCGGCGCAATCGAAGGCGGCGTTGAGGTCGTAGGTCAATTGCAGATTCTGCGCATTGCGGACCTCGGGCCGGTTCTGCGTGATCCGCACCACATGGTCGGCGACTGTTTCATAAAGCACGGTTTTGAATTCGGGCATCGGACAGGCCTCCTGCGCGATGCCTCCAGTCCTAACGCGAGGGCGCCGCCTGCGGCAACCACGCGTGGCGCGCGGCTGGCGCCGTGTGCTAACAAGCCGCGTATGGCGTTGATGAAATTTCCCGAGGGATTTCTGTGGGGCACCGCTAGTGCCTCGTATCAGATTGAAGGGGCGTGGGATCACGACGGCAAGGGCGAATCGATCTGGGATCGCTTTTCGCACACGCCGGGCAGGATCAAGAACTCATGGACCGGCGACGTCGCGTGCGATTTCTACCATCGCTACAAAGACGATATCGCGCTTCAGTCCGAGCTTGGGCTGAATGCCTCGCGAATCTCGCTTTCGTGGCCGCGCATCATGCCCGAGGGCAAGGGGCGGGTTAATCCCAAGGGGATCGATTTCTACAAACGCGTTGCCGACGAATTGCTCGCGCGCAGGATCCAGCCGTGGGTCACGCTCTACCATTGGGATCTGCCGCAGGCGCTCGAGGATCTCGGCGGATGGACCAATCGCGACCTGGCGAGCTATTTCAGGGATTACGCCGCCGCATGCGCCGACGCGCTGGGCGATCGGGTCAAGCACTGGATGGTCTTCAACGAGCCGTGGATATTCACGATCTTCGGCTACCTGCTCGGAATTCATGCGCCCGGACGGCGCGACGGTGCTGAAACGATCCGCGCCACGCACATCGTGAACCTGGCGCAGGGTCTTGGCGTGCGCGCGCTGCGCAATTCGCGCCACAAACCGGCTGCGGTCGGGACCGCATTCAGCATGTCGTCGGTCGAGCCGAACACCAATTCGCCCGAGGATAAAAGCGCGGCCGAAAGATGGCATCGCTTCAACAACCTGTGGTTCCTGGACACGGTGATGAAGGGCGAGTACCCGAAGATTTACGATACGGGCACAATCGCCGATCGGGTCGATATGCGGCCGGGCGACATGGAAACGATCAAGGCGCCGCTCGATTTCATCGGAATCAATCTGTACTTCCGCAGCGTCGTCGCGCACGACGACAACGCCGCGACGCTGAACGTGCGCCAGGTGCATCCGGAGACTAAAGAGCTGACCGATTTCGGATGGGAGATTTCGCCGCGCGCGCTTTCCGACATGGTCGCGAATATCGCCGGCAATTATCCGGGGGTGCCGATCTACGTCACCGAAAACGGGTGCTCCTACGGCGACGCGCCCGGCGCCGACGGACGCGTGCATGACACGCGGCGAATCGATTTCACGCGCCGCTACTTGGCCGAACTATGGCGCGCGATCCAGCAAGGCGCCGACGTGCGCGGCTATTTCCATTGGACGCTGACTGACAATTTCGAATGGGCCGAAGGCTTCGCGCAGCGTTTCGGTCTGGTCTATTGCGATTTCGATACTCTCGCCCGCACCGTCAAGGAAAGCGGGCGATGGTACGGACAAGTGGCGCGCGCTAACACGCTCGATCGCGGCCCGGACGCGCGATGACCTCGATTGACGGCGCGGAAGTCCTGGTCTGGATTCACGTGCTCGGATGGGCCGCCTATTTCGGCGCCCAGTTCGCGGTCATCTATATGCTGATGCCCGCGGCCGAGACCGCATCGGACGAAGCGCATCGCCGCGCCAGCCTGATCACCGGCTTCAAGTTCTACAATCCGTTTTCGATCGGCGTGCTCGGCATCGTCGTGATCACCGGCGCGATGCGGCTGACCGATCTGAAGGCCGAGATGAAGTTCGATTACTTTGCGCGGATCGGAGATCCGCTCGCACTGAAGCTCGGACTCGCGTTCCTGCTGATCTTCATCCAGACCTACATCACGTTCGGGCTGGCGTTCAGAATCGGCAGACAGGAAGAGGTCGCCGCGCATGGCGACGGACCCGCATTCAGCGTCGCGCAGCTAAACTCGATGCTGAAGCGGATTCGCGCGATGATCTGGGTGACGATTGTGCTGACCGCGGCGGTGGTGCTCGTGTCGCTGACTATCGTGCGGCGCGCGGCGGCAGAGCCGCCCTTGGAGTCGCGCATCTCCGCGCGCGCCGCACTTCATTTCGTCCTGCCCTCTGTGGCCACGGTCGGGCCGGAGCAGGCGGCGCGCGCGTCGCGAGCGACTCGCGAAGCGTCGCTCAGGAGAGCGCGAGGAACGAGCAGACGATATAGGCGAGCGTGATCAGGCCAAACGCCACGCCGGGAAGCTCGGTAAGGAAGCTGTTCTGCGCGTAACGGATGTAGTCGGTCGGCGCCGCCGTATCAGTCGCGAGTCCTGCGAATTGGGTACGGTTGGTGGTCGTCGCATTCATGGTCGTATTCTCCCGTCAGTTGGGTTTCGGTGTTATGCCAGGGCCAGCAGGGAAGTCACGATGTAGGCCAGCGTGAGCAATCCAAACACGAGTCCCGGCAGTTCGTTGAGCCAGCTGTACTGTGCCAGGCGAACCGCGTCGGTCGACGCCGCAGCTTCTGCCGCATCCGCATACCCAGCCAGCCTTGCCTCATTGGTCGTCGTCGCGTTCATTTTAAGTTCCTCCCGAAACTTGACTTCGGATGGCTAAAGCATCACCTGTGCCATCAAAAAACTCTCGATTTCAGAAGGAAATTGAATTCGCAGGCTGTGCATAATCTAGGTCAAAACGTGAATAGTTCAGTATGTATAAGCCTTTTCTCTAAATCGCGATTTGCGATACGCAAATTTCCATTATTCGTGATTCGCGTTAATTTTCTGCTTTTGCGAAACACTGCAAGCAGGCCGACGCAGTAACTATCCTGCGCTCAACGTCATCAGCGCGAAGCTTTTAACCGACGCCACAATCTGCAAAAGTCTTTTCATCATGGACGTCACGCCACCTGCTCTTTCTCCGCGCTCGACCGGCGAGCTGATCGCACCGACCTCACTTGCACCGGAGGCGGCCGCCGAAGGCGATCGCCGAACGGGTTTGAACCGCGATTCGCTGGTGCGCGCGGGCGAGCAGATCATTTTCGTGACGGCGGTGATCGGCGCGGTGGCGCTCGGCTTGGGAATCACCGACTACTTCCGCGACCATCGCTACATCTCGGCCTACCTGATTGCGTACATCGGATTTCGCTTCGCGGATTTGATGGTTGGCGCGGATCCGCGGCATCCCGCCGAGCCCGCCGACGCGCACGCGCAGCGCATCATGACGCAGATCGTCGTGCTGATCTTGTTCGCGGCGGCGCCGTTCGAGCGGACTTACCTTTATGGCGGCGAGCCGGAGAAATGGGTTGGCGCGCTCGGGCTGCTGCTCGAGCTGGGCGGGCTATGGCTCGCGCTCGGTGCGCGGATTCAGTTGCACTTTTTTTCGTCGGACCGGAGCGGACGCGAGCGAATGGTCCTGGTGAAGACCGGATTCTTTCGCTACGTCCGCCATCCGGTGTACGCGGGCGTGATGCTGGTGCTGTTCGCGTGGCCGCTGGAATTCGCCGCGCCGATCGTCGCGATCCTGACCTTGCTGGTCGCGATGCTGATCGCGTATCGGCAGATTCGCGCCGACGAGGCGACGCTCGCCGCGCGTTTCGGCGAGGAGTTCGAGGAATATCGCCGCGTGACCGACGCGCTCATCCCGACCATCTGGTGATATTCGCGTGACAGCGGCACGGCGAGATTACGCGCCGCGCACGCGCCGCTGGCATCGCGCGTGATTGCAAAACTTCTCGCCGGCGCGCGCGGCAATGAACTCGCTGCCGCATCCCGCGCACTGGATAATCGACTCACCGGGCGCGAGCACGGCGTGCGCGGCGGCGGCGATAATCGTCTCGCCCCTGGCACCCTTGGCTCCCATCGTCGCCAGTGCATCGGCGCGTTCGTTGAGTTCGTCGCCGGCATGGCCGCGCACCCACTGAAATTCTACCTTGCGCTGTGTGGCTTCGGCGTCGAGCTGGCGCCATAGCTCTTGATTCGCGTTGCGCTTCCATCCGCGCGTCATCGTCTTGATGACGTATTGGCTGTCACTGCGCAGGATCACGCTTGCGGCGGGCGGGATCGCGCGCAGCGCCTCGATCGCCGCGGTCAGTTCCATCTGATTGTTGGTGGTATGACCGCCGTGGCCATTGAGTTCGCGGCGCGAGCCGTCGGGCGCGACGATCACGACGCCCCAGCCGCCGCGCCCCGGATTTCCGTGGCAGGCGCCGTCGGCGTAGGCGAGGTATTGCGCTGCGCGGGAATGCATCGGATTTCTACAATGCAGCGCGCGCGCGTGCCAGCGCCGCGAACCAATCAAGATAGTGGCGTGCGGACTGCGCCCAGGAAAAATCCTGCGCGAAGCAATTCGCCACAAGCTTGCGCCACACGGGCGGCTTCGCGAACACGGCAGTCATCCGCGTGAGCGCCGCGATCAGTTCGTCCGCGTCGTACTTGTCGAATACGAAGCCAGTTCCACGCCCCGTCGCCGGATCGAACTCGCTGACCGTGTCGCGCAGCCCTCCGGTCGCGCGGACGATCGGCGCCGCGCCGTACTTGAGCGCGTACATCTGGGTGAGTCCGCACGGCTCGAACCGCGACGGCATCAGGAACGCGTCGCATCCAGCCTGGATACGATGCGCCATCGGATTGTCAAATTGCATAATCATGCGGAACTGATCGGGATAGCGCTTTTGCGCGGCGCTGAAAAATTCCTCGAGTGCCCTGTCGCCGCTCGCGAGTATCACAAGCTGGATGCCTTGCGCCATCACGTCATCCAGCGCGTCGCGCAGCAGGTCGCAGCCTTTCTGGCTGGTGAGCCGCGTAACCATCCCGACCAGAGCACGATCGTCCCATCCCGGCAGATCGAGCGAGTCGCGCAGATCTCGAGCGCATACGCGCTTGCCGTCGGGCGCAAGCGGTGTGTAGCGCGCCGCGATCAGATCGTCATGCGCTGGGTTCCATTCGCGATAATCCGCGCCGTTCAGGATGCCGACAAAGCGCTCGCCCTTATTGCGCAGCACTCCTTCGAGGCCGAAGCCGAGGTCGGGGTCGGCGGTGACTTCGCGCGCATAGCCGGGGCTGACGGTCGAGACACCGTCGGCCAGAATGATCGCGCCCTTCATCAGGTTGATGCGGCCGAAGAATTCGAGCCCTTCGATTCCGAAGTACGCGGGATCGATTCCGAGCAGCGGAAATTCCGCGGCCTCGTAGATTCCCTGGAATGCGAGATTATGAATCGTGAAAGCTACTGTAGCGCGCGCAAAACGCTGCCGTAATGCGGGGTCGGCGCGCGCGACGATCGGCGCAACGGCGGCGTGCCAGTCATGCGCATGCAGGACATCGGGCCTGATAATTTCCGCGGCCGCCATCGCGGCGGCTTTGCCGAAGAAAACGAAGCGGTTGAAGTTGTCGGAATAGTCGCCGCTCGCATCTCCGTAAATACCGTCGCGTCCGAAGAGCTCCGGATTGTCGATCAGATAGATCGGCACGCCTTGCGAATCCTCAGCGCGCAGCACGCGGAACGGATGCGCCGCGGCGCCAAGGTCCACGGTCATCGCGGGGCCGACCGGCGTCGCCGCGAGTTTCGAGAGGATCGACGTGTAACCCGGGACGATTACGACCGGCTCCGCGCCCGCATCCTTGAGCGCGGCCGGCAGCGCACCGATCACATCGGCAAGTCCGCCAACCTTCGCCCACGGAGAAATTTCTGCTGCTACGATCGCGATCTTCACTGCATGAGCAGTAAAACATCCGCAGCGATGCCGCGCCAGTGAATCATTGGTGGGGCGGGCCTCCGGCCCGCCGCGCTGAATCAGGACCCTCACCGGGGCTCTCCCTGAAAGAGGCTGTCGATGAACGCCGAACTGTTGTCCGTCATCCTGAACGGAGGTTGCTCCTTCGACCGCGCTCAGGACAGGCTCCGTGAAGGATCTCCGCGAAGCGATTAGTGCGCAATGCCTTGGCGGCGCTGAGGAAAATCGCTTCGCGTAGATCCTTCGCCTGCGGCTCAGGATAACAACAACGCAACGTCTGCGAGAAAATCGACGGTCTCAACCGAGGGAGAAAGCATGTCCTGAGCGAAGCCGAAGGAAGGATGGGAGCACGATGTTGAAAATCGCTTTCTCAACATCCTGCGGGACCTTCAGGTTCTGACTTTGCACGCGCGGGGCGGCTTGCCGAGCCGCCCCGCTCCTACACCCCGCATTCCGCGAAATCAGCGCGGCCGATAGCCGAGCGTTCGCTCGATTATCGCAGCGACATAGAAAAGCCCGAGCGCGGGCGCCGCCGCTTTGATCGCGCCGCGCGCGAGCGATCCGGGCGGCGTTATCGCCAGCGCTATCACCAGCGCGTAATTGACCACGCCGCCGTAATGACCGAGCCGACTGCGGATTGGACCGCCCGCGCGATGCAGCCATCGCGAGTCCAGCGCGTATTGTGAAAACGAAACCGCGATCAGAATCGGGATGTAGAGCGGGGTCGCGCCCGCCGCCGCCGCGCAGCCGAGCGCGGCCAGCACAAACGTAACGTCCGCCACCGGATCGAGCCATCGCCCCGCTCCGCCGTCAACTCCGAGCCGCCGCGCGAGGCGGCCATCAAGAAAATCGCTGACAGCCGCGCCGATCGCGAGCGCCGCAAAGGCAAGCTGCGCGCCCGGTGCCGCGAGATAAATCAAAATCCACGCCGCCGCTAGCCCAAAGCGTGAAAGCGTAAGCAGGTTGGCCGCCTGCGCGCCAAGCGCCGCATGGTCCCGTTCGCCTGCGGACGCGCTTTTCCCTACAATCGCATCCTTATGCCCGAGTCCCGCACTATCCAGATCGTCAGCCACGGACCCTCATGCCTCGACGGCGTGATGGCGGCCGCGGCAGTCGCGCGCTTTTACGACGGCGAGCGCGTAATCACGGTTCTGGCCGGCAATAACGAAGCCGACCGGACGATTCGCGGTCTCGAACTCAAATCGCAGGGCGTGGGCAATGACGAAATCTG
>DATLTX010000032.1:0-9711 GCA_035533435.1 Binataceae bacterium (SeqCode)
GGTTTTCGTCTGCGGCGGAAACGCGGATGCAGCTTGCATGAAATGCCCCGGCAAGAACGCGCCCTGCGCGCACAACGATCTCACGCAATCGCTCGACGTGCCGCCCGGCAACTGGAATCTGTATGCGTGTTTCTCGATTTATGGTTCCGACGATCCGGGCGTCCGGCATGACGGCACAGAGGCATTCATCCAGAGCAACTTGCCCAACGGCCAAAACGGCATCATCGCGGATTACGCATTGCCGCCCGGAGCAACCGGCAGCACGCCACGGGATTCAACGACTGTCGCGCGGTGCGATTTAGTGCCCGTTGTGGGCCCGTTCAGCTTTACCGGCACTGTAGTAACCGAATCGCAATCGGCGAGCGAATGGGGTTGCCCGTCGCCGAAAATGGGCATCCCGAGCGAACTGAATATAGCGATCCAGGCCGCAGAATAGTCGGGCGCGATCCAGCGAGAGAATTGAGGACGAACGGGCTTGCTGAACGGCAACGGAAAGGTGATAGGCGAGATCGGCATCGCGAGCCGGCCGCCGAGCCTTGACGAGATCCGCCGCGATCCCGCGCGCGTGCTGGACCTGTCGCCCGGTACGATTGCTCAGTTGATGTCAGACTGTGGCGCGGTCGAGGGTGCGCTCAAGGCCGCCGCGGCGATGCGCCCAAATCCGCCGGCTCGGACCGCAAGCGTCGATCAGTCGGCCGATTGGCTCGACGCCGATCGGTCCGCCGCACTACTTCACAAGCCTCGGCGCTGGCTGTTCCAGAATTCCGAGCGGCTCCCGTTCGTGCGCCGCTTGTCGAAGAAATCACTTGTCTGCTCAGAAGCCGGCCTGCATCGCTGGCTCGCGTCCCGCAAGCCTTGACACCCGAATGGCACCGCGATACCGTAATACCATGAACAAACGCAGAGCGGCGAGCCGGGAAGGGATGATCGTGCTGACGGTCGCGATGCCGCCCGATATGCATCGGGAACTGAGCATCGCGGCACTGGATGAGCGGGCGTCGATCAATGAACTGATCAGGGACGCGATCCGCCACTATCTCGACCGCCGCAACGCCAAAACCACAAGGAGGCCAAAATGAACGGCGGCACGGACAGTAAACGGGGCCTAGGGCGTGTGTTCCGCCCGACCTACAAAGACCGCTCGACGGGCGAGCGAAAGGAGATTCCAACCTGGTGGGTCCAATTCAGCGTCAACGGCCGGTGTATCAGGAAGTCATCGGGATCGGATAACCGCGCGTCTGCGATCCGGTTCCTCAAGGCGCAGATCTCCGAGGCCACACAGGGCAAGAACGTCGCGCCAGAGGTCGATCGCACAACGTTCGAGGACTTGGCGAAGATCTTGGTGAACGATTACAAAGCGAACGGGCGCCGCAGCATTGAAAGCGTGGAACGGGCGCTCAAGCACCTGCGCGCTCACTTCGGTTTCGATAAGGCCCGCGTGATCACTTCCGACCGAATAGTGAGTTACATCACCAAGCGTCAAGAGGAAGCGGCAAAGGCTTCGACCATCAATCGCGAGTTGGCCGCGCTTCGGCACAGCTTCAACCTCGCGATGGACGCCGGCCGCGTGGCCAACAAGCCCAAAGTCCGGCTGCTGGCCGAAAACAACGTGCGCCGCGGATTCATTGAACCGCCGCAACTTCAGGCGCTGATCGACGAGTCGCCCGAGTACCTGCGCGCCTTGTACGAGACGGCTTTCACCACCGGATGGAGAGTCATTTCCGAACTGCTCCCGCTCACGTGGGATCGCGTCGATTTCGAATCCGGTTGGGTGCGGCTCGACGTGGGCACGACCAAGAACGGCCGCGGCCGGGAATTTCCGCTGATCGGCGGTCTTCGCGAAGTCCTGCCCGCTCAGTACGAGCGCGCGCAGTCTATCGAGAAGGAAACCGGACGCCCCGTCGAGCGGGTGTTCTTCCATCCGAACGGCAGCGAGATCCGCGACTTCAGGAAGGCATTCAACAACGCCTGCGATCGCGCTGGCCTCAAGGGACTCATCCCGCACGATTTCCGGCGATGCGCCGCCCGTGGTCTGCTCCGCGCCGGGGTGTCTCAGCCTGTCGCGATGAAACTGCTTGGGCACGAAACGGCGGAAATTTTCCGGAGGTACTCGATCGTTGACAGTGGGATGCTCGCAGAGGCGGGCAAGAAACTCGCGGCATTTCATGCCGGGCAGGACCGCACCCGCCCGATGACGCCTGGGGAAGTGGAACGCCTCGCCGATCGCGCGAACAAGCAAAGTTCGATCAAAGCAGCCGCACTTTCGGCGGCCTGAGTCGCCCGATGAGCAAACCCGACACATCGAAATCGCTTGAATTCCTTGGGCTTTCTGGCGGAGAGGGGGGGATTCGAACCCCCGGAACCACTAGGGCTCACGTGATTTCGAGTCACGCCGGTTCAGCCAGACTCCCGAACCTCTCCGCGAACGGTCAGCATTTATGTTTGCGCCGAAACAGTCAAGCTGAGCCGCTCGGATGCGGACGGCCTCGCGCGCGAGATCGCGGCGAGCGTCGCGGACGTTATGCGCCAGCGGCGCGGCCGCTATCTACCAATCGGCTGGTTTTCGGATCAGCGGCAAATTTGCTAGGGTCGCAATTGCCCATCCGGGCGCCTGAGGTGCCGGAAGATGAACGAGACATCTGAGCGAATCACGACCAGCCTTGAAACCGTCTTTCAGCGCTCGTACTCGTGCGAGGCTCCGGATTTGCGCCGCCTCTATGAAAACGCCAAGCGCGACCAATGGAACGCCGCGCGCGATATCGACTGGTCAAAGCCGGTCGATTATGAGGCCGGAATTTTTGCTGACGAATTGATCGACGGCTACGGCACCGACGCACTCGCCCGTCTCGACCGCAAGCATCTGGCGCAGCTCAACCTCGAATTCTCGTCGTGGCGCCTTTCGCAGCTCCTTCACGGCGAGGAAGGCGCGATGCTCGCCTGCGGCCAGTTGGTCGATATGGTGCCGACCAACGACGCTAAGTTCTTTCAGGCAACCCAGGTGGTTGACGAGGCGCGCCACGCCGAGGTGCTGAGCCGCTACCTGCTCGAGAAGTGCGGCGGCCGGATTTATCCAATCACCGGAAATATCAAGACGCTTTTCGATTACATCCTTGGGCAAGGAAAGTGGTTCGTGAAGACCGTCGGCTTGCAGCTTTTGGCCGAAACGTTCGCCGTCGCGCTTTTCCGGATGCTCGGCGAGACGGCCAAGGATCCCCTGCTGCGTGAAATCTGCAAGCGGATTCTGGCCGACGAATCGCGGCACATGGGTTTTTCCGTGCTGAGCCTTCCCGAGGCGATTAACAGCCTTAGCTCCGGCGACATGCGCGAGCTCGAGGAATTCACCCGCGAAGCAATCCAGCTCGTGCTGACCGGCCAATTCCCGGCCGAGGCGTACGAGGCGGTCGGAATGAACACCGCCGAGATCGAGGCGGTCAAGCGCGCGCGCAAGGAAGTCGCGCGCGGCCGCGACTACACGATGTTCCGCAAGCTCTTCAAGCGCGAGATGCATACCACCGTCGTCACCAACCTGCGCAAGGTGGGACTCCTCAACGAACGCACCTCGGCGATGCTGCGGGATATCGGGATCGACCCGAACCTCGCCTCCCAAGCCGCCTGATGGCTACCGCACCGAAGATAAAGTCGCGCGACGACTGGCGCGCGAGGCTTGGAGATCGGCTCGTCAGCCCGGAGCAGGCCGCGGAGCGGATCAAATCCGGAGATCGCGTGTGCATGTCGATCGCGCAAGCAACGCCGTTCATGATGTGCGCCGCGGTTTCGGCGCGCCTGATGGAACTCGACGGCGTGGTCGTCAATCACGGCGCCGCGGCGCATGACTGGAACCTGCCCGGACTCGGCGAGCGCTTCAAGCTCCAGTCATTCTACATCTCGCCCTACGATCGCGAACTATACGCGCAGGGGCTCGCCGACTTCACGCCTATTCAGTATTACCGCGAAGGCCATCTGCCGCCCGCGCTCGACGACTTCAATGTTTATATCGTGACCGTTGCACCGCCCGACACGAACGGCTTCGTCAATTTCGGCGAAGTTAATATCATGTCGAAGCTGCTGGCGCGCAACGCAAAGACCGTTATCGCCGAGATCGACGAAAATTTCATTCGGATCGGCGGCGATAACCAACTGCATATTTCCGAAATTGACTACTTCGTCGAACGGACGCTCGAGCTGCCGGATATCAAGCTTCCCGTCCCCTCGCCCGAAGAGCAAAAAATAATCGACACGGTATGCGGCCTGGTTGCCAGTGAGCTGATTCCCGACCGCGCGACGATCCAGGTGGGCGTGGGCTCGATGTCGGGCGCGCTGATGCCGCATCTGCGCGGACATCATGACCTTGGCATGCAGACCGAGATCGTCCCGCTGCACACGGCTCCGCTGGTGCGCGAAGGCGTGCTGACCGGCAAACACAAAAAGATTTTCCCGGGCCTGGTGGTCGGAAGCGGACTCGCGCCGCTGACTCCGCGCGAAGAACTCGACTATATCGACGGCAATCCCCGCTTCCAGCTCTACGATTTCAACTTCACCGACGATATCCGGCTGATCGCGCGCGAAGAAGGATTGATCGCGATTAACAACGCGATGGCGGTTGACCTGACCGGACAGGCCAACAGCGAATCGATCGGCCCCCGGATGTACACCGGCACCGGCGGCCAGACCGCTTTCGTTACCGGCGCGTGCCTGGGCGGAGGAACCACCGTGCTCGTCGTGCCGTCAAGCTCGATAGTCAATGGCACGCGGATCTCGCGCATCATGCCGTCGCTGTTGCCGGCCAGCGTGGTCACCGCGCCGCGCGCTTTCGTGCATCACGTCGTGACCGAGTACGGAATCGCGACGCTCAAGGGCAAGAGCATCCGCGAACGCGTAAACGCGATGATCGCGGTTGCGCATCCCGACTTCCGCGGCGAGCTGCGCGCCGAAGCCCGGCGAATGTATAATTTCTGAGCGCCGCGGCGCGCTCACGCGCGCGAGCGCGGCGGCGCGATTGGCGGATGCGGCGCCACCTCGAGCAGTTGCTTGTGCAACAGAGTATTGTCCGCAATTAGTCCTTCGAGTTTCACGTTGCGGTTGTTGAAGCCGAGCTTGCGCCCGCGAATATCGGTGATCGTGCCGCCCGCCAGCGCGACCAGCGCCGCGCCCGACGCGATATCCCATTCGCTTTTCGGCGAACGCGTAAACGTCGCGTCGCCTTTCCCCGCCGCGACCAGCGCCAGCTTGTAGGCAACGCTTCCGGTCGGGCTCACGATCAGCCGCCCGTGGAACACCTGCCATTCGCCGCGCGCCGCTTCGCTGCGGCTCGCCAGCACCCGCGCGCGATGCAGCATCCGCGTGCGGCTGACTCGCACCCGCCGCGTATTGAGATGACATCCGAGGCCGCGCGCGCCCCAGAACATCTCGCGATGAATCGGATTGTAGGTCACGCCCAGGATCGGATCGCCGTCTTCGATTAGCGCAATCGCGACGCAGAACTCGGGTACGCCGTTGATAAACTCCTTGGTCCCGTCGAGCGGATCGACAATCCATACGCGCCGCCGCGCAAGCCGGTCGGCGCTGTCCGCGGTCTCTTCCGAGAGCCATCCGTATTCGGGAAACGGATCGTGCAGCATCCGCTTGATCATCCGGTCGGCTTCGAGGTCGGCCTGGGTGACGGGATTGTCCTTGCCCTTGGAACCGATCGTGTAGCCGCCGCGATTCCAGTAGCCGCGCAAAATTTCTCCGGCGGCGCGCGCGGCCTTCTTCGCCAGCGCCAGCTCGCGCGCAAGATCGGCGCCGGCCTGCGGCGCGATCTTTTTCCCGGGCGCGATTCTTCCCGCGATGCGCATGGCAGTCGGCTTCGCGGCCACCCTTCGCTTCTTCATCTTCACGACTCGCCGCGCGCGAGCCGCTTCTTGCGCACTTTGCCGTACGCCCTGGTCAGCGTCTCCATCAGCTCGGCGCGCCGCTCGTAGAGCCGTCTTGCCTTGCGCGCCTTGCGCCGCGCCAGCGCGTACGCGGTTATCAGCGGCAGCGCGACCGTCGAATCGACGTAGCAGACCACCGTATCGGGCAGCTTGCCCGGATCGATCTTGCCCCAGCTGACCGCCTCCGACGGCGTCGCGCCCGAAAGGCCGCCGGTGTCGGGCCGCGCGTCGGTGACTTGCAAGAAATAGTCGTGGCCGTTTTCCGCCACGCCCATTACTTCCTGAATCTGCGGCTCGGTCTGGAGCACGAAATTCTTGGGCGATCCTCCGCCCAGGATGAACACCGCGCTCTTGCAACCCATCTGCTTGGCCGCGTACACGATCGCCGCCGTCTCGTTCACGTCGAGCAGCGGATCAAGCCGCAGGCCGTAGCCTTCCAGCTCGAGCAGCGCAAGGTTCATCCCGATCGACGAGTCGCCCGGCGACGACGTGTAAATCGGCATCGCATGCTGATAGGCCGACGCGAGCAGCGACTTGCGCTTGAGCTTCAAAATTCGCTCGCGCTCGGCGACGTAGCGCCCCGCGCGAAAATGGAATTCCGCGGTGCTCATCGGATGCTGGAATTCGTCGAGCCGCGCGATCTGCCGGAAGAAGGCGTCGGTCGAAAGCAGCACGCGGTAGTCGAAAAAAATGTCGTAAATCCGCACCACGCCCGATTCGCGCAGCGCGACATCGTCGGTCTCGGCCGAGCCCTGGTACATCTTGAGCCCGATTCCGAAGTGCGTGTCGTGATACAGGTTCGCGCCGGTCGAGACCATCCAATCGACAAATCCGTTCTCGATAAGCGGAATCAGGCACGACATCCCAAGCCCCGCCGGCGTGAGCGCTCCGGTCACACTCATTCCGACGAACACGTCTTCTTCGAGCATCTTCTCGGCGAACAGGCGGCACGCGTCGCGCAGCTTGCGTCCGTTGTAGGCAAGGAAAGAGGTGTCGATAAGTTCAGCGGCGGTCATGTTGCCGCGCACCGGATTGGGGCTGATTTCAGCACCCGCAAGGCGCGGCCGCGCGATTTTCTTCGCCATCAAGGTCTCCGTCCCAAGTGGATTTCGGCGGCGCCGGACGCGCGGAAAAATGCGCGTCCGTTTCCGATTGCGATTCTCAAGCAGCCAAATCCTAGCCGTCGCGACGCTCCGATTCCATCGCGCCGGTTTGCCGTACGCGAGGCGGACCCCTAAGATTCGCTGCGGGGAAATCTCTCGCGCTTGGGGAGCCGACGATGGCGGTAATTGCGCTTAGCCAGCAGATTGGCAGCAGGGGAACCGAACTTGGAAGACTCGTCGCCGAGCGGCTCGGCTACCGCTTCCTCTCGGGAGAGGAAATCGTTGCCGAAGCCGCGCGCAGCTACGGCGTCAGCGCCGATCAGTTGCTGGTCTTCGATTTGCGCACTCCCCATTTCTGGCAGCGTGGCAAGGCCGACAGCCATCGCTACTTGGCTTTCGTGCGCGCGGTATTGCTGCGCGAGCTGTCATCGGGCCGGGTTGTCGTGGCGGGCCGCATTCTGGCGCATCAGACTCCTCCCAGCGGATGCGCGCTCCGCATACGGGTGACGGCGCCGTTCGCCGCCCGGGTCAAGCAGATCATCGCCGATGACAAAATGGATCCCTACGCGGCCGAAAAGTACGTTCGCGACTACGACCGCGAGATGCGCGAGCGTAACCAGACGCTGACTGGAGTCGATGTCGAAGATTCGGTCCTCTATGACCTGGTCGTCAACTCAGCCGCGCATCCGCTCGATTCGATCGCGACGCTGCTTGCCGGTGGTGCGCGGACGCTCGATGAGATCGCCGCGCCCTCCGCCCGCGACGCGCTGCGCGATTCAGCCCTCGCGGCGCAAGTGTATGCCGCGCTGCTGGCGCATCCCAAGGTGCGCGACGCGCAGATCGCCGTGCGATGCGCCGGCGGCGCGATCAGTATCGTCGGTCCCGGCCTGGTCGCGCCGTGGGACGCGATGGTGATCGAGGTCGCCCGCCGGGTCGAGGGCGTCACGGCGGTCGAAGTAGCCGCCGAGGAAATGCCGATCCCGCTGACCGAGTAGCGCGCAGCCGCCGTCTTCTGTTGCGCGATAGCCGGGCGTGCTATCGTCGCGCCTCGATTTACCCGTGATGCGCGCACTCATAATCTTCTTCGCGACCGGCGCCTACAGCGGCTACTCTCCAGTCGCGCCCGGCACCGCGGGCTCGGTGGTCGGACTGCTCGTGATGTGGTTCGGATTCGGCCCGCTGTGGGCATACTCACCCGCGGCGGCGCTTATCGTATTCGCGATCGCTTTCATCATGGGATGCTGGATCTCGGGGCGCGCGGAAATAATCTTCGACGAGCACGACAGCCCCAAGATCGTCCTCGACGAAGTGCTCGGGATGGTCGCGACGATGTTCGCCAATCCGCTGACTCCCATCTGGATGCTTGCGGGCTTCGTGATTTTCCGGCTGTTCGATATCGTGAAACCATTTCCCGCCGGACTTATCGATCGGAAACTCGGCGGCGGAAGCGGCGTGATGCTCGACGATTTGGCGGCGGCGATCTATGCGAATATCGTCCTGCAAATCCTCTGGCGCGTGCTCTGATTCGCCGGCGCAAAAGCGCCGACGCTGAAATTTCCAGGCGAGGAACCTTCAATGATCAAACGGGCCGTCATCCTTTCCACCGGCGACGAAATCACCAGCGGCAAAATCGTCGATACCAACGCCAACTACCTCTCCGACAAGCTCGCGGAAAACGGAATCGATCTGGTCGCCGTGCTCACCGTCGGCGACGTTCCCGAGCGCCTCGAATGGGCGTGGCGCACCGCCGTCGCGATGGCCGACGTCGTCATCTCGACCGGCGGAATCGGCCCGACCGTCGATGACCTCACCACCGAAACCGTCGCGCGAATCGCCGGCGTCAAACTGGTTCGCGATCATGAATCGGTGGACAACATGCGGAAGATGTTCGCGACGATCAACCGCGTGATGCCCGAGAACAATCTCAAGCAGGCCGACTTTCCCGAGGGCGCCGAAGTCATTCCCAACCCGCTCGGCACCGCGCCGGGCTTCCGGATGCTGATGACCGTCGATGGGCACAGTTCGCAGCTGATCGTGATGCCGGGCGTGCCGCGCGAGATGAAGCCGATGATGGAAAACTGGGTCGTGCCGTGGCTCCAGAAAAATCGCGGCACCGACACGGTCTTCGCCGTGCGCATCTTTCAGACTTTCGGCATGAGCGAATCGGCGCTCGACGAGGCTGTCGCCGGCCTCATCAAGCCGGGCGAAGCGAAAGTCGGCTTGCGCGCGAGCTTTCCGCAAATCTCGCTGCGGCTGACCGTCGAAGGAAAACCCGCCGAGGCCGAGCGCAAGCTCGAAGAGCTGGCCGAACGCGTGCGCGGCAAGATCTCGCAGTTCCTGTTCGCCGAGGGTGACGCCTCGATGGAAGAAGTCGTCGGACGCCTGCTCACCGAAAAAAAGCTCAAGCTCGCCGTCGCCGAGTCGTGCACGGGCGGACTCATCGGGCATCGCCTGACCAACGTCGCCGGCAGCTCGAACTATCTGATCGGCGACATGGTCACCTACTCGAACGAATCGAAGTCGGAAATCCTGGGCGTGTCAGCCGACACGCTTGCGAAGTTCGGCGCGGTGAGCGAGGAGTGCGTGCGCGAGATGGCGGCCGGCGCGCGCAAGCGGCTGGGCGCGAATGTCGCCATAGCCACCTCTGGAATCGCCGGACCCGACGGCGGCACCGCCGACAAGCCTGTCGGCACCGT
>DATLTX010000033.1:0-7339 GCA_035533435.1 Binataceae bacterium (SeqCode)
CGCCGTCGAGGCGATGAAACGCGGGGCGCACGACTACCTGACCAAGCCATTCGCGAATCTCGATCTGGTCGCCGCGGCGGTCGCCCGCGCGATCGAGGTTGCGGCGCAAGTCGCCGATCTCGACCGGCTCAAAAACGAAGTAAATCGGCAACTCGTCGGCGGCGAGATTATCGGCCGCAGCCCCGCGATGCAGGAGGTCTATAAGCTGGTCGGCCGCGTGGTGACCAACGACGCCACCGTCCTGCTTTCAGGCGAAAGCGGAACCGGCAAGGAGCTGGTCGCGCGCGCGATCCACGAATGCGGCGGCGATTCCGCGGGGCCGTTCGTCGCGCTCAATTGCGCCGCGATTCCGAAAGACCTCATCGAGAGCGAACTGTTCGGATACAAGAAGGGCGCGTTCAGCGGGGCGAATGCCGATTACCTGGGACTCTTCCGAGCCGCCGAAGGCGGCACGATCTTCCTCGACGAGATTGGCGACCTGCCGCTGGAGCTGCAACCCAAACTGCTCCGCGTGCTGCAGGAGCGCGAGTTCAATCGGGTCGGCAGTGTCGAGACGCTGAAGCTCAAGGCGCGGGTTATCGCGGCGACCAATCAGGACCTGCAGAACCTGGTCGCGGCGCGCAAATTTCGCGAGGATTTGTATTTCCGGCTGCGCGTGATTCCGATCCAGATGCCGTCGCTGCGCGAACGCACCGAAGACATTCCCGAACTCACCGACTATTTCGTCGGCAAAGCGGTGCGTGAGATGGGCGCGCGGGTCGCCGCGATCAGTCCCGAAGCGCGCGCCAAGCTCGCCGCGCACCACTGGGCCGGCAACGTGCGCGAACTCGAGAACACCGTCATGCGCGCCGCCCTGCTCGCGCCCGGCAACACGATCCGCGAGGGCGATATCGAGCTTGCGCGCAGCACCGCCGCGCCCGCGCAGGCGGCGGGCGCCGCACCGAGCGGAGACAGCGCGGCGCTGGCCGCGATAATCGCGGGGCGGATCGGCCAATGGCTCGATGCCGGCGACGGCAGCGAACCGCGCGACCTGTACGAAAAGCTGGTCGGCGAAATCGAAAAGCCGCTCATCGAGTTGGCGCTGCGCCGCACCGGCGGAAATCAGGTCAAGGCGGCGCGGATGCTCGGGCTCAATCGCAACACGCTGCGCAAGAAGATCACCGATCACAAAATCACGCTGACCAAGTACCCGACCTGATCATGCGGATGCCGTCGCAGTTCTACGCGATAATCGATCCGGCCGGCGGGCACGATCCGGTCGAGCTCGCGCAATTGCTGCTCGGCGCGGGCGTGCGGATTGCACAACTGCGGCTCAAGGATACCCCAGGCCGCGATTTCCTGATGGCGGCGCGCGCGATCGCGCAGCAATGCCGCGCGCGCGGCGCGCTCTTCATCGTCAACGACCGCGTCGATATCGCGATCCTCGCCGGCGCCGACGGGGTGCATCTCGGGCAGGCCGACCTGCCGATAGCGGCGGCGCGGGAACTTATCGGACCGGACAAGATTATCGGCATCTCGACCCACAACACCGCGACAGCGCGCGAGGCCGAGGCGGGCGGCGCCGACTATATCGGCTTCGGACCGATGTATCCCGGCGGGCTCAAGAATATCCAGACGGGCCAAGGCCTCGACAACCTGCGCGCGGTCCGCGCCGCGGTGAAGATTCCGATCGTCGCGATCGGCGGGATCACCGAAGCCTCGATGCCCGAGGTGCTGGCCGCGGGCGCCGACGCGGCGGCGATAATCACCGACGTGGTGAATGCGCCCGACGTAGCCGCCAAGGTCCGCGCGCTACTCGCGATTGGAAATCCAAAGCGCTGACGCATTTGCGCGGTTGATCAATCGGACGCGCGTCGCTGTCCGCCTTGCACGCGCGGTCACGAGGCGCACGCCGCAGCCCGCTCGTCCCTCGCCCTTTCAGAGGCTGTCGATACATGCAGAAATGCACATTCCTCACCTGAAGATAGCCGGAGGGAAGAGGCCGCCGAGACGGCGGCCCTACTGGCGTTAAGCCTTTTTTCAGTAGGACCGGCGTCTCGCCGGTCATTCAATGCGCGATTCGGCATTTTTCGACAGGCCCTTTCAGGGCGAGGGATCAGAGGGTCCTTTGTTCCGCGTGACAATCGCGGGCGGCGACGCCCGCGCCACTTAAGGAAACGAAGAAATGTCTCGCTGATGTAGGGGCGGCGCCGCGGTCTCAACGCCGCGAGCGCGCCAATATACCCGCTCAGGCGGTTGCCGCGGCGGCTGCGGCGATTCGTTCCTGCTCGGCGTCGAGGTCGCGGCACGCGAGCGTTGCGCCGGCGCCGAGCACGCACAGCACCGCGAAGATCTCGAACGCAAGCACGTAGCTGCGGTTCGCGTCGAAGATCATCCCGGCGGCGACCGGACCGACCGCCGCGCCAATCGTGTTGAACACTCCGGCGATTCCACCGATCGATCCGAATCGCTTCAGCCCCATCGCTTCGGCGGTCAGCAGCGGAAGCAAGACCAGCGGCGCGCCGAGCGTCAACCCGTAGAGCAGCATGAACGCCGGCAGCATCGTCGCGCTGGCGACACCGAGCGCCAGGATCATCGCGATCCCCTGCACGATAAAATTGACGGTCAGCGCCACCCGCGCACTGACCCGATCCGATAGCGCGCCCATCACGAGCTTGCCTCCCGCGGCAAGCGTGAGCGCAAGGCTCGCCATCCCCGCGCCGAAGCTTTGGCTGTAGCCAAGCCCGATCATATAGCTGACCAGATGAAGCCCCGAGGCGGCTGCGACGCACGAATAGAGAAACTGCGCCGCCGAGATCATCCAGAACGAGCGCGTGCGCAGCGCCACCGCCAGCTCGAGTCCGGGCAGTGCGTCACCCGAGGCGTGCATGCTCAGCTCACGCGACTCGGGCGGACGAGTGCGAATCATGATGAAGATGAGTGGAATCACGATCACGAGCATCGGCAGCGCGAGCGCGACGTAACCCGCGCGCCATCCGCCGAAATGCACGATCACCACGTTGCCGACTGCGATCATGCCGGCACCGCCGAGCGCGGTGCCCGCGAACGTCAGCCCCATCGCGATACCGCGCCGCGCGGCGAACCAGTTGGCAATCACCAGCGCGCTCGGCAGCAGGGTCGCCGCGCCGATTCCGACCCCGAGGATCAGGTACGCGAACAGCATCGGCGGGAACGAATGCGAAACACTCGCCAGCAAAAACGCGCCGCCCGCCAGCGCCGCTCCTGAAGCCATCACCAGCCGCGCTTCGATCCGATCGAGCAGCCATCCGACGATCGGAGCGCTGAAGCCGGCCGAAATCGCGAGCGCACTGGTCAGCCACGCCGTGCGCGCATGAGTCCATCCGAAGTGCTTCACCAGTTGCGGGAAAAACAGCGTGCCGGTGTTGTAGCCCGATCCGAAGACCAGGAAGAGCGTGACGAACAGGCTCGCCGCGATCGTCCATCCCTGCCGTTCCCGTGTGGTCATCAGATTTCTCCGCCGGCGCCAGTAGGTTCAGCGCGCACAGACTTATAGCCCGCGCGGCCTGCGAGCGTCGAGCCACGCACGGGGATGACGAATGCAGTGCGTGCCGAGGCCACGATAGCTACGGCACTGAGACCTCGATCCGTCATTTAGACCGAAGGGAGAAATCCCGAGCGAAGGGCCGCTGCATGTGGCGTCGCTCCGGAGCATCGACGCGTCGGGATTTCTCGCCGGATATGCTGACGCGACGCGGGATGCCCGAATCGTAGCGATCGAAGGATCGGGCTCGAAATGACGGATCGGGGCGTGCCGCGGTAGTGACGAATCAGGGTTGAGCAGAGGCCATCATTGCAACGACACTGGTCATGCCACTGAGACCTCATCCGTCATTTCGAGCCTTGGGCGAGAAATCCCGGACGAAGGGCCACGGCGCACGGCGTCGCTCCGCCGCATCGACGCGCGCGCTACTCCAGCGCGGAGGACGGGATGAAACCCTCGACGCCGTTCTTCATCCTGATCTTGATGTAGTTGAGCGCGATTCCGACCACGTGAACGTCGTGGGGCGTATGGACTTCCGCAACTTTCTTGCCCCAGCGATTGGGCATGTCGAGCACCGCGGCGTTGTGGGTGAGCTTGAAGATCTTGTCGACCGGCTTGACCAGATCAACCGCCGATTGTTCGACGTACGCGGTCTTTCCGGACTTGAGCTTGACTTGCACAAAGTAATGCGTCGCTCCGGTCACGACCAGGTATTTGTCTTTGACCACGCGCTCGACATGCGCGCTCGATTTGGCGGGCTCGACGTAAGCCCAGGTGTCCTCGAGCAGCTTCGCGCGCGCGTTGCCCGGCTCGACATCGGCAGGATTGAATTTGAAGCGCGGCGCAGCGGGCTTCTTGCGCGCCGCGGCCGGCGCTGCGACCTCACCCGGAGAAGCGGCGGATTCGCCGGCGGGCGCCGACGGCGAAGGCGCTCCGCTCGCGCCTGAGTTGGGCGCGGCGGGAACCACCGAAGTCGCGGGAATATCGGACTCGCTGGGCGCGGCGAACCCCGCCGTCGTAAACGTGCACGCCACGGCGGCGGCGACAATCGCGATTGCCACCTTGCGTGCGATCTTTATTTCCATGCCCATCTCTCCCCTCCTCGTCTTGATTCGATCCGTATTTCACCACGCTCAGCAAGCGCCGCATACGTCGCAGCGAGTAACGTCGCAAGGCGGAGTCTGATGCTCGAAATGCGCTTTCTTGCGTTCGGAAAGCAGGAACCATTTGTGAATGTGATGGTCGATAAAATCCCACGGCAGGATTTCGTCGTGGGTGTAATTGCGGGTCACATAGAAATCGGGATTGGGACCCGCGGTCCATGCGCCGGCGTCGGCCTCGCGCCCGATCTGCGAAAGCTCGCGCCAGATCGGACCGGGAGCGTCGCATCCCGCCGCGTCAAGCCGTTCGAGAATCGCGCCAACGCGGCGGTCGCCGCGCGAGACGAGGGTCTGGAAGTAAGCCTCACGCGGAGATTCGGAGTCAAGCTCGATCGCGCCGAGCTTTCCGAGCGCGCTTCGCAGGAGCGCGATTTTCCGCTTGGTCGCGCGCGGTTCTTCCATCGGATCCCACTGGAACGGCGTCCACGGCTTGGGCACGAATGGATTGAGCGAGACCGTCACGCGGCCCAGATGCTGGCGGCGCGCGCGCGCCTGCGCAAGGATTTTGCCGGCCAGATGCGCGATTCCCAGCACGTCGTGGTCCTGTTCTTCGGGCAGCCCGAGCATGAAATAGAGCTTCAGGTTTTCGACGCCTTCGCCGATCATCATCGCGGCAGCGGCAAGGATTTCGTCTTCGCTCAGATTCTTGTTGATCACCTTGCGCATCCGCTCGCTGCCGGCTTCGGGCGCGATCGTGACGCTGCGGTTTCCAGCCTGCGCCAGCGCCGAAGCGAGCTTGGGCGAGATACAATCAGCCTTGAGCGAGGACGGCGACAGGCGCCCGCCCGCGTCGGCGATCGTCTGCGCGATCTCGGCGACGCCCGGCACGCTTGCCATCTCGGCTCCGACCAGCCCGATAACCCCGCGCTCGGCGAGCCCGCGCGTCGCTTCGGCAACGATATTGGCGGGCGAGCGGTAGCGAATCGGGCGATACATGAAGCCGGCCGCGCAGAAGCGGCATCCCCATTGGCATCCGCGGCTCGCCTCGACCAGGTACATATCGCCAAAAACCGACTCGTCGGTGAGGATCAGCGACGCGGTCGGGAACTGATTGAGGTCCTTTACCATTCTGCGCTTGACGGCGGCCTTGCCCGGACCGATGTAATTCACAGCGGCAAGCCGGCCGTCCGCGCCGTAGGCTGGAAGGTAGTAATCGGGACGATAAGCGCCTTCGACCATCGCTAGACAATCGAGGCGCGCGGGATTTCCGCGCGAGCCGAGAAAGCGCTCGATGAATTCCGGGACCATCTCTTCGCCCTCGCCGACAAGAAACAGATCGACGAAGTCGGCGATCGGCTCGGGATTAAGAAAGATCGCCGAGCCGCCCGCGATAATCAGCGGAAAATTGCGGCCCGCGCGATCTTCGCGCCGCGCCGGGATTCCCGCCGCGCGCAGAATCGCGAGCAGGTTCAGGTAGTCGGTCTCGAACGCGATCGAAAAGGCCAGAATATTGAAATCCGATAGCGGCCGTCCGCGCTCGAACGAGAGCATCGGCGCCGCGTCGGCGGCGAACTGCGGACGCTCGTCGGGATCGGGCAGGAAGGCGCGCTCGGCATCGACCGACGCATTGGAATCAAAGATGTGAAAGACGGCCTGGAAGCCAAGATTCGCCATCGCCACCGGATAGACGTTCGGATAAACCACGCACACCGAAACCTCTCCGCCCGGATGACGCTGGTAGAGCGTCTTTTCGCGGGCAAGGCGTTCGAGCGCGCGCTTACGCGCAAACATCGGGCGACTCCTGCATGACCTATCAGCATAAGCACCGGCATCGGCGCCGCTCAAGGGCTTTTGAGGCTATCTGATGCTATCAGGGGAGAATCTGGAACCGGCCAAGGCGATAGGGACGATAGATCTCGAAATCGCGGCGATCGACGGTGAAGATGCGGCGGATCCGCTCACGCTCGGCCACGCGCACGAGCGCGGCGTCAGCAAGGTCCATCGGCAAGTCACGATACTTGCGCATCAGCTCGCCGATTCGGGGAAGGTCGGCGCGATCGAGGGGCGCCAGTTTGACAGCTCCATTCGATAGCCATTCGAGCACGGTTTCCTGTGCGATATCCGAATCCTTTATCAGGTGCATCGCCTCGGTAATCGCGGGCCAGACGGTGAGCAACGGTTCGCGGAGTTCCGCCAGAACTTCGTGGCAAGCCAGATGCCAGGTGTCGTTACGGCTACACAGAGCGACTAAAGGACCGGCATCTATCAAGATCACGCGCGCGTTTCCTTGCCTGCAGCATCTCACCGACCTTTCGGCTGGTATCGACGGAGAGATTGGACGGTCCACTGATCCAGCATCCGATTCCCTTTTTCATGAGATCGTATGGGCGAACCTCCGCGCGCTTGCGCCTTCGGCGGCGATGCTCCAGCACCGCTACCGCCTCGCGGAGGAGTCCGGATTTCGTGGTCCCTTCCTCGCGCGCGAGGCGCTCGATCGTGGCCGCCAGTTGCGAGTCGATTCGTAGAGTCATGATCGCCATCGTTCGTTCCTGTAATACAATGTGTAATACACACCTGGGCGGGAATCCAGCCGGTCAAGAAACGATCCGCTCGGGATGCGTGTAGATATTGAAGCTGCCGCCGCGCAGGAAGCCGATTACTGTGGTGCCGGTTTCCTGGGCCAGCTCGACGGCCAGCGACGACGGCGCCGAGACCGCCGCGACGATCGGCACGCCCG
>DATLTX010000034.1:0-20216 GCA_035533435.1 Binataceae bacterium (SeqCode)
GGATTCTGTTTTGGACTCGCCCGTCTTGGCTTCGTTCTTTGACGCTGTGCCGTTCGCGGCGCCGTCGCCCGAAGCGCTGCTCGCCTCGGTCGAGGCGGGTGCAGTCTTCTTGCCGTAATCGCTCGCGTACCATCCGGTGCCCTTGAGCACAAAGGAGCTGCGCGAGACGAGCCGCTCGACCTTACTCTTGCAGTTGGGGCATTTTTTTAGCGCATGTTCGGTGATGCGCTGCATCACCTCGATCACGCCGCACTTGTGGCACTTGTATTCGTAGATTGGCATCGAGACTTCCCGACTGCTGACGGTTTCGAGTCAGGTCCTGATGATTAGGTAACCACCGCGATCGGCCGTGTCAACGCGGAGGCTCCGATTTTCGATAATCCTTCGCCAAATCAGCATTGGCGGCGACTAGACCGGACTGCCAATGGCGAGGAGTCTGGCCGCAACCGCGGACGGGTCGCTCGCATTGATTCGGACGGACTTGCTCCGTGCGCTTGCGCCGCGGACTACGCTCACCTCGCTTCGCGCGACTCCCGCCAGCCTCGCCAGCATCCGCACGAGTTCGTTGTTGGCCTTGCCTTTCTCGGGCGGTGCGCCGACCGCAACCACGAGCCCTCGCTGATCCGCGCGCAGGAATTCGCTGCGCGCCGCGCCAGCACGCACTCGGATATCGACCGTAACGCAGCCGCGTCCGACGCGAATCCAGCCGGGCGTCGCGCTGTCCGTGCCGAAGCCGCGCGCGGCGGCGGTCATGTCGTGCCGTACATCAACAGCATCGCGACTTTCGGAATCAGGTACTGCTGCAGGAATTCTATCGCGATAATCACGACGACCGGAGAGAGATCGATTCCTCCCAGCAGGACCGGCAGATGCTCGCGCACCCAATCGAAGACCGGCTCCGTGACCGAGTACAGGAATCGGACGATAGGGTTATACGGATTCGGTTCGATCCAGGTCAGAAGCGCGGAGATGATCACGATCCAGAAATAGAGCGTGAGAAAACCCGACAGAGTATTGGCGATGAAGAGTACGATACTTGGCGAACTCACAGGTGTTTATTCCAATGGCTTTGTTTGAGGGATTAGCGGGCGCGGCCGAGTTCGCGCGAGCGATCGGCGGCGGCATGAATCGCGCGCGCAACAATATCAGAAAATCCCGCCTCGGCGAACCGGCGCAGCGCCGCGACCGTCGTGCCGCCGGGCGACGCAACGACTTTTATCAACGCCCCCGCGTCGAGTTTCGATGAACGCATCATCGTCTCCGCGCCGCGAATTGTCTTGAGCGTCATCGCGGCCGCCAGTGCGCGCGGAATTCCCTCGCTCACCGCGGCGTCGATCATTGCCTTGGCGAACAGGTAAACGTAAGCGGGGCCGCTGCCGGAGAGCGCGGTTACGGCGTCGAGCTGCGTTTCATCTGATAGCGCGATCGCGTCACCGACCGAGTTGAAGATTTTCAGCGCGGCCGCCTCGTCGGATTTGCTCGCCCCGCGGCTGCGCACTATCGCCGCCATCCCCTCGCCGACCATCGCGGGCGCATTGGGCATTACGCGAATCACGCGCGCGCGCGGACCCAGGTACTCGCACATCCGCGCGATCGGCACTCCGGCGGCGATTGAGATGAACCGGTGATGCTTCGGGTTCGGACCGAGCGCCGCCGCGATCGATTCGAGCACGCCGTTCAACATCTGCGGCTTGACCGCGAACAGGATCGTGCGCGAGTGCTTGATCACCTCAAGATTGTCGGCGGTGACGCTAATCTTCAACTTGCGCTTCAAATGGCTTCGCCGCGCCGCCGCGACGTCCGACGCGATCAGGTCGGACGGCTTGAAAACTTTGTGGACGATCAGGCCGTGAGCGAGCGCCTCGGCCATGTTGCCGCCGCCGATAAATCCGAGCTTCTTCATCGCGTCCGTTCGCCGAAGATCGCGCGGCCGACCCGCACGATAGTGGCGCCCTCCTCGATTGCGATCGCGAAGTCGTCTGTCATTCCCATCGAAAGCTCGCTTAGCGCAAGCCCGCTATGCGCCGCAAGGCGATCGCGTATCGCGCGCAATTCGGCGAAATAGCGGCGCGAGGCGTCGGGCCCGTCGCCGGGCGGCGGGATCGTCATCAAGCCCGCAATTTCTACCTGATCGCGCGCCGCGGCCAGTAGTTCCTCCAGACTGCCGGGCGCGGCCCCGGTCTTGGTCGCCTCGCCGCCGAGATTGACCTCGACGAGCGCGCGCACCAGCGGCGCGCGCCGCGCTTTGGCAAGCGCCGCAGCGAGCCGCGCGGAATCGAGGCTCTGGATCAGATCGAAAATCGACACGGCGAGTTTTGCCTTGTTGGTCTGCAAGTGTCCTATCAGATGCCATCGCGCGCCGTGCAGCTCTCCAAGCGCCGCACGCTTCGCACCCGCCTCCTGCACGTAATTCTCGCCAAAGTCGCGCGCGCCCGCGTCGTATGCGGCCTGAACCGCTTCCGGAGGCTGAGTCTTGCTCGCCAGCACGAGCGTGATTGCGTCCGCCGCCCGGCCCGAGCGCCGCGCCGCGGCGGCAATTCGCGCGCGCACGGTGGCGATTCGATTGGCAATCTCGGCTGCCGTCAGCATCGCTCGAAACCCACGCGCCGGAGCGCGGCCAGAACCGCCTCGACCGGCAGCCCCATCACGTTGTCGCGCGGTCCGGCAACTTCACTGATGAATGAACCCCCGACGCCCTGGATTCCGTATGCGCCAGCCTTGTCGAAGGGTTCGCCGCCCGCGATGTATTCGGCGATCTCGGCGGGGCCGAGCGTGCGAAACGTGACGCGGCTCTCGACCGCCTGCGCCGCCAGGATCTCCGCCCCGCGCGCGATCGCGAATGCGGTCACGACGGTATGCGTTCGCCCCGACAGCATCGTGAGCATCCGCCGCGCATCGTTTTCGTCCAGCGGCTTTTCGAGCACCTCGCCGAGGCATTCGACAACAGTATCGGCGCCGATCACGAACGCGTTGGGGAACCGCAGCGCAATCGCGAGCGCCTTGTCGCGCGCCATCCGCGGCGCATATTCGCGCGCGCTTTCGCCGTCGCGGCGGCGCTCGGGTACCGTGCTCTCGATAGCCTCGAAAGTTAGTCCCGCGGAGCTTAGAAGCTGGCGCCGGCGCGGCGAGCCTGAAGCGAGGATTAGTTTGTTCGGTTTGGTCGATGAAGTCATGGCGCGAAGCGTCTCGATGCGAGCCAGGCAAGAATATCGCAAGAATATCGGTAGAGACGCGTCGCGGGCCAGCGGTGCGACTCGGACCCGAAATTACCCAGGCCGATTGAAGCGGCGCGCGGCGTGCGCTAACCACGATCAGATGGATAATATCTGGCGCCGCCGCATGCGGTGGACGATCCTGGGCGCGATCCTGCTCTACGGATGCGCCAGCGCGGTGGCGCACTCGCGCACCGCTCGCGCGGAGCCATCTACTATGGCTTCAGGAGCCACCGCGCAGGCCGTACCTGCGCCGCTGCCGCCGGACACGGCGCCCTCCGACGCACGGCAGGCGTTTGCCGAGGGGTATCGCGAATACCATTCGCACGACGCGGCCGGCGCGATCTCGAAGCTCAACTTCGCAGCGAACAATTTTCCGGCGCTGGCCGATTACGCGCTCTTCTATCTGGGTTCAGCCGATCGCGACCAGGGAGATCTCGGCGGCGCGGTCGCCGCATTCGAGCGGCTGCGAAATCTCTATCCCGCAAGCGTGATGACTCCGCCCGGCGATCTGGAACTCGCGCGCGCGCTGCTTAAGCTCGGGCGCGCGTCCGACGCGGCCGCGGTGGCGGCGCATCTGGCGACGCAATCCCCCGGCTCGGCACTCGAGCAGAACGCGCGCCTGGTCGAAGCGCAGGCGATGGCCGCGATGGCGCGGCAGAGGGACGCGTACGCGCAGGCGATGGACCTGCGCAATCGGTACCCGCGCGGCGACGCGGACGCTGACGCGCGAGCGCTTGCCGATTCGATGCTGGCGGCGAATCCCGCGCTCGCGCCGACCGCCACGCTCGACTACCGCATGAGCGAAGCCGAGCTGCTCCTGCGCGAGGGGCAGCCCGTGCTCGCGATGGCGCAAATCGAGCGCGCGATGGCCGCAAATCCGCCGACACCGATCCGCGCCGAGCTGTTGTGGCTCGAGGCGCAGGCTTCGCGCGAGGATCCCGCGCGCGCGAAGCGCGCACTGCTCGGCTACCTTGCGATCGCGCCGCGCGGACCCTCGGCCGCTTCGGTGCTGAACTCGCTGGCGCTGCTCTACTGGCGCGAGGACGATACCGACCGCGCGCACGCGGCGTTCGCGCGAATCGCGGCGGACTTTCCCACGAGCTTCCATGCGCCGGGCGCGATGCTCCGGATTGGGCGAATTGACGAGGAGCTTCGAGACTACGGCGCGGCGCGCGCCGAGTACGCGCGCCTGTACGGCAAATATCCGTCGAGCGATTCAGCCGAGGACGCACGCTTTCGCGCACCGTGGAGCTATTACATGACGGCGCACTATGCGTCCGCGGCACGGATGTTCGCCGCGATGCGCCCGCACGCGCGCAGCGCGTCCGATCGTGACATGTTCGATTACTGGCACGCGCGCGCTCTCGACAAGAGCGGCGATCCCGCCGCTGCCCGCGCGATCTATCTGCGCCTGGCCTCCGGTATCGACAGCAATTACTATCCCGCGCTGGCGAGCCGCCGGGTTGCCGCGTCCGCGCCGGATCTGCCCGCGGCATCGGCGCCGGACCCCGCTTATCCCGGCGTGCCGTCCAGCAACTCCGCGATCGTCCGCTTTCATTTGAGCCGCGTCGTGGCCATGCGGTCGCTCGGAATGAAGGAACTCGAGGCTGGAGAGCTCCGCGCGATCGAAGATGAGTCGGCGAGCGATCCGAATCTGGGCGCCTTCGTGCTGGCGGGACTGATCTCCGCCGACGCATGGCACGACGCGATAGCAGCCGCCGTCAGGATGGAAAAGCGCGGGCATCTTGGCCCGGCTGAGGCTGAGCGAATCCGCTATCCACGCGCGTACTGGAATCTGTTCAGCACTGCTGCGCGGCAACGCTCGCTCGATCCGTGGCTGGTGCTGGCGCTGGCGCGGCAGGAGAGCCTGTTCGATCCGCAAGCGCGGTCGGTTTCGGATGCGCAAGGGCTGATGCAACTGATGCCCTCGACGGCGCGGCGCGTGGCCGCGCAAAGCGGGATGCAATCGAGCGGGCTCGACCTTTACCAACCGGCGCTCAACGTTTCTTTGGGGACATCGTATTTGCAAAATCTGTTCGCGATGTTCGGGGGCGACGAGTTCAAGGCCGTCGCCGCGTACAACGGCGGCGAGCATGCCGTGCGGAATTGGACCAACAAATTTCCCGGTCCGGACGACGAATGGGTCGAGAATATCGGCTACCGCGAGACCCGCGACTACGTGAAGAAAGTGATTGGCGGGCGCCGCGAGTATCTGCTGATCTATCAGCGCCAGGCGCCGAGCGCCGCGGCGCGCGCGCCGCGCCGATCGGCAGGATAGCCGCGCTTGACAAGTGTCGAAGCAAAAGGCTTCAAAGGGGAGCCAGAGTACTCTGGCGGCGTGCGCCGGGGCGCAATCCGCAAAGGGATTGGACGGCGCAAAGGTAACCGGATTGTCAGCGCGGGAATTCAAGGCGATCTTCTTCGATCTGGACGGAACGCTGGTCGATATCCACGGCCCGCTCTATATCGCCGCGCGAAACACCCTGCGCGATTTCGGGCATCAGCCGGAACTCACTCGCGAGCGCTATCATCACGCGCTGCGCACCGACGAACTGTGGCTCGGCGTTCCCGAGCACAAGCGCCCCGAATACATTAAGCTCGCTTTCGCCTACTTTATGACGGAGATCGATCGGACTGAGCGGCTCGAACTCCTGCCGCACGTGCCCGAGACCCTGGCCGAACTCAAGCGCCGCGGCTACGCGACCGCCGTGATCACCAGCCGCCCCGGCGATCCGAAGCAGCTCGTTCACAAGCTGGCGATGGTCGGTATCGCGTCGCATCTCGATCAGGTGGTGACGCAGCCGGTTTCGTCGATGAAGGAGCTGCTCGACAAGACCGGGCTTTTGCGGCAGACCGCCGCGCGCGCCGCGATTCCCGTGCGCGCCTGCATGTACGTCGGCGACGAGCCGCGCGATATCATGGCTTCGGCGCAGGCCGGGTTTGGCGCGTCGGTCGCGGTCGCGACCGGAACCGCGTCGGCGGATTACCTGCGAACCCATCCGAGCTTTCGGCCCGATCATGTAATCGACTCGATGGGCGAGTTGATCGGCCTCATCGATCGCATCGGACAGGAGCGCATCTAATGGCGCGGCTCGAGCCAGACAATGAACCGCCCGAGGCGCTCAGCGGCCTGCGCGTTGTCGAATTGCCGTGCTTCGACACGATGCCGTTTCTGGCGGCCGCTATGGCGGCGAAATCGTTCGCCGACTTTGGCGCCGAGGTGGTCAAAGTCGAGCCGCCGCGCGCCGGCGCGCGCGAGCGCCAGCTCGGTCCGTTTCGCGACGATAAGGTCGACCCCGAGACGGGAGGACTGCATCTCTTTCTCAACGCCAACAAGCTCGGCGTGACTCTCGATCTGGAAAACCCGAATGCGCGGGATGTGTTGATGCGGATGCTCGAGCGCGCGGATGTCGTCTTCAATCCCAACGCGCCGGCGCTCTGCGAGCGGCTCGGGCTTGATTGGCGCACGCTGACCGAGCGGTTTCCGAAACTCGTCGTCGTGTCGCTTACTTATTTTGGCGTCGAATCGCCCTATCGCGATTATCGCGGCGGCGACCTGGTCGCGACGCACATGAGCGGAGTCGGCTTTGAAACGCCGTGGCATCAGGTGACCGATCCGCCCAATGAACCCCCGCTCAAGCTGGCCGGACGGCAGGCGGACTATCTGACCGGATATACCGCCGCGGCGGCCGCGATGGTCGCGGTCTTCGACCGGAAAAATACCGGACGCGGCCAGCATGTCGACACGAGCCAGTGGCTCGCGATGGTCAGCATGCTGCGGCCCAATATCGGCGTCCATTCGCACGAATCGCCCGAGGCTCCGATCTACGAACGCACCCGAATGCGCATCAAACGCGGCGCGCAGTGGGTGTATCCAACCACCGACGGATGGGTCAGCTTCAACGCCGGCACCGATCGCTTCTGGCGTGGATGGAAAAAAGTGATGGGCAATCCGGAATGGATGGACAGCGAGATGTTCGCCTCCCCGGTCGCGCGCGCTGGGAATATAGACGCAATCGAGGCCGCCATCGTCGATTGGCTCTCCGGCGAGACCCGCACCAGCGCCTTCCAGAAGGCCCAGGCCGAACACGTGCCGTGCTTTCCGGTGCATACCGCCGCCGAAGTCGCCGAGAACGCGCAATACGAGGCGCGGCGCTTCTTCGTCGATCATGACCATCCGGTCGCAAAGCAAGTGCGGATGCCCGGCGCACCATGCCGATTTAGCGCTACGCCGTGGCGGATCAAGCGCGGAGCGCCGCGCCTTGGCGAGCATAATCGCAAAGTTTTTGTCGAACACCTCGGCCTTTCAGAGAGCGAACTCGAAAACCTGCGGACCGCAAAGGTGATCTGATGGCGCGGCTTCCGTTCGAGGGAATCCGGATTCTCGACTTCGGCTGGATCTTCGCCGTGCCGCATGCGACCGCGTGGTTAGGTGCGCTGGGCGCGGACGTGATTCGAGTCGAATCGATGCTCGCGCCCGACTTGGTGCGATTCCTCACCGGTACCGACGGGGTGCCGGGCTTCAACCGCAGCGGAATCTACAATGCGATCAATTTTTCGCGGCGCGGAATCGCGCTGAATCTGGCGCATCCCAAAGCGCAGGAAATCGCGCGCCGTCTGGTCAAGCTAAGCGACGTCGTGACCGAGAATTTCACCGTCGGCAACATGCCCAAGTATGGTCTCGGTTACGAAGACCTGCGCAAGATCCGCCCCGATATAATCATGCTGTCAGGAACGCCGCTCGGCCAGGACGGTCCATTTGCGCGCACTGTCGGCTTCGGACCGACCACGCAGGCGTACGCCGGACTTTGCCATCTGACTGGCTACCCGAAGGGCTTTCCGTGCGGGATCGGCGGGACGTGGCCAGACTTTGCGGTCGGCAGCGGGATGGTCTTCTTCGTGCTCGCCGCGCTCTTCCATCGCGATCGCACCGGGCAGGGTCAGTATCTCGATCTCTCGATGGCCGAGATGGTGACCACGATGATTCCCGAAGCGATGCTCGAGTATTTTATGAACGGGCGCGATCCGGGGCCGATCGGAAATCGCGATGAGGCGATGGCGCCGCACGGAGTCTATCCGGTATCCGGCGACGACAATTGGGTTGCGATCGCCGTATCGACCGATGCGGAATTTGGCGCGCTGTGCGCAATCCTGGGTGTCCCATCGCTCGCGGCGGACAGGAATTTCGCGCGGTTGGCGGATCGGCTGCGCAATGTTGACGCGCTTGACGCCGAAGTCGCGGCGCGCACGCGGAATTTCTCGCGCGAGGATCTGGTCGCGCGATTGCGCGAACGCGATATCGCCGCCGGGCCGGTGTATAATACCCAGGACCTGATGCAGGACGAGGCGTTCCGCGCATCCGGGATGCTGGCGAAGCTTCAGCATGGCGAAGTTGGCGAACGCGTTGTGCCGACTCTGCCGGTCCGCTTCGGCGCGATCGAGCCGCGCTACTTCGGCGCGCCGATGATTGGCGAACATACCGCCGATGTGCTCTCCGGGCTGCTCGGGATGAGCGCGGCCGAAGTCGCCAGGCTCAGGGAAGACAAGGTGCTCGTGTAGCGAGCGTAAAGATGGTCTGGAGTATTTCGAAATGACAGACGCATCGGCAATTTCCCAGGGCGGCGGTGCGCGTCCGGGCGTGCTGGGAGTGTGGCTTCAGGCGATTCGCGCTCCCTCGCTCAGCGCCGCGGCAATTCCCGTTCTGCTCGGCGTTGCAATCGCGGCGCGCGACGGCTTCTTCTCGCCCGGCCGGATGATCCTCGCGCTGGCGGGCGCGATGGCGATTCAGGCGGGCACCAATCTCATCAATGATTATTACGATTTTCAAAGCGGCGCCGACTCGGGTGAGGCGCTGGGCCCGAGCATGGTTATCCAGCGCGGATTGCTGGCGCCCGAGCAGGTCTGGCGCGGCGGAATCGCGGCGTTCGCGATTGGCGCGGCGGCCGGGCTGGTCCTGGTTTACCTGTGCGGTTGGCCGATTCTCGCGATCGGTATCCCGTCGGTCGCGGCCGGTTACTTCTACACCGCGCGGCCGGTATCGCTTGCCTATATCGCGCTCGGCGAGTTGACCGTATTTCTGTTCATGGGTCCCGCGATTGTGATGGGCGCTTACTACGTGATGGCGCTGCGGTTTACGTGGGGCGCGCTCGCCGCGTCGATTCCGCTGGGCTTCCTGGTCGCGGGGATCCTGCACGCCAACAATATCCGCGATATCGAAAGCGACCGCCGCCACGGCAAGCGCACGCTCGCGACGATGCTCGGGCGCGCGGCCGCCAACTTTGAGCTGCTCGCGCTCGACGTGCTGGCGTACGCGGCCACGGCCGTTGCGATCGTCGCCGGCGCGATTCCATGGACAGGGGTCATCGCGATCCTGAGCGTTCCGCGCGCGATCAGTCAGATTAGAATCGTGATGCACGAGACGGCGGCGAAGAAGCTCAACCTCGCCTTGATGCGGTCGGTCCAGCTCCACATGGAGTTCGGGCTGCTGATGATCGTCGCGTTCCTGGCCGCGGCGTTCATCCGCCGGTGATGATGACTTCGACCGACGACGGAGGCTGCGGCGGCGCGCCTGCGGCAAGCGCGGCGCCTGACGATCTTCGGATCGGGCTGCTGAAAATCGAGCACAACTTGAACGAGGGCCGCTATCGTCCCGGCCCGTGGGAGCGCTACATCCGCGAACTCAAGCGGAGTCCGGCGGCGGCGCGCGCCGCGCTTTGCGCCGACGTCAACCGCGTCAGCCGCAAGCTTCATCAGCGCACGCCGCGCAAAACCATCCCGGTGCGCGCGGGAGTCGCGATCGAGATCGTTGCGATGGCGCTCGGCGGCGTGCTGCTGCGCTTGAGCGTGCGTGAGACTTCGATCGCGCTCGCGCTTGCCGGCGCGCTCTTGTGGATCATGACCTTTCAACCGCTCGTCAAGATCGCCGCCGCGGCGGTGCTCGGCGTGGGCTACGAATACGCCTACGTTCTGCGCGGCGAGCCGCGTTTCAAGATGCGCTTCGGCACCTATGTCGCGGCGCCACGATGGGCGCGGGTTGCGCTGCATCTGTTCGGCACGATCGGATCGCCGATCGGCGCGTGGGCGGCGGCCGCGATTGTCGGCGCGCGGATGCCGGGGACGGCGCGAGTCGTGATGGCGGTGTTCTGGATCGTGGTAGCGATAAACGCGCTCGAATTTATTGCGGGCATCGCCGGGATCAGGCGGATCGGATCGATTCGGACGGTCGAGAGCAGCGGCGGCGCCGCCGGCCTGGAGATTCACGAAATCCGCGCCTCTCCTGTCTAATCCCTCGCCCTGAAAGGGAGGTGCCACTGGCACTCGGATAGGTGAGGGTCCTTAATTCCTGGAATCTTCGCCGAGCGAGCCGGTGCGAATTCCTGTGTTCTGGTAATTCTGAATCGCGCGTCGCTAGCGCGCCGCGCTGAACACTGACCCTCACCCGGCCTCTCCTGAAAGGGAAATGTGAATGCGCTATTCCATCAGGGCTTTGGCGGAAGGGCGCGACTTCATTCGCTCGTACCAGGTGACCAGATCGCGATGGCGCGGGTCGATTCCGATCTCGAGGCGTTTTTGAAATTCGAGCGCGCACAGACCTGCGATATCGGCGATCGACACGCCGCCGTTGACCATGAACTCGCGCCCGGCCAATTCGCGATCGAGCCATTCGTTATGCCACTCGATCTGCCGGCGCGCTTCCTCGGCGGCTTTCGGATTGCGCTCGGGCTCAGGCAGGCGGAACGCGTTGAACAGCACGGTGCGCAGCGCCGCGATAAACGAGCCGTCAATCGTCTCTTCGATCATCCGGACGCGAGCGCGCTCGATGTGGCTCTTTGGAAGCAGCGCTGGCTCGGGATAAGCCTCGTTCAGGTACTCGATGATCGAAGTCGATTCATAGATCGGAATCGAATCGACCAGCAGGGTCGGCACGCGGCCGTGCGGATTGAGGCGCAGGTACTCGGCGGTGCGATTTTCGCCTTTGGCAAGGTCGAGAGGAATTTTCTGGTAGGAGATGTTCTTCTCGGCCATTGCGACTCGCACTTTGCGTGCGAAGGGGGATTGGATGGTGTGATACAGAACCAGTCTCGGCATGGCGATAACTCCCGAGAGCGATTGGTACAGAGGGGCGCGATCCCCGCCATCCGCGCCACTGCCTGTTAATCATTTGACGCGCTCGCCACGCGCAATGTCAACCGAAACGCGGATCGATGCGCGAAAAATTCATCCGCGCGAGATGTCCAGGAAATTCAGCGCGGGAGGATTCGACGCGAACTCGGCGCGCAGCCTGTCGTACGCCGCAAGGTCATCGACCGTGCGCATGTAGCCGCGATGCGCGAAGCCAAACACCGGCAACCCGCCGCGAACCATCGGCGCGAGCAGCCCGGCCATGATGCTCCACGGCGGCGCGGGCGGAGCGAGTTTCAGCACCGCGGGCTCCGCGACAATCACGCCGCAGTACATAAACGACTCGAGACTCGAAGCGACGCCGCTCGGGTCCGCGTAATCGTCGTACTCCGCGCGCACGGCCGAGGTCAGCAGGCGCATTCGGCGCACGCGCGCGCCGGCGTCGATTTCGATTTTGCTGTAGTAGTCCAGGTTCTCGGGCCGCGCCAGGGCCAGCGTGGCGAGCGCGCCGCGATCGCGATGAAACGCGATCATAGCGGCGAGGTCGAGATTCAAAATCGTATCGCTGTTTGCGACAACGAACGTATCCGAGCCGAGAAATCCCGCCAGCCCGCCCAGCGGACCGCCGGTGCCGAACAGGACCGGCTCCGGCGACCATACGATGTCGATCCCCAGCCGCGCGCCGTCACCGAGCGCCGACTGCATCGCGCCGGCCAGGTGATGCACGTTGATCGCGACCTCGGTGATACCCGCCCGCTTGAGCATCCCGAGCGGATACTCGATAAGCGCTCGCCCTCCTATCTCGACCAGCGGCTTGGGAATCGTGTCGGTCAGCGGACGAAGCCGCTCGCCGCGTCCTGCGGCCAGCACCAGCGCCTTCATCGCACCTGTCCCGGATTCGAGCTGCCGCCCAGCGCGGCCGCCAGGCGCGGGAAGCTCTGCCGTTCGGGGCCGTCCAGAACCCGGCGCGCCTGTGCGGCGAGTTGCGGCAGGAAAACCGTGTAGCCGGATTTTCCCTCGCGCTCGAACAGGATGAACCGGCCGATCATCTTGAGCGCGTGCTGCAAAACGCACAGGCGGTAGCTGCGCATGAACTCGTCGAACGAAAGATCGGCGGCGCCGCGGCGCACCAACCCGGTGAAATAGAAGTGGAGCAGCTTGTCCTCGAGCGCGGGCGCGACGAGCGATCCGGTGTCGCGCGTCGTGAGCAAAACCGCGAGATCCTGCGCCGCCGGCGCCATCAGCGCGTCCTGGAAATCGATGATGCGCAGGACAGGGTGTTGGCCGATCGTCTGCACGTAGAGGTTGTGGCCGTGGTAGTCGCGATGCGAGAAAACGCGCGGGAATCCGCCGAGCTCTCGTGCGAGCGCGTCGAGTTCCGGCGCCAACGCGGCGGGGTCGCAGCCCGGGGCGACGCGAGCGCATCCGAGATCGACAAATTCAACCAGCTCCCAGCGAAACAGCCGCTCGTCGTATGCGATTTGCGCGGCGATGCATCGCGAGTCGATCTTCCGGGTCCCTGCCACATGCAGCACGAACAGGTTTTCCACCGCGAGCCGGAGCAGATCGGCGCTGTCGGCGCTCCGCGCGCGCAGGATATCGAACAGCGCGGTCTCGCCCACGTCTTCCACCAGAATCGCGCGGCGCTTGCGGTCGAACGCATACAGCGCGGGAACCGGAGCGCCGAGCGTGGCGAGAAATCGATGCAGGTTTATCCAGGGGGGCTCGGCTAGAGGCTCGCGCACGAGGCCAAGCACGCGCGCGTAGCGCGGCAGATCGTCGGGTCCGAGATCGATCAGGATTGCGCTTGCCGGCGCAGCCTTGCCGGGCGTAAGGGTCAAGCGCCAGAAGCGGCGGGCCGACGCGTCGCCGCGCAGCGCATCGACCTGCGCGACCGTGGCGCCGGTCCATCGAGCCGCCGCCGTATCGCGCGCCCAGCTAAGCCGCTCATCGTCGTCGGTCGCCATCAAGAGGCGATTGTATCGGCGCCCGCATCCGTTTGCAGCACGCCTTGGCGGCAAAAAAAACCGGCGCAGCCTTTTCGGTCTGCGCCGGTTGTGTGTGTCGGTTCAAGTCAGCCGCTGCGTGCGGGATCGGCCGGATACCTTGCAGCAGCCAGCCGTGATGGCGCTAGTCTCCCGCAAGCGCGTGTCCGCCTTCGGCCGCACGCGCCATAGATTCGGCGGTGAACCAGCTCCTGTCGACCGAACCCATGTTGATAAACCACGAATCGCGTGACGGTGCATCCATCGACGGATGGTAGCAGACGGTCGAGAAACCGCTCTGCACGTTCACCGTTGACGAACCGACCTGGAATTCGCGTTTGAACGGGTAGATGGCAATCTTGGCGCCTGGCTGGGATCGGTCCGCGTAATGCATCCAAGACGTGTAGTTGTTGAAGAGTTGCCCGGAGCGGTCATACAAGTCGTCTGACATCACGAAGTCCGCTTCGGAGTCGACGTACAGGATTTCGTGGTCATAGAGCGAACTGAACAGGCCGGGGCGCGGAATGCCGTCGATCACGAACATGTGGCGCATCTCCCATTCGTCGGTGCAATGGCTGGCGCCACCGTCGGTCGAGCACCGGCGGTCGGGCACTTGGGAGACATTAATCGCGGCGATCATGTTCTTTTCACCGACGAATTTCCAATTGTAGTTCTCGTTTTTGCCGCTGAAGCCCTCATAATGATTTGGATCATAGGCCTGAGGACCGCTTGCGGTGTCTAGAATTGCATAGTTCAGCCGGCGGACGCGGCGCGCGCCGGGCGTCCATGTCCAGCTCGCATCCTGCTTGGTCGGATCCGCATAGCGGAACTTAATTATGCCGGTACCGCGATCGGATTGCGGCGCGAGAACCGGATAGAGCAGGCCCAGAAAGTAGCGGCCGGTTTCCTTGAAGTCAGGATCGATCGGCATTGGATCGACTTCGGTGCGGCCAACTTCATTGTATCCGGCGTAGTGGCCGATCTGGATATCCGTAATCTCGCGGAATGGTGCGTTCTTGCCCCAGTACACGCTGTCGCAGTCGAACCAGCGCAGGTCGTACTCGTCGCTCGAGATCGGGCGGAATGCGACGTTCCACATCACTTTGCTTCCCGCGTCGGGATCGTTGGCATCGACGATCGGGAACGGTTCTCCAGCCACGTAACCAACCAGGCTGCGACGGTCGGGCGTCAAGCGCACCTGTGAAGAATATTTCTCGGTGGCTTCCTTGTACGGCGGCGGCCAGTCGATCCGCTCGGACGGCACCATTTTCAGCGACATCCCGTGCATGATTCGGAGGTACTGGCCGGGTGACACGAGATCCTTGACCTTGTAGGCATTCGCGTCGGTTATGATGTCTCCTGGTTTAACTTGAGCGCGTGCCGGCGGGGCAGCCGCCGCGGCGATTACAAGGATGCCCACCAGTCCTGCGCAAAACGTCCGCAATCTTCTAGCGCGATCCATAGAGTTACTCCCCTCTTCGGCAATTTCCGGATGCCGAATTTTCCTCGAAAAACCATGACCCCGCAAAACCCCCTGTTCTTGCAAGGCTCTCATTAGTAGGGCTCCTCTGCGATGTCAATATCCGTAATCGAGGTTTGGGTGAGCCGATTCGCGGATGGCCCAAATACGAAAATTATGTCGTAAAAATGGGGCTTATTCCGCGAATCGTCCGAAATCTGGCTTGATCGCGAGGATAGTGCGCGATTTAGAGGCGGCTCGAAATCAGTAGCCTAACTAATGTTAGGCACGGACAAAATTCCTGAACGATCGGTATGGAACCGCGCACGCAAAAACGCGCCCCCGCAGGCTCGCCCCTGCGGGTGCGCGCGGCGGCTCGACGCCGCCCCTATGCGACCGGCGCCTCGGCAGAGGTTACCGGTTCGAAGCCTTCACCATCGCCACGGGATCGAAGAACGTCCGATCGACCGCGCCCATGTTGATGTACCAGCATTCTTTTTCCGGAACGTCGTAGCCCGGATGGTAGCAGACGGTGGATAGTCCGGACTGAACGTCGGTCGATGACGATCCCGTCTGGAACAGCCGCTTGAAAGGATAAATGGCAATTCGCGAGGCGGGGGTTACCCGATCGTTGTACTTCAGCCACGAAGTGTAGTTGATGAAGAGCTGCCCCTTGCGATCGTACTGGTCCTGGTACATCCCAAAGTCGGCTTCGGAATCGATATAAAGCACGTGCCTTGAATAAAGGTCGCCGGGCAGTCGGCTTCGCCGTGCTCTGCCTTCGAGGACGTACATGTGCCGCATCTCCCACCTGGCGGGGCAGTGGCTCGCGCCGCCGTCGGTCATGCAGGTGCGCGGCGGATCGGTAGGGTCATTGATTGCGCCGAGCATTTCGCGTTCGCCAAGGAAGCGCCAGTCGTAGTTTTCGTTTTTGCCGGCAAAACACTCGAAATCATCGGGGCTGTATGACTCGGGTCCGGCGTCTTGCGCGGTACTCATCAGAGTTTCGTTCAATCGGCGGATGCGATGAGCGCTCGGCAGATACGTGTATGCGTCGTCAGCCTTATTTGGAGCCGCGTAACGGTAGCGCAGAAAGCCCGCGCCGGCGCCGTCCTCGGGTGAGAGTTGCGGATACAAACCAGTCATCGAGTAGCGGCCGGAGACCAGGAAGTCCGGGTCCACCGGCATCGGATTGACTTCCGTGCGTCCAACCTCGGCGTATCCGGCATAGTGACCGACCGTGTAATACCACAGGACTTTGTAAGGTTTATGAAGTCCGGCGTACACGCTCTCGCAGTCGAAGAAGCGCAAGTCGTAATCGTCGGTCGAGATCGGGCGGAAGAAGTAATTCCACATGATCTTGTTCGCTACTTCGGGATCATTGGCGTCGAGCAGAGGAAAGGGCTGTCCAGCCACGTAACCCACGAGCGAACGATGGTCGGCGCTGAGCCTGACCTGCGGCGAATATTTCTCCGTCGCCTCCTTGTAAGGCGGGGGCCAATCGATTCGCTCGGTCGGAACGATCTCCATCGTCATCCCATTCTGCACCCGCCAATACACGCCCGGTGAGACAACATCTTTGACCTTGTAAGCGTTGTCGGCGCCAATTTGGTCGCCCGGCTTGACCTGCGCGGCGGCGGGAATGCCGACGAGCAGAGCCGTCACCGCCAACACGGCGAGCATGAGGTTGAATGAGCAGCGTGCGCGCTCCATAAGGACCTCCCCATCCGGCGATTAGCCAGAATCCGGCAGATGCTTTCCGATTAAATTATGCTTTGCTCTCATTAGTAATTTACCTTTATAAAGTCAAACATTTTCATTCAAATCAACTCGATATTTCCGCTAGGGGCTCTAAATACCTAATAAATCAATGCTTTTGGCGACAGCCTCCGCGAGTGCGGAGGGTATTCTAGTGGTGTAGCCGGTATTACCAAGTTCGTAATCTTCAATGAAGCCTAACTAATGTTAGATTGAATGCGAGGTCCTGAACGATCGGTATGGAACCGCGCGCCCCCATCCGGCAAACGCCGCGCGATCTCTCGCCGGTTGGAAAAGCGCGCCGCCATCCGGTATTGATAAAGATGACTCGAGCTTCGCGCCCGGGTCAGATCAAAGGCATGTTAAAGATGACGACCTGGTTTCCAGTCCTCGTGACCCTGGTTTTCGCCGCCGTGGTGGTGGGCGTGATGGTCACGCTCAATTCGATCATCGGCCCCAAGCGCCCGAGCGCGATCAAGAGCGAAGCGTTCGAGTGCGGCAATCCTTCCAGCGGCGGCGCATGGGGACGCTTCTCGGTGCGGTTTTATCTGACCGCCCTGCTGTTTCTGATCTTCGACGTCGATCTGGTCTTCCTCTATCCGTGGGCGGTCGAGATCCGCAAACTCGGGATGTTCGGATTTGTCGAAGCGGTGGTCTTCATCGCGATTCTCACGGTCGGATTGATTTACGCGTGGCAGCGCGGCGCGCTCGATTGGGATTAAATTGAGGGCTCCGCGGCGAGGCGCGCAAGATTCACGCGATGTTCAGCGGATGGCGGCGAGCGCCATCGCCCAAGAATGAAATCATGCTTATCGAAAAATTAAAGGAGCGCTTCGGCGCCGCGATTTCCGAGGCCGGCGCCGCGCACGGGCAGGAGTTTATCGTCGTCGCCCGCGACAGCTTGCTCGAAATTCTGCGTGCGCTCGCTACCGAGCCGGGCTTCGAGTTCAATTCGTTGTCGGACCTGACGGCGGTCGATTGGCCCGAGCGCAAGCCGCGCTTCGAGGTGGTTTACAACTTGAACTCGCTCACCCGAAACCATCGCGTGCGCGTCAAAGTGCCGATTCCTGGCGACGATGCGTGGGTCGCGAGCGCGATCTCGGTTTGGCGCGCCGCCGACTGGCTCGAGCGCGAGTGCTACGACATGTTCGGCATCGATTTTCGCGGGCATCCGGACTTGCGCCGGATTCTGCTCTACGACACGTTCGAGGGGCATCCGCTGCGCAAGGATTATCCGTACCAGAAACGGCAGCCGATCGTGCCCGAAGTCGATTCGATCGTCAACCCGATTCCGATGTCCCGTTAGGGCGCGAACTGAACCGCCTTACGAGACCTGAAGCGAAAGACCAAGATGGCATTACCCGCCCGCTGGAAAGAAAAGCTCGAGGCCGCCGATCCCGCCGACGAGATCATGGAGATCCAGATGGGGCCGTCGCATCCGGCCTCGCACGGCACGATCAAGTTCAATCTCAAACTCGACGGCGAGCGAATTGTCGATTGCGACGTCGAGGTCGGCTACCTGCATCGCGGGTTTGAAAAGATGTGCGAGCAGGGGACCTGGACCCAGGCGTTCCCCTATACCGACCGGCTCAACTACGCGTCGCCATGCATCAACAATGTCGCGTTCGCGCTGGCGGTCGAGAATCTGCTCGACCTCGAGATCACCGAGCGCTGCAAATACGTGCGCGTGATCATGAGCGAGGTCTCGCGGATTGCCGACCATCTCACTTGCCTCGGGATGGCGGCCGGCGAAATCGGTGCGCAAACCGTGATGTTCTACATGCTCGAGGCGCGCGAGTTCCTCTACGACCTGATCGAGGCGGTGACCGGCGCGCGGCTGACCATCACATGGTGCCGCGTCGGCGGCCTGGCCCACGACCTTCCCGCTGATTTTGCCGAGCGCATACGCGCCTCGTTCAAGTGCCTGGATTCGGTCCTGGCCGACTGCGACCAGTTGCTTTCACGCAATCGCGTCTTTATCGATCGGATGAGCGGTCTCGGTATTATTCCGCGCGAAGACGCGATCTCTTACGGACTGACCGGTCCGCTGCTGCGCGCCTCGGGCGTTTCATACGACGTGCGCAAGGCGAATCCCTACCTGGTTTACGATCGCTTCGACTTCGAAATTCCACTCGGCGAGCGCGGCGATAACTACGACCGCTTCAACGTCCGCTTCCGGGAAATCGCGCAGTCGCGCCGGATCATCGAGCAGGCGATGGCGTCGCTACCCGAAGGTCCCGTGTCAATCGACGACCCGAAAATCGTGATGCCGCCCAAAGAGCGGGTGTACAATTCGATCGAAGGCTTGATGAATCACTTCAAGCTGGTCATGGAAGGAATCAAGGTGCCTCCCGGCGAGACCTACACCGCCGTCGAGGGCGCTAACGGCGAGCTCGGCTTCTACGTGGTCAGCGACGGCAGCGGGCGGCCGTATCGGGTGCGGGTTCGTCCACCGTGTTTCTTCGGGATGGGAGCGCTCAGCCAGATGCTGATCGGCCATATGATCCCCGATATCATCACGACTTTTGGCATGATCAACATGATCGGCGGCGAATGCGATCGGTGAGCGCCTGAACGTCTGTTAATATCTGCGATTGCGCCATCTCCATTGCTTTTGCTAACGATTAAGGAACGTCTCTTCCGAGCCGGTGCATACGGCCGCGGCACACCTCAGGGACGGCGGGGAATTCGTTTTCGGCGGTGGGAGATGAGAGCATTCGCCATCTATACGCTTGCGATCTTCGGGTTGCTGCTGCTTCCGGTGGCGGCGCATGCGCAGGCGTTTTCTCAGGGCTTCGAAACCGATACGAGCGGCTGGTACAATCAGGGTAACGGCAGTATCGTTCGCGTTCCTTCGGGCTATTCGACTTCGGGCGGTTACGCTGACGGGATAAATTCCTCTCAGGGAAACTATCACGCACGGATGCACGTCGATCCGAGCGCCAATTTCGGCAATGCCGGCAATCCGCAATGCGCTCCCGGGGCGAAAGATTGCATCGGGCCTTATACGGATTGGGGTCTGAGCTTTTCGGCGGGACGCTTCCCGACCGGCGGCGTTTCGACTTCCGCCGATATCTACCTGGATACCGCTTTTGCCGCCGCGCACAAGGATTACCGCTTCGATTGGGACTCGGCGCTGAACGACTCGACGGGACAGTTCCTGCAGGATTACGTTTTCAACGTCGGCACCGCGGTTCCGAGTGATCCTTGCATCGCCTCGGGCGTAGCGACCGGCAACTCGCATTTTGTGGTCGCCGCCTCGACTAACGCGTTTCGCGGCAGCTCCTATCCCGAGGATCCGAATCACAATCCGCAGTGCATCACCGCTTCCGGATGGTACACGTTCGAGCACGTCTTCAAGCCCGACTCGAGCGGCAACCTTGAAGTCGATATGAAGATCACGAACAAGCAGACGGGCGCGGTCGCGGCAACCTGGACGCTGCATCCGAACTGCCAGATGCCGCAGTCGCTCGGGCTATGCACGGAAGGGCAGCCGCTGCCGGTCTCGGCGGTGGGCGGGAACGCCTATGGATGGTTCGCGAATCAGGAGATCGATCAACTCGCGCTTGACGATACCGCTCTGCACACGCTCCAGCCGCAATTGAAAAAGGATTGCAAGAGCGGCGGATGGCAGAACTTCAGCAATCCGCCATTCAAGAATCAGGGCCAGTGCGTCGC
>DATLTX010000035.1:0-7021 GCA_035533435.1 Binataceae bacterium (SeqCode)
ATGGGCCGCGTCCTGGGACTGCGCTACACTCCCGAACTCGATTTCGAGTTCGACCCCGGCCTCGAGCGCGCCGCCCGAATCGAAGTCCTTCTGCGCGAATCCCGTTCCCGCCAGTAAGCCCGCTCAACACCTCACCCGCAGTCCGATCCCTCGCCCTGTAAGGAGAGCATTGCATAAGTGGATGCCGGCTCGGGAAGGCGAGATTCCTCGCGAACCTCGCCGCTCGGGCAACGCGCGTGAGGCGCTACACACCGCCCGCTCGCGCTCGGAATGACACGAGAAATAGGAAAAACCTTGTCATTCCGAGCGCGAATGTAAGGCCAGTTTCGCGCAGTGCGTCGCGACTCGCGTCGCGCGCATCGCGAGGAATCTCGCCAGTCGCGAAAGCAGCCCCGAGGAGTGAGTTACGCAAAGGGATCCTGAAAGGGAGAGGAAGGTGAGGGTCATTTTTCAGCGCGGAGCAAAGCGGAGCACGCTTAAAATTCCGCAGACGCTTGCGTCCGACCGCGCGGCTCTTGTGTTCTTGTGAAAAAAGTTCTAATTCAATTCTCGCGCAGCCTACTAAACGGTCGGTTTGTTTGAACGATCGTTTAGTGCGGATGCTTCCGGGTCGCGGATAGTTTCCGGAAGCTCCGATTTTCAGGACCGCGGCGGCGGATCGCGGCAGGAATACTGTGACTTCCGGCGCCGGATGGCTGCGAGCCAGGCTGCGGCGGATTCGATGGCGATCGTATTCCGCCCGGGTTTCCCCACCCAACCCCAGCGCCGGGGAGCCGGTCGCGATGCGTGCGTGGCCGGCTCCCCGTTCCCCCCGCGAGCTTGCGCCCTTACGCGGCTCGGCGCGCTCCGCTATTCTCAGTAATTCACCTATGGACAAAGTAATCCCTTGGACGCGGTAATTCTGCTCGACAAGCCCGCCGGCATCACCTCGGCCGAGGCGGTGCGGCGAATCAAACGATTCGTAAAGCCCGCGCGCGTCGGACATCTCGGCACCCTCGATCCTTTTGCGACCGGCCTCCTGCCGATCATGATCGGAGAGGCGACCAAGCTCGCGCCGTTCCTCGAGGGCGGCGACAAGGAATACATCGGCACGATCAAGCTCGGCGCCGAGACCGATACGCTCGACCGCGATGGCGCAATTATCCGGACGGCTGAGGTCCCCGCACTCACGCCCGGGCAGCTCGGCGATGTCGCATCGCGGTTTATCGGGAAGATTACGCAGACGCCGCCGATTTTTTCCGCGATCAAGCGCGAGGGCGTGCCGATGTACAAGCTTGCGCGCAAAAATATCGATATCGAGGCGCCGCCCCCGCGCGAGGTCGAAATAAAATCGCTTCACCTCGAAGCCGCCGGATGCGACCAGATTAAATTCGCGGTCGTATGCTCCCCCGGCACTTACGTGCGCTCGCTCGCACGCGATATCGGCGCGGCGCTCGGCACGGCCGCCTACCTCGATGAATTGCGCCGCACCCGCACGAGCGGATTTCACGTCGCCGATGCGCTCGCGCTTGATGCTGTCGTCGCCGCGCTCGAGGCCGGTGATACCGCCGCGCTCAAGACGCTCGCTCCGCGCCAGGCCGTCGCGGCGATGCCCGAAATCGCGGTCGATTCCGCCGCGGAGCGCCGCCTGCGCAACGGAGATTCGAGCGCGCTCGACATGATGGCGCCGGTCGCCGCCGGCTATTTCAAGGTGATTTCGGACTCGGGCGCGCTGGTCGCGGTCGCGCGCGCGACCTCGCGCGTCACGGCGATAATCGAGCGAATATTTAACCCATAGGACGCACCTTTACTCAGGCGCGCCGCTTTGTTAGTTTTCTCGGATTAACAAAGGAACAAAAGGGAAAGAAAGAACTCCTGATGCCTCTCCAGGTCGCCAAGAAACAGGAAATTATCCAGGCTAACGCCCGGTCCACCAATGACAGCGGTTCGCCCGAAGTTCAGGTTGCGCTCCTGTCCGCACGGATCGAGCAGCTAACCGCCCATCTCGGCACGCACGCGAAGGATCATCATTCGCGCCGGGGTCTGCTCAGGATCGTCGGCCAGCGCCGCCGCCTGTTGGATTACCTCCATTCGCGCGACTTTGCCCGCTACAAAGGGCTGATCGAGAAACTCGGCATCCGGAGATAGGCCGCATCATTTGGCCGCGCCGCCCGCTTTTTCTCCCGGGCAGACGCGGGCCCCGACCAGCCGCCCGGCCGGTCGGCGCGCGCACCATCGATGGTGCCCGGCGGGAATATCGCCCGCAGTCGTCCGCGGCCCCGTGCCTCCCTCAGGTGTCATCACATGTACCGAAAACTAGAGATTGAATTTGCCGGGCGGCAGTTGTCGCTCGAAACCGGCCGTCTCGCCAAACAGGCGCACGGCTCCGTACTCGCCCAGTATGGCGAGACCGTGGTTCTTGCCACCGTGACCTCGGCGTACGAGAGTCGCGACAAAATCGACTTCCTGCCGCTGACCGTCGATTATGTCGAGAAGACTTTCGCGGCCGGCAAGATTCCCGGCGGGTTTTTCAAGCGCGAAGGCCGCGCCTCGGAAAAAGAAGTCCTGACCTCGCGCCTGATCGACCGCGCGATGCGTCCGCTGTTTCCCAAGGGCTACGACAAGGAAACCCAGATTATCGTCACCGTGCTCAGCGCCGATCGCGAGAACGACACCGACGCGCTTGCGCTAATCGCCGCCTCGGCCGCGCTGCAAGTCTCCGACGTTCCGCACGACGGACCGGTCGCCGCGGTGCGGATGGGCCGGATCGACGGCAAGATCGCCGTCAGCCCGATGATCAGCGAACTCGAGAACAGCGACTTCTCGCTGATGGTCGCCGGCAAGCCCGACTCGATCGTGATGCTCGAAGGCGGCGCGCAGGTTGTCGAGGAAGACGCGATTATCGAGGCGTTGTTTGCCGCACACGAGGCGATGCGTCCGCTGTTCGAGATTCAGGAACAGCTCCGGCAGCTTGCGGGCAAACCCAAGCGCGAGTTCAAGGTCAAGGTGATGGACGCCGAGTTGCTCGCGGCGGTGAAGAAGCACGTCGGCAACGGAATTGAAAAGGCGCTCGCGACCGCCGGCAAGAAAGAGCGCAGCACCGCCGTCTATGCGGTCAGCGACGGCGCCGTGGCCGCTCTGGCCGAACAGTTTCCGAATCGCGCCGCAGATCTGGCCGAGGCCTGCGACAAGATCGTGCGCGAGCGCGTGCGCTCGGCGATTCTCGACCAGCACAAGCGAATCGACGATCGCAAGCCGACCGATATTCGCCCGCTGAGCGCGCAGGTGCAGGTTCTTCCGCGCACCCACGGCTCCGCGATTTTCAGCCGCGGCGAAACCCAGGTCCTCGCGACGGTGACCCTCGGCACTTCCTCTGACGAGCAGAAGATCGACGCGCTGCTCGGTGAGCGCTTCAAGAAATTTTTGCTCCATTACAATTTCCCGCCGTTTTCGACCGGCGAGGTCAAGTTCCTCCGCGCGCCTTCCAGACGCGAGGTCGGCCACGGCGCGCTGGCCGAACGGGCGCTCTCGCCGATTCTTCCCGATGAGGCCGATTTCCCCTACACGATTCGGGTCGTGTCCGAGGTGCTCGAATCCAACGGCAGCTCCTCGATGGCGACGGTGTGCGGGGGAAGCCTTGCCCTGATGGACGCCGGCGTGCCGATCAAGGCGCCGGTGGCTGGAATTGCAATGGGACTCGTCAAGGAAGGCGACAAGGTTGCCGTCCTGACTGATATCCTCGGCGACGAGGATCATCTCGGCGACATGGATTTCAAGGTCGCGGGAACCGCGGCCGGCGTCACCGCGATCCAGATGGACAACAAGGCCGGCGGTATCACGCGCGAGATCCTGCATCAGGCGCTCTACCAGGCGCGCGACGCGCGCCTGTTCATCCTTGGCGTGATGCAAAAGGCGATCGAGGAGCCGCGCAAGGATCTTTCCGCCTACGCGCCGCGAATCGTCACGATCAAGATCAAGCCCGACAAGATCCGCGAGGTGATCGGTCCGGGCGGCAAGGTGATTCGCGGCCTGGTCGAGGAGACCGGCTGCAAGATCGATATCGAAGACGACGGCACCGTGCTGATCGCCTCGAGTGACGGAATCGCGCTGGAAAAGGCGATCAGCGCGATCCAGGCGATCTGCGCCGAGCCCGAAATCGGCAAGATTTACGACGGCGTGGTGCGCAAGATCGTCGAGTTCGGCGCGTTCGTCGAGATCATGCCCGGCACCGACGGCTTGCTGCATATCTCGCAGATCTCGAACGAGCGGATCCGCCGCGTCGAAGACGTGCTGCACGAAGGCGACGAGATCAAGGTCAAAGTCCTCGACGTCGATCGCAGCGGCAAGATTCGGCTCTCGATGCGCGAAGCGGAGCAGGACTCCGGGGACAAGAAGTAGGCGCGCCGCGGATGGTATCACGCAGCGTCCTCAAAAACGGCGTTCGGGTTCTGTCCGAGGCGATGCCGCAGATGGTGTCGTCAACTATCGGCATCTGGGTCGAGAACGGATCGCGCTACGAAACGCCCGCGGAAAGCGGCGTCTCGCACTTTATCGAGCATCTGCTGTTCAAGGGCACGAAGAAGCGCACCGCCGCGCAAATCGCCGAAGAGATGGACGCCGTCGGCGGCGTGCTCAACGCCTTCACCGGCAAGGAATACACCTGCTACTACGCCAAGGTGATCGGCGAGGACCTGCCGATGACGGTGGACTTGCTCGCCGACATTTTCCTCGAATCGGTGTTCGATTCCGAGGAAATCGATCGCGAACGGCAAGTCGTCCTCCAGGAAATCTCGCAGGCCGAAGACACCCCCGACGATTTTATCCATGACCTGTTCACCCTGAATTTCTGGCAGGGGCATCCGCTGTCGCTGCCGATTTTCGGCTCGACCGAATCCGTCAACAAAATCGATCGCGGACTGCTCCGCTCGTTCATGGACGAACGCTACCGCGCGGGCCGGATATTTATCGCCGCCGCCGGCCAGGTCGATCACGAACGGCTGGTGGGCGACTGCGAACGCCTGTTCGGCGGAATCAAAGGCGACGGGATGGCCGAAAAAATCGCGCCGCCCGCCGACCGCCGTTTCGTGATCCATCACGAAAAGAAACTCGAACAGGCTCACATCTGTATCGGCGGCCCGGGTCTCAGTCAGGGCGCCGAGCTGCGCTACGCGAGCTACGTGCTCAACACCGCTCTCGGCGGCGGGATGTCCTCGCGCCTGTTTCAGGAAGTGCGCGAGAAGCGGGGCAGGGTTTACAGTATCTATTCCTTCATGTCCTCGTACGCCGATTGCGGTTACTTCGGAATCTACGCCGGCACCAATCCCGAATGGGTCGATGAAGTTCTGGAAGTCACGATGAGCGAGGTTCGCAAGGTCGCGCATGGCGGTCTTGCTCGGGCCGAACTCGCACGCTCGAAAAGCCAGCTCAAGGGCAACATGCTGCTCGGCCTGGAAGGCACCGAGAGCAGGATGAACCGGCTTGCGCGCAACGAAATTTATTTCCGCCGCGAAATTCCAGTAGCCGAGCTCGCCGCCGGAATCGACGCCGTCACCAACGATCAGATCGTAGAGCTGGCCTCAGCGTGGTTCCAGCCCGACAAGATGGCGATGATCCTGCTCGGCAACCTGAAAGGCAAAAAGCTCGACCAAAGCGTATTCTCCGCGCTTGCGTAGCCGCGCGCGCGCCTTACGGACTAAGAACTCGCGTAACCCGATTGATCACGAATACGCCGCTTGGGTTGCGCCAATGGTAATAGAGCGACCGCCCGTCCGGCGAGATCGACGGCGCCTCGGCGAAGCCGGTTATCGCCTTAATCCTGCGCGGCTCGCCGAACGGCTTTGCGGTCGAAGTCCGGGTCGCCATGTATATCGCCGGCCCCTTCTTGTACGTCGCACGGGTGAAGAAAAACTCGAGCTGCGACGCGGACACATCGGCGGCGTAGTTGAGATCGTGGTTGTTGATGTGCTTCATGATCTTTCGGCTATCTGAACTGACGACGAAGCTGTCGCCCTGACGCGTCGCGAACATCATCTCAGTGCTGGCCAGATTTCCGGAGCTGTAGTTGCCCTGGCTGAAGTAGAGCGTGTTTCCATCGGCGCTGATTTCCTCGTCGAAATTGATCAGACCAGGTCGTGGCGCGCTGACCCCCGGCACCGCGCTCGGCGTTGACACGCTGCCGTTCGAGAACGGGCCAGTGTAGATAGTCGATAAATACCCTGGCGTGCCCACGCTCATGTAGCTTCGGGTGGTGATGAAGTAGAAGTTATTACTGCTGTCCATCGAAGCAACCGCGTCCAGCGCGGTGCTGTTGACGCCCGCGATCTCGCCCTGGAACTGAAAGGTCGCGTCATCGATGCGCGTGGCCCAGAACAGGTTGGTATCGACGGCCGGGCTGTTCGAATTGTTGAAAAAGAGGTAATTGCCGTCGCGGCTGATGAACGGCTCCATCGCGTCGTTGCTATTGCCGTGATTATCGTCATAACCGAGAATCTGCACCATCTCAGGATTCGCGAACGGCGGCGGCCGGTTCGCGTTTGTATCGGCCGTCGTGCCGGCGCGCGCTATCTGAGCGAGTGCGATCACAAGCGCGCATGACAACGCGAAACTTGCGGCCTCGCGCGGTAACCGGATCGGCGTGGCCGCCGAAAAAACGTATCGAAGCGGACCTGGGGTGCTCATCGTCGTCTTCGGGTAAACAGTGATGCGCGGCGCACCGCGATGTCAATCGCGACTTTTCGGACTCGGTTGGCAATAATTGAAGACCGCAAAATAGCGGAGCGCGGTCGATTCGCGCGCATTCATCTCCGAGTTCAAATATGGTTAGCTCTTCCTCGATGAACGTCACGATCAAAGTGAAGCGGCTGCGCCCGTCGGCGAAAATTCCCGCCTACCAAAGCGCGAACGCGGCCGGGATGGATCTGATCGCCGATCTCTCCGCCACGATTCTCATCGCGCCGCATGAGCGCCGTCCGATCCCGGCCGGAATCGCGCTCGAAATTCCCCCCGGCTACGAGGGGCAGGTGCGTCCGCGCAGCGGCCGCGC
>DATLTX010000036.1:0-11850 GCA_035533435.1 Binataceae bacterium (SeqCode)
GGGCGCGGCGCTGATGCGCGACATGTCGCCGCGGGTGGATCGCGCGCTCGCTTTCGGGCTTTTGACGATCGGACCGGTGGGCGCGAATTTTCTGGCCAACCGGATCGCGGCGTGGACGCTGCCGATTTATCACACCTGGCAATCGCAGATCTGGATCACGGGAATCCTGGGCATTGCGATGTTTATGCCGATCGCGCTGTGGCTCAAGGACTTGAGCACCGACCTGCGCTTGCAGATCTTCCGCACCGAGATTGCCTCAATGGAAGCGCGCGGGGTCAAGCTCAAGGCCGCCGAGCTGCCCTCGAGCACCAACGACGCCTTCGCGCGCCTGCTCAAGCATCGCGAGATTTGGATCCTGGTGATCGGCATGAACGCCAACCTGACGCTGTATTTCGCGATCACCGCGTTCGGACCGCTGATGTTCACGCAGGCGTTCAAATATCCGGCAGCGGAAGCGGCCGCGATGAACTCGAACTTCTGGTTCTGCAACCTGGCGATCCTGATCGCGACCGGCTTTATCTCCGACCGCCTGCAAATCCGCAAACCGATCGCGATTATCGGCGCGATACTGAGTATCGCCCTGCTCGCGTGGTGGATTCCGAGCTTTACCGGCGGCGGCCTGCCGCGCGGCGAGATGGCGCTCGTCGCGGCGACGCTCGGCGGCTTTCTCGCGATCGGCTACGTGCCGTGGGCCGCGCACTTTTCTGAAACGCTCGAGGAAGTCTCGCCCGCGCTCCAGGCGACCGGATGGGCGTTCTTCGGATTGGTTGCGCGCGCGTGGGCGGGCCTGTCGGCTCCCCTCACGCTGTACATCGCGAAGGAATTTGGCTGGCAGGCGTGGATCAAGGTGAGTATGTGCGGCATGGCGATCTACATTGTCGCGCTGCTCATCACGCGCGGCATCCGCCAGGAAGCGGCCAGCGAAACAGCGGACACGGCAGCGGCCGCAACCGCCATGCACTGATTGGCGCTCGCGGTTCCCGCTACGGACGCATCGTGCGCGCGCGAATTCCGAGCTGGGTCGGCACAATCTCGTACGCCTGATGCACCCATTCGACGAGGATCGGCCGCGTGTCGCGCGGGTCGATTATCTCCTCGATCCCAAAGGCCTCGGCGGTGCGAATCGGCGAACGCACGGCGTTGAATTTCTCTTCGAGCTCGCGCCGCAGCTTTTCGGGATCCTTCGCCGCCGCGAGATCGCGCTTGTACGCCGCCTCGATTCCGCCCTCGATCGGCAGCGAACCCCAATCCGCCGACGGCCACGCGTAGCGCAGGTTGAGCCCGCTGGTGATTCCGTGCGCGCCGCCCGCCACGCCGAATACCTTGCGCACGATAATCGCGACCCACGGCGTGATCGTCTGGTACACCGCGCACATCGCGCGCACGCCGTGCCGGATCGTTCCCTGGCGCTCGGCTTCCAGCCCGATCATGAAGCCCGGCTGATCGACGAAATTTACTATCGGCAGATGAAACGTGTCGCACAGATCGATGAACTTGACCATCTTGTCCGACGCCGCCGTGTCGAGCGAACCGCCGATCGCGTACGGGTCTCCCGCCATCACGCCGACCGGATAACCGTCGAGCCGCGCAAACGCGGTGACGAGCGACGGCCCGAAGTACGGAGTCATCTCAAAGACCGACTCGCGATCCATCACGAGATCGAGAATCCGGCGCGCGTCATAACCCTGGCGCCGGTTGCGCGGCACGATACTGATAAGCTCGTCCTCGCGGCGATTCGGGTCATCGAGCGGCGTCGTCCGCGGCGGCGCCTGCCACACGCTCTGCGGCAGATAGGACAGGAAGCGGCGAATCTGCGCGAAGGCGTCTTCCTCACTTTCGGCCTCGTTGTCCACCGCGCCGCTCTCGTGCGCATGAATGTCCGAACCGCCGAGTTGCTCCTTGTCCAAATCCTCGCCGGTGCCCCACTTCACCACCGGTGGTCCCGCGACGAAGAGCTGGCTCGAACCTTTTATCATCACCGAAAAATGCGACGCCGCCACGCGCGCCGCGCCCAGCCCCGCGACCGAGCCCATGCATCCCGCAACAACCGGGACCTCTGAGAGGAGCTGCATGATGATGTTGAAGCCGCCGACCGCCGGGACGTAGGTTCTCTTCAGCGTGTCGAGCGAGCGCACGCTGCCGCCGCCGCCGGTGCCATCGACCAAGCGAACGATCGGCATGCGCAGCTCATGCGCGATCAGCTCGGCGTAGCCCTGCTTATTGCCGATCGAGGCGTCGGCAGCTCCGCCGCGCACCGTGAAGTCGTCGCCGCCGACGGCGACGCGCCGTCCATTGATCCGCCCGGTGCCGCCGACAAAATTGGCGGGCCGGAACTCGGTCAGCGTTTCGCCCTCGTACTTCGGCGATCCCGCCATCGCGCCGTACTCGTGAAACGATCCGGCATCGAGCAGCCGTTCGATCCGCTCGCGCACGGTGAGCTTGCCGCCGTCGTGCTGGCGCTTGATATTGTCGGCGCCGCCCATCTGCTTCGAGAGCTCGGCGCGACGGCGAATCTCATCCACTTCCGGTTGCCAGGACATACGCTTCCTCCGCTGGGTAACGATCTTATCAAGCATGCCCCGCGCTTTCACCGCAACCGCTCGATCGGCCGGTTTCGAGGCGCGATTCTTCCTGTTAGCTTAAGTCGCGATGAACGCCGCGGCGAACCAGATCTCCACGAGTCCGAGCGTCTTGGCGCGGCCCAAACGCGCGAAGCTCTGCGGATGGGGCCGTTACCCGGCGCTCGAATGCGATCTTTACCGGCCCGAGAAATTATCCGAGCTGGCCGCGATCGTCGAATCAAACTCGACTTCGCTAATCGCGCGCGGCGCCGGCCGCGCATACGGCGACGCCGCGGTGAACGCGGACAACAGGGTCGTCGATGTGACCCGGCTCGACCGCATGATTTCGTTCGATCCGGAAAGCGCGACGCTGCGCGCCGAGGCGGGCGTGACGCTCGCCGAGATCATCGACGTCTTTCTGCCGCGCGGTTTTTTTCCGCCGGTGGTGCCCGGCACGCGCTATGTCACGCTGGGCGGATCGATCGCGGCCGATATCCACGGCAAGAGCCATCATCGCGACTCCTCGCTTGCGGCTCATGTCGCGAGTTTTGCGCTGATGCTGGCGTCCGGCGAGATTCGCCGATGCTCGCGCGAGGACAATTCCGATCTGTTCTGGGGCAGTGTGGGCGCGATGGGCTTGACCGGCGTGATCCTCGAGGTCGAGCTGAAGCTCAGGCGAATCGAAAGCGCGTGGCTCGAAGGCGAGCTGATTCGCGCGCCGAATCTCGACTCGGCGCTCGAGGCGTTCGAGCGCACCGACGGCGAGTACGGCAACTCGGTTGCGTGGATCGATTGCGCCAGCGCCAAGGGCCGGCTCGGACGCTCGATCCTGAACGTCGCGAATTTCGCCAGGCGCGATTCGTTGCCCCCGGCGATGCGCCAGGAGCCGTTCGCAGTCGCACCGAAATTCCGTCCCGCCGTGCCGTTCGACCTTCCCAACTTCGCGCTCAGCCCGCTCACCGTGCGCGCATTCAACGGCGTCATCTACGCGATGCATCGCGGGAGCGCGGAGCGCGTGCGCTTCGACTACCAGAGTTTTTTCTTTCCGCTCGATTCGATTCACGATTGGAACCGGATTTACGGCAAGCGCGGCTTTGTCCAATATCAATGCGTATGGCCCGAGGCCGAAAGCCGCGCCGGGCTGATCGAAATTCTCGAGGCAATAAGCGCGAGCCGCCGCGGCTCGTTTCTGACCGTGCTCAAAAAATTCGGCGCGCAGGACGGGATGCTCTCCTTTCCGATGCCGGGTTACACGCTCGCGCTCGATTTTCCGGTCGCCGACGGCCTGCTGGAATTTCTCGACCGGCTCGACGCGATGGTGCTGAAGCGCGGCGGGCGGGTCTATCTGGCGAAGGACGCCCGGATGCGCGCCGAGACGTTTCGCGCGATGTATCCGAACCTGCCGCGATGGCGGCAGGTCAAGGCGTCGGTCGATCCGAACAACCGCTTCTCGTCGAGCCTCGCGCGGCGCATCGGGATGCTGCCCGCATAGGCGCGCAGGCGCTTCTGGAGCCATGTCCAAGGTACTGATACTCGGAGCGACCAGTCCGATCGCGCGAATCCTCGCGATGCGGTTTGCGCAGGACGGCGCGACTCTCTATCTCGGCGCGCGCGACGCGGGCGAGGCGGCAAAGATCGCAAGCGATATATCGGTGCGCACCGGAGCCGTCGCGCTCTCAGGCGCATTCGACGCCGCCGATTTCGCCGCGCACGAGGAATTCATCGCCCGCGCGGCCGCCGCGATGGGCGGGCTCGACGGAGTCGTGCTGTGCTTCGGCACCCTTGGCGATGAAGACGCGGCGCAGATCGATCCCGCGGCAGCGCTCGCGACGCTGCATCAGAACTTCACCGGCGCGGTCAGCTTGATGACGATAGCGGCGCGGCTGCTCGAAGAACACCAGCGCGGCTTCATGATCGTGATCGGCTCGGTCGCCGGAGATCGCGGCCGCGCGCGAAATTACGTGTACGGTGCCGCCAAGGGCGGCTTGCATATGTTCACGCAGGGTTTGCGCGGAAGGCTCGCACGCGCCGGCGTGCGCGTGATGACCGTCAAGCTCGGCACGGTCGATACGCGGATGACCTGGGGCCGCGAAGGAACGACGCTGACCGTGTCTCCGGAAAAAGCCGCGAACGCAATATACGCGGCGTATCTGCGCAAGGCCGAGGTCGTGTACGTGCCGTGGTTCTGGCGCCCGATCATGGGAATCGTGAAGCTAATCCCCGAGCGCCTCTTCAAGCGCACGAGCTTTTAGCGCGCGCGATCACTCTTCGAGGTAGTAGTCGATGGTCGAGACCAGGCGCACCTTTTTGTCGATCGAACGCGCTTCGTCAAACGCGTTCTGCGAGCCCGACGCGTCGCGCGGCAGAATCTCGAACACGCCCTGATTGGCGCGGCGGATCGGGCCGAGCTTGCTGTTCGAGTCGTTGGCGAATTGCTGCGCTACGGCGCGCGCGCTTTTGGTCGCGTCGGCGAGCATCGCGGGGCGGATCGAATCAAGGTTGGTGAAGTAGTAGGTGGGATTGGCGACGCCGGTATCGGGCTCGAGGTTGAGCACGATTCCCTGCCGGATCAGATCGCCCGTGAGTTGGCCGGTCTGCGCAACGCGATCGACGTTGGCCGAGCGAATCTGGATTCCGCCCTTCACCAGGTAGCGTCCGTTGCTGCGATTTTGATTTCCGCCGAACTGCTCGGTGTCGCTGACCTTGGTGGGAACGGTTTCGATCTCGATATCGGAGAAGCCGTGTTGATGCGCGAAGGCAACCACCAGCTTGGCGTCGCGGTCGGTCTCGGCGTTCGCCTTGGTCACGTCATCGCTGGTCGCCGTGAATGCGATATTCCACACGGCGACATCCGCCTTGACCGGCCGCTCGACCAGTCCGCGCACGGTGACGAAACGATCGCGTCCGCGCGCCGAGAGAAATCCCTGCTCGATAAAATAGCCGCCGAGCGCAAGCCCGCTCGCGACCAGCGCCCCCAATATCGCCGCGCTCGCCGCCGACATCCCACGAGATTCCATCGCGCCGCTACCCCCATCCGAGACCATCGCGGTTCAGGCTACCCGCAAGCCTCGCGAAAAAGAAAGAGGCCCGGGGTCGCCGGGCCTCTGTAGAGTCACGTGAAGTTCGCGGGCTAGTTGACGGTCCAGGTGTCGCCCCGATTTATCAGCTCGGCCAGATCGCCGGGGCCCTGCTTGGCCTTGGCGTCGGTGAGCTGCTTGTTCATCGCGCCGTCGTAGGTCGGACGCGACACCGCGTAGAACACTCCGACCGGCGTCGGCATCGGCGCTTCGAAGTTGCCGAGCATGAACGCGAGCGAGAGATTGCTCTCGTCGTGGACCACGATGTCTTTTTCGCTGACGCCGTTTTCACCAATCGTCACGACCTCGGGCCGCATCCCGTTCATCTTGATGCCCTTGTTGCGGTCTTTGCCGAACAGTAGCGGCTTGCCGTGCTCGAGGATGAGCTGATGCTCGGCCTTGATCGCCTTGTCGCTGACGTCGTTGAAAGCGCCGTCGTTGAAGATGTTGCAGTTCTGCAGGATTTCCATGAATGACGTGCCGCGATGACCGTGCGCGCGCTTGAGCATCTCGCCCAGATGCTTTTGCTCGACGTCGATTGTGCGTGCGACGAAAGTCGCGTGAGCGCCGAGCGCGACGGTGATCGGGTTGAACGGAAAATCCACCGAGCCCGCCGGGGTCGATTTGGTCACCTTGCCGACTTCGGAAGTCGGCGAGTACTGGCCCTTGGTCAATCCGTAGATCCGGTTGTTGAAGAGCAGAATCTTCAAATCGATATTGCGGCGCAGCGCGTGGATCAGGTGATTTCCGCCGATCGACAATCCGTCGCCGTCGCCGGTGACCACCCACACGTCCAGATCCGGCCGCGTGACTTTCAGTCCCGTGGCAAGCGCGGGCGCGCGGCCATGAATCGTGTGGAAGCCGTAGGTGTTCATGTAGTACGGAAACCGGCTCGAACATCCGATGCCCGAGATGAACACGGTGTTGTGCGGCGCGATCCCGAACTCCGGCATCGTCTTCTGAACCTGCGCAAGGATCGCGTAGTCACCGCATCCGGGGCACCATCTCACTTCCTGGTCGGAGACGAAATCCTTGCGAGTAAGTGCGGTAGCCATCTGTCCTCAGCCCTCCAATACGCGGTTGATGCGGGTGACGAGTTCGCTGACCTTGAACGGGCGGCCCTGGATCTTGTTGAAGCCGATCGCGCCGATCAGATAGTCGGCGCGGATCATCTTCAGCAACTGGCCCATGTTCATCTCGGCGATCATCACGGTCTTGAATTTTCTCAGCTTGTCGGCAAGGTCGCGCGGCAGCGGATTGAGGTAGCGCAAGTGGATGTGCGAAACCTTCTTGCCTTTCTCACGGACCTGCTTGACCGCCTCGCGAATCGGTCCGAACGTCGAGCCCCATCCGAGCACGACCAAGTCGCCGCCGTCGGCGTCGCCAAAGATCTCGGTAGGCGGGATGTCCTGCGCGATACCGGCCACCTTGCGCGCGCGCGTGCGGATCATCAGCTCATGATTGGCCGGCGAGTAGCTGATGTTGCCGGTCAGGTTCTCGCCGGTGATTCCGCCGAGGCGATGCTCGAGGCCCGGGGTGCCGGGAATCGCCCACGGCCGCGCAAGAGTTTGATCGTCGCGTGAGTATGGCAGAAATCCAATCGGGTTGGTTGCAAACTCGACCTTGATCGGCGCCAGATCCTCGACCTTCGGGAGCAGCCACGGCTCGGCGCCGTTGGCGAGCTGTCCGTCGGTGAGCAGGATGACCGGCGTCATGTACTTGACGGCGATCCGCACGGCCTCGTACGCGCAATCAAAGCAATCGGCGGGGGTCGAAGCGGCGATAATCGGAATCGGCGACTCGCCGTGGCGTCCGTACATCGCCTGCAGCAGGTCGGCCTGCTCCGGCTTCGTCGGCATCCCGGTCGAAGGGCCCGCGCGCTGGATATCTGTAATCACCAGCGGCAGCTCGACCTTGACCGCAAGCCCGACCGCCTCGGCCTTGAGATTCATGCCCGGGCCGGAGGTCGTGGTGATCGCGATTGCGCCGCCGAACGAGGCGCCGATCGCGGAGCACACGCCGGCGATCTCATCTTCGGCCTGAAACGTAAAGACCGGGAAATTCTTGAACGCGGCCAGTTCATGCAGAACGTCGCTGGCGGGCGTGATCGGATATGAGCCCAAAAACAGCGGCCGGCCCGACTTCACCGCGGCGGCGACAAAGCCCAGCGCGGCGGCGGTGTTGCCGGTTATATTGCGGTACAGCCCCGGAGCGATCTTCGCGGCCGGAACTTCGTACGACGACGTGAACATCTCAGTCGTCTCGCCGTAATTGAATCCGGCTTTGAAGACTCTGATGTTCGCCTCGAGGATATCGGGGGTTTTCTTGAAGCGGCTCTGCAGGTAATCGATCGTGCTCTGCGTCGGCCGTTGATACAGCCACGAAAGCATCCCGAGCACGAACATATTGCGGCTGCGGAACACCGCGCGGTTGTTGAGTCCGAGCCCGTGCACCGCAAGCGCGGTGAGCTTGGTCACGTCAACCTGAATGACCTGGTACTTGTCGAGCGAATGGTCGGTCAGCGGATTGGCGGTGTATCCGGCGCGCTTCAAGTTGGCGTCGGTGAACGCCTCGCGATCGACTATCAGCAGGCCGTTGGCGGGCAGGTCTTCGAGGTTGGCCTTGAGCGCCGCCGGGTTCATCGCGACCATCACGTCGGGCTCGTCACCCGCGGTGAAAATCTGACTGCTGGAAAAGTTGAGCTGAAATCCGCTGACTCCCGCCAGCGTACCCGCGGGAGCGCGGATCTCGGCGGGAAAGTCCGGCAGCGTCGCGATATCGTTGCCGGCCATCGCCGATTCAGTCGTGAACTGCATCCCGGTCAACTGCATCCCGTCGCCCGAATCTCCGACGAAGCGAATGACGACGTGCTCGCGGCGCTGAAGAGGCTTCTTCGCGTCGCCGGGGCGGCGTGCGGTCTGAGAATCTGCGGCTTGTCCGGCGGCCTCAGGTGGTACAGCCATCTCGGTCCAATCTCCTTAAGCTGACAGTCTTGGTGATAAAAACATTGCTGGGTAACTTGCGGAACGGAACTGCTCGTACGCGCGGAACTAAAGTATAGCTAATGCGACGATTTCGCGAAAGAGGCGATTGCTTATCTTATTCTAAACCCGCCAGGTTCTCCGCGGTATTCCGGCCATTCCTCCTCCACCCCACTTACGCTCGCGAAACTGGGCCCCTGGCGCGCCCACGCTCCGAGCTTATGCAATTCATCCTTATCCCCTTCGGCGAGAATTTCAACCGCCCCCGACGGCAGATTCCTGACCCATCCTGACAGCCCCAGTCGCTCGGCCTCGGCGACGGTTGCCCAGCGAAAGCCGACGCCCTGCACCCTTCCCGTAACGATCAGCCGCATCCGCGCCCTCTGCGCCATCGCGAGTCACCCCTGGGCCAGAAGCTCGATCAGCGCCCGCTCATCAAGTACGCGGACGCCGAGCTCGCCTGCCTTTTTGAGCTTCGAGCCCGCTTCGGCCCCGGCCACGACGAAGTCAGTCTTGCGGCTGACAGCGCCGGTCACGCGACCGCCGACCGCCATGATGCGCCGCTCGGCCTCGTCGCGGGTCATCGATTCGAGGGTGCCGGTCAACACGAAGCTCTTGTCGCGCAACGCGCCGCGGCCCGAGGGTTGCGCGGGCGCTTCGATTTCGAGAATTTTTTCGAGCCGGCGCACGATCCGCAGGTTTCGCGGCTCGTCGAAATACTCGCGCACGCTGCGCGCGACCTCGGGGCCGACATCGCGCACCGAGCGCAAGTCGTCCTCGCTCGCGGCGCTCAGATTTTCCAACGACTTGAAGCGCAGCGCGAGCTGGCGCGCCGTATGCTCTCCGACCTGGCGGATACCCAGGCCGTTGATCACGCGTTCGAGCGAGGTCTTGCGCGCCGCCGCGATCGCGTCAAGCACGTTCTGCGCGCTCTTGTCGGCCATCCGCTCGAGACCCGAAAGCTGCGCTTTGCTGAGATGGAAGATGTCGTCGAGCTCGCGCACCAGCCCGGCCTCGACAAGCTGCGCAACCAGCTTGTCGCCGAGCCCCTCGATATCGAGGCACGCCTTCGAGGCGAAATGGCGAATCGACTCGCGCATCCGCGCCGGGCAATTCGCGTTGACGCAGAAGTAGCCGACCTCGTCCTGCTCATGCGCGACGGTTGCGCCGCACTCCGGGCACTTCTGCGGCATCGCAAATTCCTGGGCGCGCGGATGCCCCGGTTTGGTGACGCGGACCACGTAGGGAATTACGTCGCCGGCGCGTTCGATGAGCACGGTGTCGCGCTCGCGGATATCCTTTCGGCGAATCTCGTCGAGATTGTGCAGCGAAGCGTTCGAGATCGTGACGCCAGCGAGCGCGACCGGCGCAAGCTTGGCAACCGGCGTCAGGGCGCCGATGCGTCCGACCTGCACATCAATTTTCTCGACCACGGTCTCGGCTTGCTGCGCCTTGAACTTGTACGCGATCGCCCAGCGCGGCGCGCGCGACACTTCGCCGAGCTGCGCCTGGAGCGCGTAGGAATTGACTTTGGCGACCACGCCGTCGGCGTCGTAGGCGAGAGCGTGGCGCTTCTCGGTCAGTGCGTTCCAGAAGCCGAGAACTTCAGCGAGATTTTTGCAGAGCTTCGATTCCGGATTGGTGCGCAGTCCGAGCGCTCTAATCGCATGCAGGAAATCCCACTGCGAGGCGAAGCTTGCGCCTTCGATCACGCCGGGCGCGTAGAGGAAAATGCCGAGCGGACGCGACGCGGTGATTTTCGGGTCGAGCTGGCGCAACGATCCGGCGGCCGCGTTGCGCGGATTCGCGAAGACCGGCTCGCCGCGCGCCTCGCGCTCGGCGTTGAGCTTCGCGAACGCCTGCTTGGGAAAGATCACCTCGCCGCGGACCTCGAGCAGGCGCGGAATCTTGCCGTGGGCGGGCTCGAGCAGGCGCAGCGGCACCGCTTTGATCGTCTTGATATTGGCAGTCACATCCTCGCCGGTCTCGCCGTCGCCGCGCGTCGCGGCGGTCGCAAGGCGCCCGTCCTCGTACACCAGCTCGATTCCGAGACCGTCGAGCTTGACCTCGGCGATATACTCGACCTCGTCGTCGGTCTTGAGGAAGCGCTTGATGCGCTTGTCGAACTCGAGCATTTCCTCCGCGTTCATCGCGTTGGAGAGCGACATCATCGGGCGGCGATGCCTGATCGGGGCGAATTTCTCGCTCGGCGCGGCGCCGACGCGTTGGGTTGGCGAGTCGGGAGTGACCAACTCGGGATGCTCGCGTTCGAGCGCCTCGAGCCGGCGCAGCATCGCGTCGTACTCGGCGTCGGAAATCTCGGGCGCGTCGAGAACGTGGTAGCGGTAGCTGTGATGATTAAGCGCGTCGCGAAGCTTTTCAGCTTCGGCAGCAACCTTGCGGGAATCCTCGCGCATCGGGGGCACCATGATGGTTTTAGCCAACCGAGGCCCGCCCGGCTAGGACTCAGGACGAGCGCCGCTCGCACCGCGCCAGCGATCCTGCTTCGGGGCGGGACGGCAGGTTGACAATTGACAATTATTGCTTGTCATAGCAGAATGGCTCTACGGCTGCGGTGATAGGGAAAATGACAACGTGATCCGGGGTTTCCGCCATAAAGGTCTGAAAAGACTGTTTGAAGATGGCGAGCGCAAAGGTATCAGCCCGGATCAGATCGAAAAGGTGGAGAACATCCTCTTCGTATTGAGTCGCGCGCGCAGGCCCGAAGAGCTCAACCTGCCTGGCTTCCGACTGCACCGCCTCAAAGGCGGCCAGAAAGATTTCTGGAGTGTGACGGTTCGGGCCAACGGGCGCATCGTATTCCGCTTCGAGGAAGGCGACGCTCGGGAGGTCGATCTGATTGACTACCATTAGAAAATGGAAAGGAGATTGGGCGATGCGCATGAAAAACCCGCCACATCCCGGCAGGATTGTACGACAAGAGTGCATTGAGCCGCTCGGTCTGACGGTCACGCGGGCGGCGCAACGCCTGGGCGTGACGCGGCAGGCGCTCAACAACCTGGTAAATGAGAAGGCCGGGATTTCCCCGGAAATGGCGATCAGGCTGGCCAAGGCTTTCGGGAGCGCCCCGGAGGTATGGCTTGGGATGCAGATGGAATACGACCTTGCACGAGCCGAAAAAGCGGCCGGCAAGATCCGGGTGGATAGAATCACCGCGAAGGAGTCGGCCGCCATCAGTTCGTAACCGATGCCGCGGCGCATTCCGGCGCG
>DATLTX010000037.1:0-2509 GCA_035533435.1 Binataceae bacterium (SeqCode)
GATGAGCATCTGGGCCGGCGCGACCGCCAGCACCGCAAGGCTAACTATCGCCAGCGCTCCGGCGGATACCAGCGCGCCGCCGGCGGTCCATCCGGCGAGAGTCGTAAAGCGCAGGCTCGGGAGCGGATCGCGAAGCGCCTCTTTGAGATAGATCGCCAGGATCGCCGCAAGCGCCGGATACAGCGCGAGCAGGTACACTCCACGTTTGCTCGTCGCCAGGCTGTAGAAGATCAGCACGGCGATGAACCAGGTCATCAGGTACGCGAAGCGCGGATTGCTCGTGAGCGGACGGCGCAGCGCGCCTATCGCGGCGACGGCGAACAGGATCGTCCATGGCATGAAACCCAACAGCAGCGCCAGCTCGACGTAGAAAAACGGGTGCTGGTGGCCCTGATGAAAGCTCGCGCCGCCGACGAAGCGCACCAGATTTTCTCCGATGAGCTGCTTGCGCACGAAGCTCATTCCGCCGATATAGATTGCCGCCGCGTACCATCCGCCCCCGAAAATCGCGACGACGATCGCGCCCCGGATCATCTTGAGCGAGCGCAAAAGATCCCAGCGCCGCTGGGTAGCCATCCACCCGAGCGCGACGAGCCCCGGCAGCGCAAGCCCGACCGGTCCCTTGGCAAGGATCGCGCAAGAGATTGCCAGGTACAGCGTCATCCGCCGCCGCGTCAGTCCCTCGGCGATCATGATGAACTCGAAAAATGCGACGGTCAGGAAAAAGGTCAGCGTCATATCGACGCGCGAGCCCGTTCCCGCTTGCAGGTACTGCACGGTCGTTCCAAGGATCAGCGCGGCCAGGAAGGCGACCGTCGAATCGTAGAGGCGGCGCACGTAGCCATAGCAGACGAGCATCCCGCCGATCGCGAATATCGCCGACGGCAGGCGCACGGTGAACGCGCTGACGCCGCCCGCCGCGAGCGAGAAAAGCGCCGCGATCCAGTGCATCAGCAGGGGTTTCGAGGGAAGCTCGACGCCTGCGCGCATCGGCAGGATGATCCCGCCGCCATGCACGATATCGAAAACCGTCACCGCCTCGCGCGGCTCCCCTTTCGTGTAAAGCGGATATCCGCCCAGGTTGACGAGGTAGAGCAGGGCGCCGACCCCGAGCAGAATCGGTATCGCGATGCGCGGCTCGGAGATCGCGGCGAGGATGCGCGGCAGCGCCGGGCGCACGGCGTCCGGCGATAAACCGTCGGGACGCGTGCCGGTCTCGGCGCGGGACACGATCTCGGGCACGACGGTACGCGCAATCTCTTCGTGGTCGTTCATTTCCAATCAGCCGGGGTCCGACTAACATACCGGCAGCGGCGGTGCCGCGCGAGGTTTCGCCTCGCGCGCAATATGCCGCGAACCTATCGGGAGACAAGCATGATGAGACTACAGGACAAGGTGGCGATTGTTACAGGATGCGCACGCGAGCGCGGAATCGGACGCGCGATCGCGATGCGCCTTGCGCGCGAGGGCGCCGACATCGTCGCCGGCGACTATTGCCGATCGATCGCCGAATATCCCGACGCGAAATTCGGCCAGATGGAAGAGCTCGAGGGCCTTGCCGCCGAAATCCGCAAGCTCGGACGCCGCGCGATCGCGGTCCGCGTCGATGTAACCGACGAAGCTGAAGTGTCGGCGATGGCCGAGGTGGCGATGAAGGAATTTGGCCGCATCGATATCCTGTGCAACAACGCCGGCGGCGGTGTCGGCGGCGGCCCGGTCATCCAGCAGACCCTTGATTCGTGGAACAAGACCGTCGCGATCAATCTGACCGGCACTTTCCTGTGCGCCAAGCACGTCGCACCGAAAATCATCGCGGGCGGACGCGGCGGCAGAATAATCAACACCGCCTCGATCGCCGGCAAGCGCGGCGGCCCGATGATGGCGGCGTACAGCGCGGCCAAGCACGGTGTGATCGGATTGACCCGCAGCCTCGCGCTCGAACTCGGCCAGTTCGGAATCACGGTCAATGCGGTCTGCCCCGGCTTCGTCGAAACGCAACTCTTCGAGGGGCTCATCAACATGGTCGGCACGACCCGCCACATGAATCGCGAGCAGGTGCTCAAGACTTTCGTCGCGCAGATCCCGATGGGACGAATGGAGACGGGTGACGACGTGGCCGACGTGGTCGCGTTTCTCGCCTCGGCCGACGGCGGCTACATGACGGCGCAGGCGCTGAACATCTGCGGCGGGGTCGAGTGGCACTGAGCCAAACGATATAATTGAAACTGGCTATGCCGATGCCGAATCGCAATACCGCCGACGTGCGCGCGGCGGTCCTCGTCGTCGAGAGCCGCTCCGCGCACGAAACGAAAGCATGGGGACGCCGCCTAGCTTCCGTTCTGGAAGGCGGCGAACTTCTGGGACTAATCGGCGAACTCGGCGCGGGCAAGACCTGCTTCGTAAAGGGACTCGCGCGCGGGCTGCATCTGAGTGAAGAGGACATCCTGAGCCCGACCTTCACGATGATCCAGGAGCATCCGGGGCCGATGCCGCTGTTCCATATCGATCT
>DATLTX010000038.1:0-12007 GCA_035533435.1 Binataceae bacterium (SeqCode)
AGGTAGAGGTAGCGGACCTTGCGCCAGTTGCGTTCGTCGCGATTGTCGAGCGTTCCGCCGAAGGCGCCCTTGACGTTGAGCTCGAGCGGGATGTAGCGCAGCGCGATCCGGTACGCCTGCTCGAGGTCGTACATCGGTTGCATCGCGAGATAGGTGAACGGACTTTTGTAATCGTAGTAGAGCTTGATTATTTCATCGGCCATCGGAGCACCGCTTCAACCGATAGCCTAAATCGCGCGGACAAAAAAGCGCCGCGTTACTCGGTTCCCGCGTTGCGGGTCAGGTAGTCGAGGATTTCCTTGCGCTGCCCGTCGGCAAGCGGTGCGATACCCGCGCGGCGCATCCTGTCCTGCATCGCGTCCACTTGCAGCTCCCACATCGCGGCGGTCATCGCGCGCGGGTTGTACGCCTCGTGGCATTGACCGCATCGCGATTGATAGAGCGCGGCGTCCTGCGATCCGTTTTCGGGAAGCGGCGCGCGGCGCGCGCATCCCGCGAGCGCCAAGAGCGCGATTGCCGTCGCGACTCGACCGGCGCGCCGCGCCGCGAATGTTTCAGTTCGCCGCGACCCGCGCATCAGGAAATCTTGCGGAAATCTGTTCGCGCAGCGCTGCGATAAGCGCGGTCCGCTCGGCCTCGCCCAGAGCGGTCATGCGCTCGGCCTCGGGCCGTATCCACACCGGCGCGCGGCGCAGGTCATCGCTCTCGTAGCGGGGGAAGAGATGCCAATGCACGTGAGGTTCCGCGTTGCCAAGACATTCGTAATTCATCTTCCACGGTTTGGTGACGGCCGCGATCGCTTCAGCGACGAGGCGCAGCTCCTCGAAGAGTGCGCGCGCCTGCGCGGGCGGCATCAGGAAGATCTCCGTCGCGTGCCGCTTGGCGAGCATCACGCAGTAGCCGCGATAGTATTGCGCGTCGCCGAGCACGACATAGGAGTTGGCGAGCTCGGCGATAAAATTGTCCGCGTCGCGCGACTTGATTCGCTCGATTCCAGCGCAGATGCCGCACGGCGCTTGCGCGGTCACGCGGATTTCTCCTCCTGGACCGCGACGAGCTTGATGCTCGCGTGTTTCAGCAGCTCGCCAAGCGTCGCGAGTTTGTACGGCTTGCCGTAATAGACGGTGCGGATGCCGGTGTTGATGAGCACCTTCAGGCAGTGGATGCACGGAGTGTGAGTCACGTAGATATCGGCGTCCTGGATCGCGGCGCCGTTGCGCGCGGCCTGCGTGATCGCGTTGATCTCGGCGTGGATGGTGCGAAAGCAGTTCTGCTCGACCTCGCCGTCGGGATTGCGCGACTCGTAGATCAGGCATCCGACCTCGGTGCAATGCGGCAGACCGGCGGGAGAGCCGTTGTAGCCGGTCGCCAGGATGCTGCGGTTGCGCACGATCACGGCGCCGACTTTAGCGCGCAGGCAGGTCGAACGTTCCGCGACCTCGCGCGTGATCGTCATGAAGTACTGGTCCCAACTGGGGCGGGGTTTTTCGTGTGGTTCGGGCAAACCGGATCGCTCCTTGATTTGATCAGCCGCCATGCGCGCCGTCAGAGCCGAATCGTTGCGGCGGGATGAGTCGCCCGCGGCGCCGCATGATGCATCACGTCGTAGGTTTGCGAATTCTGCGGCTGCGGAGCGTTTTGCTCGGGCGCGCTGATCGAAATCGGATCAGGCATGAAGGTCAGGATGAACAGCGCGACCGTCAGCCACGCCGCCATGGTGCGGCGCCGTCCCAGCGGAGCGTCGCGATCGACGGTGGAAGGATGGCCGAGTCCGAGTGCGACCGCGATCACCGCCCACAAGAGCCATCCGCCCCAGAAGCTGGCGCCCGTCGCGAGCGGAATCACCACCATCAGCACGCAACCGAGAACGAAGAGTGTCGAGATTTTGCGATGATGCCGCGGCGACAGCGCATAAAGCACGTGGCCGCCGTCGAATTGTCCGACCGGCAGAAGGTTGAGCGTCGTGACCAAAAACCCGATCCACCCGGCGAATGCAATTGGATGCAGGTTGACGTTGACCAGGTCCGGGTTCACCCCGAGCATCCAGCGCGAGAGCCCGTAGAAGAGGATCGAGTTGCCGAGCTCCAGGCCGCCCGAGCCTTGCGTGAGCGGCTGGATGTCCGACAGATGCAGTCCGATCAGCACGCAAGGCAGCGCGATCATCATCCCGGCCCACGGTCCCGCCGCGCCGATATCGAACATCACGCGCCGTGTCGGCGGCATCTGCCGCAAGCGGATGAATGCGCCGAAGGTTCCGATGAAGAAAAACGAAGGAAACGGCGCCGGGATGAAGTAGGGCAGGCTCGTGTTCACGCCGTTGCGCCGCGCGGTCACGTAATGACCCATCTCGTGCGCGAGCAGAATCGCCATCAGCGGAAGCGAGAACGACAGACCCGACGCAAGTCCGACGATACTGCCGAGCGGATGACGCGGCGAAAGATCGGCGCCCGTCATGTACGCGCCAGCCATCGTGGTGCTGAGCAGAGTGAGCGCGAACAGCACGAGGTTGAGCGGCGGAATCCCCTCGGGCAGTAGCGCGTGCGACACGCGCGGGCCGGGACCGATCGCGGGTGCAACCTCGGCGGCGTAGCGCGGAATATCAGTCAGAACGCCGGGAGCGTCCCTGTGTGCGGTGGCGTCATCCATGGTCAATCTTTGTGTCGCGCGGGCGCGATGCTGACGACGACGCTCGTGCCGGCGCCGGCACTATAGTGCAGCGCGGCGCTGGCGTCGCGCACCGCAATCTCGAGGAGGTTAAAACTGCCAATCGTCGCAAGAGGGCCGCCCGTCGGCGCGTCCCCATAGGCGCGATAAATTTTGATCGCCGCGCTCGGGCCGATCCTAACTGAAAGCGGTTTTCCGCGAAAGCAAGCGCTCAAGGTCGCGACCGCGACGGCCCCGATATTAGTGATCAGGTTGCCGAAGCCGTCAACGTGGATCACCTCGCCGCGGATGAGCTTATTCGTCATCGACGGCTCGGGCAGCGCGAGCGCAATCAGCCGATCGACGGCGGGACCCAGCGCGCGAATTGACGTGCCGCGCGCGAGCCACGCGGCCGCGGGCGCGAAGATGTCGCGGCCGTGGAAGGTCGAGCTGACATCGCTCAGGCGGTAGCGCGGCGCGTTGAGTTCCACGATCCGGCCAATCCCCGCCTGGGCGGCGGCGAGCGCGAGCAGGCCGTTGTCGGGGCCGACGAAGCGCGCGCCGGAGCGGGTCTCGATTGCGATCGGCTTGCGCGCGGTGCCGACTCCCGGATCGACCACGGCGAGGAAAATTGTCCGCGCGGGAAAATAGCGCCAGCTCTGCGCGAGCGCGAGCGCGCCGGCGACGATCGATTGTGGCGCGACGGCGTGGGTGAGGTCGATCATTCGGGCGCGCGGCGCGAGCCGCGCAATCACGCCCTTCATCACACCGGCGTAGTGATCGCGATGACCGAAGTCGGTCAGGAGTGCGATTACGGGTGCGGCGCGAGTCGCGGTGGGCATCGCTGGGCGATCAGTTGCGCGTGGAGTTTTGCATTAATGAATCGGTGCGGTGCATCCATCACAAGCGTAGCGCAGCCGCCTTGACGCGCCAACCGCCGCGGGAAATAGAAGAAGGGCCGCCCGATATCGCGGACGGCCCTTCGGATAAGCGAGGCTTCGGCTTCCGGCGTTAGTCGGACTTGGCCTTTTTTGCCTTGTCGAATTTCAGCACGAGCTGCGTGACTCCCGCCGCGACGTTGAGTCCGTTCTGTCCTTCGATCGACACCGGCTGCAGCGCGATCGAGTTCTTGAATCCTCCGACCAGCACGTTGGCTCCCGCGCCCACTCCGACCGCGACGCTGGCGGTTGCACCAGCGTAATGCCCGGCCAGAGCGCCCTGCCCGAGATTGTTCGTCGGAGCGACGACGGCCCACAGGATTACCGCCGACTGGAGGTAGCCGATATCCGCGCCGAACTTCGAGATCGTCCCGGTGTAGTACTCGGTGTATCCCGGCTGCAATGCGTAGGCGCACTTCACGTCGCGCGATGACCCGAAGATAAAACCCCATCCCGAGCTCACGTGACAGGTCAGGTATCCGGTGCGGACCGTCATCTTCTGCGCATCGGGTGCGGAGCTTGCCGCGGCGCCTGAGCTGCTGGCCTCCTGGGCCCGCGCGGGCGATCCCATCGACGCGACCGCAAGTGCGATGGCGGCCAGCATTGTCATGGTGCGAATCATGGATTTCATCGTTCTAGTCTCCTCCTGTACGAGCCGAACGCGGACGTTGATGTAACCCCAATATCTTCTTCGGATGCAAGCTAGCGAGACTGCGGTGCTGTAGCAAAGGGGGCGCGGCGGCGCGTTCTCGAGCGGCAGCGCTGTTTGATCGAGCCGCGCGCGAGCGGATGGAAAAACGCTCCGGAACGTGGAACGATCCGGAACTCGCGCCAGGCGCGCCGATAGCGGGTAAAAAATGGGCAAAGCTCTGCCACTGCAACGTTTCAAGGTGATCGATCTAACTCGGGTGCGCTCGGGTCCAACCTGCGTCCGCCAGCTCGCCGACTGGGGCGCGCAGGTGATCAAAGTCGAGATGCCCGAGGCGGACGGCTTCGGATGGGCGCGTCACAGCTCGGATTTCCAGAATCTGCATCGCAACAAGCGCAGCCTGACGCTCGACCTGAAAGCCGAAGCGGGCAAGGCGATCCTGTTCAAGCTGATCGCGGACGCCGACGTTGTGGTCGAGAACTTTCGCCCCGACGTAAAGCATCGCCTCGGCATCGACTATGAAGCGCTCAGCAAGATCAATCCGCGCCTCGTGTACGGCAGCATCTCGGGCTTCGGCCAGGACGGACCATACGCGTCGCGGCCGGGAGTGGATCAAATCGCGCAAGGGATGGGCGGGCTGATGTCGCTGACCGGGCTGCCGGGGCAGGGTCCGGTGCGCGCGGGAATCGCGATCGCCGACACGACGGCGGGACTCTACTGCGCGATGGGCATTCTGACCGCGCTGCTCGAGCGTGAAGTATCGGGACTCGGGCAATGGGTGCAGACCTCGTTGTTGCAAGCGCAGATCGCGATTCTCGATTTTCAGGCGACGCGATGGCTGATGGACGGCCGCGTGCCGCAGCAGGCCGGCAACGACCATCCGACCGCGATTCCAACCGGAGTGTTCGAGACGAGCGACGGCAGGATCAATATCGCGGCCGTCGGACAGCCGATGTTCGCCGCGATGGCGCGGGTGATGGACGCCACGCGATGGACCAGCGATCCGCGCTTCTCCGATCCCGCCAGCCGGTCGCGGAACCGCGCGCAACTCAACGCCGAGATCGCGGCGGTAACAAAAACCAAACCGTCTGAATATTGGATTACCGCATTGAACGACGCCGGCGTTCCGTGCGGTCCGATCAACACGATCGATCAGGTATTCGCCGACCCGCAGGTACGCCATCTCGCAATCGCGCAATCCGTCGAGCATCCGCAACTCGGCACGATCAACCTGGTCGGGCAGCCGGTAACGCTTTCGCGCACCGACAGCGCGATCGTCAGCGCGACTCCCGAAGCGGGGCAGCATAGCGACGAGATTCTTCACGAGCTTGGCTACGACGACGCCACGATCGCCGAGCTGCGCAAGCATCACGTAATCTGACGGATGAAAATAATGAGCACCGAAACGCAGAAGCTGTTCGGAAAAAAAGACGCGCCAATCGGATGGATGATCTTCAACAACCCCGAGCGGCGCAACGCCGTCTCGACCGAGATGTGGGAGGCGATTCCGCGCGTGCTCGACGCATTCGAGGCTGACCCAGAGGTGCGCGTGGTCGTGATGACCGGGACCGGCGACAAGGCGTTCGTCTCGGGCGCGGACATCTCTCAGTTTGAAGATCAGCGCGCCAACCGCGAGGCCAACGAACGCTACAGCCTGCGCAGCGGAGCCGGAACGGCGGCGCTCGCGAGCCTTAAGAAACCGTCGATCGCGATGATCCGCGGCTTCTGCCTCGGCGGAGGACTGGCAGTCGCGCTGTCGTGCGATTTGCGGATCTGCTCAGAAGACGCGCGCTTCGGAATTCCGGCGGCGCGCCTGGGACTCGGCTACGGATTCGACGGAGTGAAGCGGCTGGTCGATATAGTCGGTCCAGCCTGCACCAGTGAGATTCTGTTCACCGCGCGCCAATTCGACGCGCAAGAGGCGCTCAGGATGGGACTCGTCAACCGCGTCGTTGCCGCGGCCGAGCTCGAAGATACGGTGCGCGGCTACGCGCAGATGATCGGCGAGAACGCGCCGCTCACCGTGCGCGCCAGCAAGATGGCGGTGCGCGAGGCGCTGAAGGACCCCGCGCGGCGCAAGCTCGAAGCGCTCGCGGCGGAGGTCGCCGCATGTTTCGAAAGCGCCGACTACGCCGAGGGGCGGCGCGCCTTTATGGAGAAGCGCAAGCCGAAATTCCAGGGCCGGTAAATGCACGGCGAACGAACTTCGCGCGCGAAATAGCTATCCCCGCATCCGCCGGCTGAGCCATCCGGTGATTGCGCTGTTCACCTCGCTCGGGAACTCCTGCTGCACCCAATGGCCGGCGCGATCGATCCGAGTCATCTCAAGGTCCGAGCACAGCATGGGCATCCCTTCGGCCAGACGCGGCGGCAGCGCGGCATCCCACTGCGCCGTGATCATCAGCGTCGGCAGGGTCAGCTTTTGTGTTCCGATTGCGGGAAGCTCGCGCGCGTTGCGATCGATATTGCGGTACCAGTTGATACCGCCGCGAAAGCCGGTCTTCTCGAACGCCGCCACGTACACGTCCAACTCCTCGGGCGTGACGATCGGCGGCGTGTCGGGCGTCAGTTCCTCGATCCGCCGGAACGGATTCATGTCGAACGCGCCCGAGGCCATGAACCGCTTGGCCGATTCCTCCGGACTCTGCGGTGCGCGCATCAGGCGGTCGAAAATCAAACGCGCCTTGCTATCCATCACGCTCTCGGCGCGGCCCGGCTCCTGGAACCACAGGATATAATGGCGCTCGTCCTTTCCGCCGACCATCGTGCGCATGACTGAGGTTGGCGGAATCGCCATGTACGGCGTGCATACTCCGATAACTCCGGCGGTGCGCTCCGGATGCAGCACCGGCATCGCCCACGCCACAAAGCCGCCCCAGTCGTGGCCGACGAAGATCGCGCGCTCGATACGGAGCGCGTCGAGCAGTCCAACCAGGTCGCCGGTGAGCTCCGTCAGGCCATAGTCAGTGACCGCGGCCGGCGCGCTGGATTCGGCATAGCCGCGCTGATCGACCGCGATCGCGCGGAAACCCGCCGCTGCCACCGCGGGAAGCTGGTAGCGCCAGGAGTATGCCAGCTCGGGGAATCCGTGGCAGAAAACCACCGCCGGCCCTTCGCCCATTTCATGGACGGCCAGATTGATCGACGGCTGATTCCCGCGCGGCGCGACCGCGACGATACGGCCCTTCGGCCATTGTATAGTTGACATGGCAATTTCCCCGGCGAACGTATTCGCAATGACTAGTGGCTTTTCTTGGCCGCCTGTTCCGCCATGAACTTCTGCACGGTATCGGCGGCGGCCTGCATCGCCTTGCCAATCAATTCATGATTGTGCTCGGTGTACCACTGGAGCGACGCGGTCCGCCCGAGATTGGCGCCGTTGAAGCGCGGCAGCACGTGGCGCGCGAACAGCTCATAGGAGTGTTTGGTCGCCTCGAAGTTCGCCCAGTTGTGCGCGAGCATCAGCAGGCATCCGAACCCGCCCGACTGCTTTTCGAGTTTTTCGACCATCGCGATCGCGTCGTCGGGAGTGCCGATCACAGCGCGTCCCGATTCGACCATGCCCTCGGCGGGATTGGCGGCGCTCAGGTCGTCTCCGCTGGCGGTGGGGTTGATCCGGCTGAAGTAATCGACCCATTTGGTCAGGCCGAACTTTACCTCGCGCATCGCCTGCTCGCGGCTTTCAGCGATATGCATCGGGGCGACCAGGCGCAGGACCGAGCGGTCCATCTCGCGGCCGTGCTCGCGCGCGATATCGCACGCGACCTGCCAGTTGGTGCCGAGCACGTCATACGCGCCCTGCTGCGACGCGGCCACGCAGAGCATCCCGATTCCATAGCGGCCGGCGAGCTTGCCGCCAGAAGGAGTAAACGTGCTCGCGACGGCGAACTCGGGCCGCGGTCGCGAGTAGGGGAGCAGTTGGCAGCGCGCTTCCTTGAGTGTGTACCATTCGGTTTGCTCGGTGATTACTTCGCCCGCGAGCAGACGCAGGATTACATCGAGCGATTCGGCCATCCGGTCGCGCTGCTTGGGCACCGGCACGCCGAGCATCTCGGCGTCCGAGGGCAACAGGCCCGGCCCAACTCCGAACATCGCGCGGCCGCGCGTCATATGATCGAGTTGAATGATCCGGTTCGCGACCATCAGCGGCTGATGATAAGGCAGCGAGATGACGCCGGTGCCCAAACGAATGCGCTCAGTCCGTTCGGCGGCTGCGGCGATTATCAGTTCCGGCGACGCGATAATTTCGTAACCCGCCGAGTGATGCTCTCCGATCCAGGCTTCGTCGAAACCGATTCGATCGAGATGCTCGAGCAAATCGATATCGCGCCGCAGTGCGAGCGTGGGATCTTCATCGGTCGGATGAAAGGGCGCGAGGAAAATTCCCGAGCGCATGCGGTTCGGCTTGATCGTGTTCATTAGTTACTCCTCAATCGACAATGGTTGCGGGCGGATACGGCGCCAGGTCCTGGTCCGGGGCCGCGGGCCGCGGCGGGCGCTGCAGGATCTCGGTCACTGCGGCCACGAATTCCGTATCATTGACTAACGACTCGGGCGGTCGGTTCAGATTGATCACGTCGAAGATTGCTTCGGCGATTACCGGCACGCCGGCTCCCTCGCGCATGATGCGCTCCCACATCTCGCCGCTGATTTCTCCTTCGGCCTGCGGCGCGTCGTGTCCCTGCGCGAGCGCCTGGCGATCGCGCGCGACCGACAGCGCCCACGGCTGTCTTACGAATTCAGCCTGACGCTTGAAGAACAACGCGGGAAAGCCGGGATCGCCAGGCTCGAGTTCGGATACAACTTTCCCCAACACCTGCGAGCAGACCGAAGCGCTGGTCATCCCCTGCGCGTAAACCGGATTGAAACCGCAGACCGCGTCGGCGACGCTGACGAATCCCGCGGGTCCGCTCCATCGCTCGTAGTGGTTCCAGATATTCTGCATGCCGCGGCGATGAAAGATCGCGGAGATCGGTTTCGAGATCGCGAGCGCCTCGGCGACGATCGGCGAGCGCAGCTTCGCGCACAGCGCGGCGAATGATTCATGGTCGGCGGGAAGCGGGCGCCCGCCCCACGAGGCCAGCGTCAGTAAAAATCGGTCGCCCTCGATCGGCAAGGTCAGCGCGAAATAGAAATCCTCGGGCTTGACCGGCTGTGCCGACGGATTGAGAAAAATTCCCTTCCACCACCAGCTCGCCGGGCGCTCGGCTGCCGGCGGCGCCTGGTACCAGCAGGTGCTGTAGCCCGCGGCCGCATCGACGACTTCGCGTTCGGCGGGCGGATAACCCAGTTGTTCGAGCCATTGCGGCGCGCGCGAGCTGCGTCCGCTGCAATCGACGATCAAATCCGCATCGATTTGACTCGCCGAGTTGTCGCCGAGGTTGCGCGTCGCGACGCCGGTCACTCGATTGCGGTCGCCCTGCGCGACGGTCAGGCGCGTGACCTCGGTCGCTTCGACAAATTTTACGTTTGCTATCGCCTTTACGCGCTCGCGAATGACCGCCTCGATCAGGAGGCGGCTCGCGAACAGCATCTGATGACCAGTGCGCCGGCGCCGCGCCCAGCCCTCGGGCTGGAGCGTGGCGAGATCGAGTCCGGCGTCGAGGTCGAGCCCGCCGCGCGCGTGGAGGGTATCGTCGAGCCCCGGGAACATCACGTTGAGCTCGCGGCGTCCGCGATCGAGCAGGCCGTGCGGATGACGGCTCTGCGGCACGCCCTTGCGATGCATCGGCGCGTCGGCGAGTTCATCGCGTTCGATGACGGTGACGTGCCCGAAATGATCGGACAGCACGCGAGCGGTGCACATCCCGCCGATTCCCGCTCCGATTACAACCACATGTCGCGTGCTCATTTTTCTCACTCTCCTGATCCTGTTCTTTATCGCAGAAAATCTCGGCCGATTCGAGGGCGAGAGGACTTCGCAAGGCGGAATTCTTTGGCGGTTTGGTCATTCTCACTCGACCGCGTCTATTCGTCTGACAAACTTTTGCGGGCGACGAAAAGCAACTTGCAACTGCAAGTGCTTCAACTAATATCGCTCCACCGGACGGGCCGGCAGAGCGCGGCGCGGCACACCCGGCGGCATCGACCGCTGAACCGAGAAAAGGTCGAGGTGTCTTTGAACTAATCGTCCTTCGAGCGAGGAGTACCCGCATACATGCGCTGTTCGAAGTGTGGATTCGAGAATCCCGCCGGGATGAAATTCTGCGGACAGTGCACCGCGGCGCTCGCGCTCGTCTGTACTAAATGCCATTTCGAGAACCCGCCCGGGTTCAAATTCTGCGGCCAATGCACGACGGCACTGGCGCCCGCAGCATCAGCGCCAGAGCCGCCAAAGACCTCGATCGCAGTCCGCGTAGGCGACGACGCCGCATCGCTCGAGGGCGAGCGCAAGACGGTCACGGCGCTGTTCGCGGATATCAAAGGATCGACCGAGCTCGAGCAGGATCTTGATCCTGAGGAAGCGCGCGCGATTGTCGATCCAGCCCTGAAGCTGATGATCGAGGCAGTGCGCCGATACGACGGTTACATCGTGCAGTCCACTGGTGATGGCATCTTCGCGCTGTTCGGCGCCCCCGTCGCGCATGAGGACCATCCGCAGCGCGCTCTCTACGCCGCGCTGCGGATGCAAGAAGAGCTAAAACAGTACTCGGCCAGATTGCGCGAGGCCGGCAACCTGCCGCTCGAGGCGCGTGTCGGTGTGAACACGGGCGAAGTCGTCGTGCGTTTGATCGCAACCGGCGATGGACACACCGAGTACACGCCGATCGGACACACGACCAATCTCGCCTCGCGGATGCAGGCGCTCGCGCCGACAGGTTTGATCGCGGTAAGCGAGCAGACGCGCAAGCTGGTCGAGGGCTATTTCGCGCTCAAGCCGCTGGGACCGACCAAGGTCAAGGGCGTCAGCGAGCCGGTCAACGTTTACGAGGTCACCGGCCTCGGACCGCTGCGCACGCGATTGCAACGCTCGGCGGGGCGCGGATTGTCGAAGTTCGTGGGGCGGCAGGCCGAGATGGACGCGCTCAAGCGCGCGGCCGAGCAGGCCAAGGCGGGACGCGGGCAGATTGTCGCCGCGATGGCTGAGGCCGGAGTCGGCAAATCGCGTCTGATATTCGAGTTCAAGGCGATCTCGCAATCAGGATGGATGGTGCTCGAGGCGTTCTCGGTCTCGCACGGCAAGGCATCGGCGTTCCTGCCGGTGATCGATTTGCTGTGGAGCTATTTCAAGATCAGCTCAGATGACGATGAGCGCACCCGGCGCGAAAAGATCAACGGCAAGGTGCTGACGCTCGATCGATCTCTGGAGGACGCGCTGCCCTACCTGCATTCGCTGCTCGGCTTGGCCGATGAGAACAATCAGGTCGCGGAGGTCGAGGCGCAGACCCGCAAGCGGCGCGCGCTCGACGCGATCAAGCGCATCCTGCTGCGCGAGAGCCTCAATCAGCCGCTGTTCGTGATCTTCGAAGACTTGCACTGGGTCGATGACGAATCGCAGGGCTTCCTGAACCTGCTCGCCGACTCAATCGGCACGGCGCGCATCCTGATGCTGGTGAACTACCGGCCCGAATACTCACATCAGTGGAACAGCAAGACTTACTACACGCAGTTGCGACTCGACCCGCTCGGCAAGGACAGCGCCGACGAGATGCTGAGCGCGCTGCTCGGCGACGGAGCCGAACTCGGCGCGCTGAAGCGGCTCATCATCGAAAAGACCGAGGGCAACCCGTTCTTCATGGAAGAGACGGTGCAGGTGTTGCTCGACGAGGGCGCGCTC
>DATLTX010000039.1:0-17458 GCA_035533435.1 Binataceae bacterium (SeqCode)
GCGACTGTTCGGGCTCTTACCGCTGCTTGAGGGCGCGGCGACCCCCGCTCACCCACGGCCTCGCGCGACCCAGAGTGCTTCGGCCTGCCGCGCCCTCCCCCATCTTGCGATGATGGCGCCAACATACAAGGGTGCTTACTCCGCTGACTCCGCGACGCGCGGTTCACGGCATGATCGGCGTATAAATCACGTACAGCAGGAAATAAATCACCACCCCGGTGACCGAGACGTACATCCACAGCGGCCAGGTCCATCGCGCGATTCGCCGATGCGACGCGAAGCGCCCGCGCAGCGCGTACGAGGCGGTGATCAGCGCGAGGGGAACAATCGTTATCGCCAGGATTACGTGCGGAACGAGAATCGTGAAATAGACCGGACGAATCCATCCGCTCCCGCCAAAACGGACCTCTCCCGCGTGCGCGTGAAAGGTCAGGTACGAAGCCAGGAAGAGCACCGAAACCGCCAGCGCGCCGAGCATGCACAGGCGATGCGCCGGCACGTTTTTTCGCTTGATAAAAACGAAGCCCGCCGCCAGCAGAACGGCCGCGGTCGAATTCAGAATCGCGTTGAGCCGCGGCAGTAACGAATAAGGAATCAACGCCGAAGCTCCGCGCTCCCCTACGACTGCGGAGGCGCCGCCGCGGGCTCCGTCACCGCTGTTGGGCTTTGGTGGATGTGCGCCCACGCGCGCTTGCTCAAATCGGGCCGCAGCATCAGGTAGCAGAACGCGACCAGCACCATCGGCGTTGCCGCAATCACCCACAGTCCTTTGTGTTCGGTTGCAAGATGCATGAAATACATCGCGACCAACACCGCCTTGGCCAGTGCGAGCGCCACCAGCAGCCCGATTTTGAGGTCGGTCGGAAAGTTCATCGCATAGACCAGCAGTTCGACGCCGGTCAGCACTGAAAGGTAAATGAAGACTGCGATATAGCTCGGCCCCGAATGTTCCGCGTGGGCCTGATTGGATTCCATTGCCGCTTCAGCCGCCATAATCGATCCTTGCGCCTCCCGAGGCGATTCGCGCGCCCTAGATCAGATAAACGAAGGTGAAAATCAGGATCCACACGAGATCGACGAAGTGCCAGTACAGCCCCGCGATCTCGACCAGTCCCGCCTTGCTCTGCGGAATCTTGCCCATCAGGCCGCGAATCCAGATCACCGTGTTGTACACGACGCCGCCCAGCACGTGGCATCCGTGAAACCCGGTCAGGATGAAAAACGTCGCGTCGAACAAGTCGCGATGGATCGACATCCTGCGTTCGATGAGCAGATGATGCCACTCGAAAGCCTGCATCGTGAGGAACGCCAGGCCGCCGAGAATCGTCCCGAACATGAACAGCTTGAACTTCGACTGGTTGCCTTCCTTGACCCCCGAGATTGCCTCGACCATCGTGACGCTCGAGCAGATCAGGATGAACGTCATGACCGCGGTGGTGGTGATACCCAGGTAGTCCGCCGGCTTGGGCCAGTTGACGTTGTTGTAACGCAGCGCGCCATAGGCCGCGATCGCCGCGCCAAAGGTCATCGCGTCGGCGGCCAGAAACGTCCACATCCCGAGCTTGCCGGAGTTCCCCGGCGTTAGCGAAGGTTCGTACTCGTCCACAATCGCGCTTTGCGCGTGCGCATCCACTGCCAGAGCCTCACTCATCGTCGTCTCCCCGTCGAAATCGAGTCGCGCCGCAAAGCCGCGCGCTAGCGCTTGGCGACAGCCGACAGTCCCTCTTTGCGGACCGAGCGCCGGTAGGCGCCGTAAAGGATCGCGCCGATCGCCGCCAGCGTCACATAAGGACCGGCCAGCATGAATAACACGCTGGTGTTAAACGCGTGGATCGCATGGTCGCCCGGCGACAGCCCGCACATCGCGCACGCGTCGGCAACTCCGGCCGCCGCCGCGACCATCGCAATCGCCTGCGCGATGATTCCCGTTCCGGTCAAAACTTTTTTCATGATCCCCTCGATACTCCCCTGGCGAAACTCTTGCCTCACAGTAAATAGACCAGCACAAACAAAACCGGCCAGATCGCGCACACGAAATACCAGTACACCGTGCACAATTCGACCGGCGCCGCGTTGCGCGCGTTATAGCGCCCGCCCAGCGCCGCCATCGCGACACCGCACAGCCAGATGACTCCGGCGCAAACGTGCAGGCCGTGCAGTCCGATCAGAATATAAAACGTCGCGCCGTAGACCCCGCTCGAAAGCGTCAGCCCGTGCGCAATCAGCCGCACCCATTCGGACCCCTGCACCGCAAGAAACGTCACCCCGAGCACCCCTGTCACTGCGATCCAGCGCCGCAGCAGCCGCTGGCGGCTCTGATGCACCGCGCGCATCGCAAGCGTCATCGTCCCGGCGCTCGCCAGCAGCACGAAGGTGTTGATCCAGGTTACGCCGATCGGCAGCCGCGGCAGCGCCGGGGGCGGCCAAAACGCCGCTTGCAGGCGGAAGACGATGAACGAGCCGATCAGCGCGCTGAACAGCATCATCTCGGTGCCGATCACCATCAGCAGCGCCAGCATTCCGTTGCTGATGAACTTGCGCTCGGTCTCGTCGCCCGCCGCGGCGCCGCGCCGGGGCGGCGCGATCAGCGGGCGGATTTTTGCCGTGGTTACACTCATGTCACTTACGCGCGCATCGCCTCAGTGCTTGACCAGAATTGTCACGACCGACACCATCACCAGAAAAATCATCACGCCGATAATAATCTTCAGAACCCGGCGGTTCTCTTGCCTGACTTCCTCGCGGCTGACCAACGCTGGCATCGATGCTTCTCTTGAACGCGCCTAAACCTTGTCGATTACCATCATCAATAAAACGATCGGCAGATAAATCAGCGACGCGAAGAGCAGCCGTCGGGCCGCTTGCGCGCGGCCCGGCGCGCGAACCATCGCGATCCCCAAAAGCAACATCGCGGCGCCCCCCAGCGCGGCAATCGCGCCATACGCCGCGCCCGCAAATCCCATCAGCCACGGCGCGATACCAATCGCGAGCAGACCGAGACCCGCGCCGATCACGACCGGATCCGACGGATTGCCCCAGCTCCGGTCTTCCGGCAGCAGATGGATTCCCGCGCGCGCGTAATCCTCGCGGTAGAGCCGCGCGACCGCGAAGGTATGGGGCAATTGCCACAAGAACATGATCCCGAACATCACCAGCGGCTCCGCGGCAAGGCTTCCGCGCGCGGCGGCCCATCCCGCCAGGGGAGGCAGCGCGCCCGGTATCGCTCCAATCACGTCGCACAGCCACGAGCGCCGTTTGAGCGGAGTGTAGGCGAGCAGATAAACCGCCGTGATCGCCGCCGTGACCCCGGCGCAGAGCAGATTGGTCGCCGCAATCAGGTACGCGAAGCCAAGCGCACTCGCCGCGCATCCGAATACCAGTGCTTCGGCCGGACGCAACCGGCCGTCGGGCAGCGGGCGATGCTGGGTGCGGCGCATCAGAGCGTCGGTTTCGCGTTCCATGTATTGATTGAGCGCGAGCGTGCCGCCCGCGGCCAGCGCCGTGCCGCAAATCAAATTGAATGCGAGAGCAAAATCGAAGCCGCCGCGTCCGCCGAGATAAAACCCGGCCAGCGTCGTGACCAGAACCATCGCGACCACGCGCGGCTTGGTGAGTTCAAGGTATGCGCCCACGCGCGCACGCGCGGCTCCCGCCTCGGCTTCTATCGTCGCGGCTTTCGCGTTCACGCCGACACCTGATGCCCGAGCGAGTGCTCGCGCGGATGCGCATCGGCGCCCGCCACAGCGGCGCGGCCGCGGCCCGCCATTCCATAAACATGATACGCGCGAAGCGTGATTGTCAGGCTGGTCGCGAGCACCGCCGCGCCAATCAGCACGTGGCTGGTGGTCGGGATAACCGCGCGTCCGGTCCAGATCGTGAGCGCGCCCAGGCAGATCTGCATCACGAGCAGCAGGATCAGTCCGAGCGCGGGCCGGCGAAGCTCCGCTTCATCGCGATGCGTCCGCAAGACGCGCGCGACCGTCCAAACGACCATGATCGTAACCACAACGGCGCCGCATCGATGCGCGAAATTCACCGCGATGTACTCGTCCCAATAGGGCGGAATCAATTGCCCGAACGCCAGCGGAAAATCCGGGATGACCAGTCCGGCGCCAAGATGGCGCATCACGGCGCCGACCAGGATTTGCAAATAGATGACCGCCGTCGTCACGCCGGCCAGCATCGCCAGCGGAACGCGCGCCGGCGCTTCCTCGCGATGCGCAGTGCGCGACCAGCGCGGATTGGTAAAAATCGCTATCGACACCATCAGGCAGAAGAACGCCTGCGCCGTGCCGGCATGCGCAACCGCAATCGGCAGCGGCAATTCGAACAGCACCGTGATTCCGCCGAGGATCGCCTGCACGATGATCAGTCCGAACGCCGCCATGATCGTCGTGCGAACCCATTTTCGCGGCTCGACCAGATAGGCCCACCCCATCAGGATTAGCGTAAGCGCCACCACGATCGCGGCGACCACGCGATGCCCGAATTCGAAGCGGATTCCGCCCTGCCATGCGGGAATCAGCTTGCCGAACGCAAGCGGCCAGTCGGGAACGGCCAGCGCCGATCCGGTCGAGGTGACCAGCCCGCCCACAAAAATCAGGCAGAACGTCGCCCCCGCCGCCAGCATCGCAAAGCGATGCAGCGCGCGTTCGCGAGCCAGCGATAAATCCGTCTCAGTCATTCGCTCCGCGGAACCCTGCCTTCAATCAGCGGCCGCCGTCGCGTGTTCGGCGACCTGCCATTGCGGGAGGTAATCCGCCTCCGATTCGGGCGAGCTGTACTCATAAGGACCGCGGTAAACCGCCGGCACCGGACCGGGCCAATTGCCATGCCCCGGAGGGGATGGCGCGCTCCATTCCAGCGTGTTGGCGTTCCACGGGTTCTCAGAGGCTTTCGCGCCCTTGAAATAGCTCCAGATCATGTTCGCAAGAAACAGGAACTGCGCGGAACCGAGCACGAAGGCGCTGATCGAGATGAACATATTGATCGGTTCGAGCGGCTTCAGGAAATCGTACTGCGTCGGGTTGTAGATTCGCCGCATGTGGCCGCCCATGCCAAGAATATGCATCGGGAAAAACGTGCAGTTGAACGCGACAAACGTGATCCAGAAGTGAATCTTGCCCAGAGTTTCGTTCATCATACGTCCGAACATTTTCGGAAACCAGTAAGTCACCCCCGCGAAAACTCCAAACAAGCTCCCGCCGAACAGCACGTAATGGATGTGCGCGACGATGAAGTAGGTGTCGTGGATGTACATGTCCACCGGCGTGCAAGCCATGAAAATGCCCGACAATCCGCCGATCACGAACATCGCCACAAACGACAACGCATTAAGCATCGCCGTCGTGTAATGGATGTCGCCCTTATACAACGTGCCCAGCCAGTTAAACGTCTTGATCGCCGACGGCACCGCGATCACCATCGTGCTCAGCATGAACCCGGTTCCGAGTTCCGGATCCATCCCGGACTGGAACATGTGATGCCCCCACACCATCCATGACAACCCCGCAATCGCGCAGATCGCATAGACCATCGCGCGGTATCCGAATATCGGCTTGCGCGAAAACGTCGCGATTATCTCCGAGGCGATCCCCATCGCGGGCAGGATCATGATGTAAACCTCGGGATGCCCGAAGAACCAGAACAGATGCTGCCACAGGATCGGCTCGCCGCCGCCCGAGGGCAAAAAGAAATGGGTTCCGCCCATCCGGTCGAAGAGCAACAGCGCCAGCGCCGTGGTCAGCACCGGCAGCGCCAGCAAAAGCAGGATCGCGGTGATGAACAGCGCCCAGATCGTCAGCGGCATCCGGAAGAAATACATCCCCTTGGTCCGCATGTTGATGATCGTCGTGATGTAATTGATCGAGCCCATCAGCGACGACACGCCGAGCACGATAATACTGATGCACCAGAGGTCCTGCCCCCAATCGACGCCGGTGTAGATCGGCACCGCGCTCAGCGGCGCGTACGAGGTCCATCCCGCCGCGGCCGGTCCGCCCGGCACGAAAAACGACGACAGCATGATCACTCCGGCGACCGCGCCCACCCAGAACGAGAGCATGTTGAGCTTGGGAAAGGCCATGTCGCGCGCGCCGATCATCAAAGGAATCAGGAAGTTGCCGAAGCATCCCACCAGGATCGGCATCACGACGAAAAAGATCATGATCGTCGCATGCATCGTGAAGGCCGAGTTGTAGGTCGCCGCGGTGATCGCGCTGTCGGTCTGGATCGACTGCGGAAATATCCGCAGAAAGCTGAACTGCGTGTCGGGCCACGCCAGGTCCAGCCGCATCAGCATCGCCATCAACCCGCCGATCGACATCATGAACAGCGCCAGGAAAAGAAACTGGCGCGCGATCATTTTGTGGTCTTCCGAAAAAACGTAGGTGCGCCAAAAGCCGAGCTCGTGATGCTCGGCGTGCGCGCCGTGGATCGCAACCGCTGCCGTGCTGCTCATCTGAGCAATTCTCCTCCGCGCCGCATCGCGGCAAACTCATCCATTACTGGTTGGCGTTTGCGTACTGATCCTTGAGCCATTTCTGAAAATCCGCTTCCGACTCGACGGTCAGCGTCCCCTGCATCCCCGAGTGCCCGAATCCGCACAGCTCGGCGCACGGTATATCGTAGGTGCCGATCTCCTTCGCCTCGAACCAGACCTTGATTACCCGCCCCGGCACCGCGTCCTGTTTGAGCCGCAGGTTGGGCACGAAAAAGCTGTGGATGACATCCTTCGAGGCAAGATCGATCCGCACCACCTGATTGACCGGCACGTGCATCTCGTTCTCGACCGTCACGTCGTCCTTGGTGCCGAATTTGCCGTCCGGTCCCGGGTAGGTGATCTCCCAGTTAAACTGCTTGGCGGTGACGTTGTAGAAGACCTGCCCCGGCGGCCCGTTCTCTTTGATCTCGGCCCACGTCGAGCGGCTCATCAGCGCAAGGATGATCATGATCACGGCGGTTGCCGTGGTCCATATCATCTCGAGCCGTGTGTTGCCCTCGATATATTCCGCCTTGCGCCCCGGCCGAGTCCGGTACTTGACCAGGAACACGACCATCGTGATCGTGACCGCAACCCAGGTGATCCCGACGATCCAGAATATCAGCGAGAACAGCCAGTCGATCTGCGGCCCGAACGTGGAAATATCGTGCGGGAAATACATGTATTCCAGCATCTTGGAAGCCTCACCCCCTGCGCTCTCGAGCGCACGCCCATACTGCGCGCCGCAACGCCCGAGCGCAGTTAAGTTCGCGCGCGCGCAATCCCGGATTCATAAATTCCGCGCGATTATGCACATCAGCAATGCGTTTAGTGAAATGAAAAATTCTGTCGATGCTCCAAGCCAAAACTAACGCAACATAGCAGCGGCCTTGGGAATTTTCCAGCGATTGCAAGTATTTTTTCTCCCGCGACAATCCACGCGGCATTTCCACTCCTTCAGTAAAACCGTGCTCGCAACATGAATACTCTTGGGCAGGGGCGCGTTCGATTCTTGATCCGCCCTCTAGACGAGCTAATCCCAGGCTCGCGCCATACTTCATCGTCCACCCCCCGCTCGTGCGCGCCATCCGCACCGCCGCCGCTTCCATTTGGCGGAGCATCGCCTTTGGGCTAGAACACGCATGTTAACGATGACGGAGGTCGAGGGCGCTTATGGCGGATCGTGTCGCAACATTGGCTCTGGGATTCGAACGTCAGGCCGCAAAGTATGGCGATCGAACATTCCTGCGGGACAAGCACAACAAGCAATGGCAGAGTCATTCTTTCAACGCGATTTCCGCCGCCGCCGGCCGCCTGCGCGCGGGCCTTGCCAGACTCGGCGTCGCCGCCGGCGATCGCGTCGCAATCCTTTCCGATAATTCCCCGCAGTGGATTATCGTTGATCAGGCCGTGCTCGGACTCGGCGCCGTCGTGGTCCCGCTCTACACCACCAGCGGCGCCGAGGAGACTCGTCACGTGATCACCGATTCGGGCGCGGGCATCGTGGCCGCCAACGGAGCCGAGCACGTAAACAAGCTGCTCGCGATGGCGCCGTCGCTGCCGGAGATGAAGGCGATCATCGCGATACACTACGGCGCCGAGCCGCAAGCGGCCGCCAACGGCGGACCGCCCGTGCTGACCCTCGAGTCGGCCAGCGCCGAATCTCCCGCGCCAATCTTCGCGGGTGCGTCCGACGATCTGGCGACGATCATCTACACCTCCGGCACCACCGGACCGTCCAAAGGCGTGATGCTCACGCACGGCAATATCCTCGCCAACTGCTACGACGCGCTCGCGGCGCTGACCCTGTGCGATACCGACCAGACGCTCTCGGTCCTGCCGATCGCGCATTCGTTCGAGCGCACCAACGGATATTACGCCGTGATGATGGCTGGCGGATCGATCGCGTTCGCCGAAGGACTGACCTCGATCGCGTCGAACCTGCAGGAGATCCGCCCCACCGTATTGCTGGTCGTGCCGCGGCTCCTGGAGGCGATTTACAGCCGCGTCATGAAGCAGGTCGAATCGAGCCCCGCTTACCGTCGCGCGCTCTTCAACACCGCCGTCTCCATCGGCAAGCAGGCCGCCGAGCACCGCCATCACGGCAAGACCGTGCCGCCGCAACTCGCGCTCCCGATGGCGCTGTTCCGCAAGCTCGTCTTCGCGCGGATCAACGCGGTGTTCGGCGGAAGGCTGCGCTATCTGATTTCCGGCGGAGCGCCGCTGCCCAAAGAAATTTTCCGCTTTCTCGCGGCCGCCGAAGTCCCAATCGTCGAGGGTTACGGTCTCACCGAGGCCGCTCCGGTCGTGTCGGTCAATCTCGATCGCGGACGCACGCGAATCGGCACGGTCGGCCGCCCGCTTGCCACCGTGCAGACGATGACCGCCGCGGACGGCGAGCTGCTGGTGCGCGGCCCCAACGTCATGAAGGGCTACTACAAGCGCGAAGACGAAACGCGCGAGGCGATCGACAGCGAAGGATGGCTGCATACGGGCGATATCGCGACTATCGACGCCGAGGGCTACATTACGATTACCGATCGCAAGAAGGAGATCATCGTGCTCTCGGGCGGCAGGAATATCTCGCCCGCGAATATCGAGAGCCGGCTTGCGACCGACCCGTATATCGCGCAGGCATGCGTGATCGGCGACCGCAGAAAGCATCTCGCCGCGCTGCTGGTTCCGAACCTCGAAAACCTGGGCGATTATCTGAAGAGCAACGGACTCGACGCGAAACGCCCCGAAGACCTGGTTCAAATCCCCGCTATTCGGCAGCTCTTTGGCTCGAAGCTCAAGGAGTTCAACAAGCCGCTCTCCGACGTCGAGGCGATCGCGGCCTTCACCCTGGTGGCGCATCCCTTCTCGCAGGAAAACGGCGAGCTGACTCCAACCCTGAAACTGCGCCGCAAAGTCGTCCAGGAGCACTATCGCGAGCAAATCGAATCTATGTACCGCGACTGAGCGGCACTCTAGTCCGTCCCCCGCGCCCCCCTATGTCATTCCCGCGTGCCTTTCGACAGGCTCAGGGCAGGCTCCGGCTGCTGCGCGCGAGGAATCCCTCATCCCGCTTGCGCATCGTGACGGCACGGGGCAAACACTCCGTGTCCCGAGGCTGTTCAGGCGCCGAAAAGCGGCGCCTTTAACCCCTGTAGCTTCGCGACGGCGATCGGCATAGGATGCCGCTATAACGGTCGGATTGTTTCCTTCATCTGAATCCGGGAATTAGCCCGGATTTTCTGTTCGAGCTTTCCCGGCACATACCTAACGGAGGGCAAAACATGCCCAGCAAGTTGTACGTAGGCAATCTGGCCTACACGGTTTCCAATAGCGATCTCGAGTCACTTTTCTCACAGGTGGGACAGGTCGCGAGCGTAGCAGTCATCATGGACAAGTTTTCCGGCCAGTCGAAGGGATTCGGCTTTGTCGAGATGACCAACGCGGAAGATGCCACGAAGGCGATCGCGCAGTTCAATGAGACGGAACTCAAGGGACGCAATATCAAGGTCAATGAGGCCAAGCCGCGCGAGTCCGGTTTCGGCGGCGGCGGCGGCAATCGCAGCGGCGGCGGAAACCGCAGCGGCGGCGGCGGCGGACGCGACCGCTGGTAGGATGACACCAAAGGGCGGGCTTCGGCCCGCCCTTTCTTTTTTTCGCCGGACGGGGGAAAACGGAGCCAAGCTGATTAGCGAGGGATAAACCGCATGAATGAAAAACGCCGCAAGGAACAACTCCGCAAACAGAAACAGCAGGACAAAGACCAGCGCAAAGCCCGACGCCTGGCGGAAAAGAAATCAAACCCTGAAGCCTCCAGCCTCGACGCCGGCCTCGAGGGGATCGTCCACGGTCCTCAACCCGGCCAGATTATCGACTTCGACGAGTGACGCCGCATCGCGCGGCGCCCGGCGCGTTATTGCCGCGGCCGACGGCGGCAGGTTCGATATTTCAAGGCGATTCTCGAGCCGCCGTTCTCAGGACGACCGACATCCGTCCTTCTTTCCGCCCGTCACGCAGCACCATCCCCATCCGTCATTTCGAGGCACAGGCGAGAAATCCCGGACGATGAGCCGCTGAATGTGGCGAGGCTGCGAACACCGACGCCTAGGGATTTCTCGCCTGGGGCTCGAAATGACGAATGAGCTTTCAGTGCCTTGGAATCGAGGCCGCTGCGCGAACCGCGCCTCGTGGCGGCCACGCGGTTTGTGTGCTTAATCTGCCGGTTGATTATGGCTGCCCAGACGAATCCCGAGGTCGTGGTGATCGGCGCCGGAATCGGCGGAAGCGCGCTTGCCGCCGTTCTCGCACGGGCGGGAATTGCAACCGCGATTCTCGAAAAATCCTCCGTCCACGTCGATCACGTGCGCGGCGAATGGATCGCGCCGTGGGGCGTCGCCGAAACCCAGCGCCTGGGATTGTACGAGGTCCTTGTGAATGCGGGCGGGCATCATCTGAAACGCCACATCCCGTACGGCGACGATATCGATAGCGCAAGCGCGCAGGCCCAGACGCTCGACCTGACTGCCTTCGAGGGCATGGGGCTCAAGTCTCCCCTGTGCATGCGCCATCCGCTGATGTGCGACGTCCTGAACGCCGAGGCGACGGCACGCGGCGCCGAAATACTTCGCGAAGTAACCGACCTGCAAGTCACTCCCGGAGCCGCGCCGGCGGTAAGATTTCGCCACGAGGGGCGCGTCCGCGAATTCAAACCGCGCATCGTGATCGGAGCCGACGGCCGCAACTCGATCGTGCGCGGTCAAGCCGGTATCGCGCTTCATCGCGATCCGACGCATCATCTGATGGCGGGACTGCTCGTCGATAATACCGACGGATGGCCCGACGACGTGCAAATCCTCGGCAGCGAAGACAACGTCAATTTTCTGGCCTTCCCGCAGTCGCCGAGCCGCGTCCGGCTGTACATCTGCTATGGACTCGACGATCGGCGGCGCCTGGCCGGCGCCGACAATCAGGCGCGCTTTCTCGACGCATTCAAGCTCACGTGCGTGCCGGGCAGCGAACACCTTGCTAGCGCAACACCGGCCGGTCCCTGCAATTCATATGGCAACGAGGACACCTGGACCGATGAGCCGTACGCGCCGGGCGTGGTGCTCGTGGGAGACGCGGCAGGTCACAACGATCCGATTATCGGACAGGGGCTGTCGATCACCTATCGCGACGTGCGCATCGTGCGCGACCTGATGCTCGAGAATCGCGAGTGGACGCCCGCGCTATTCCGCCCCTACGCCGCCGAGCGATCCGAGCGGATGCGGCGGCTGCGGCTGACCGCTGCGACGCTGTCGATTTTGTACGTCGAGTTCGGCCCGCGCGCGCTTGCGCGCCGAATCAAAGTCCGCGAAGCGCGGGCGCGCAACGCCTTCCCCGATCTCGCGCCAGCAACCTTCCTGGGACCGGAACTTCTACCCGCGGAATTGTTTTCCGAAACCATCCTCGATCGCCTGCGCGCGATGTAACGCGACGGCGCCGCCCGGCGCCGTATCGGGGAAAACGATTTTCGTCCACCCTCAGGCGCACGCGCCATCCAACGCTGCAAGAGAGCGTCGATATCGATTTTTGGATAGGAACAGCCGATTCCGAATCAGATATGTCCGCTAAACGCGTGACGAGAACAAAGCGCCAAGCAAGCGGAAAGGATTTCCGCGAGGCGGGCGTGTTGCCGAAGCCGCCTCGGCCATTTTGCTCTGCGCTGCGCGCCGAAGCCGATCGGTCATCTCGGCGAAGTTGCGCGTGCCGGCGGCCGGTGCTCGCGAGCCCGACGGCGCCTTCAGCTCCGCGAGTCCTGCGCCTTCCCGGATCTGGCGCAACACGAACAGCAGGTCGTCCTTGCAGGTGAACGAACCGAACAGATGAGCTTCCCGTATCCCCTGGAGTTCCGCGGCAGTGATGCCGAGGCGTTCGATCGTATCCGCGTCGGCGCAAAACTGCTCGACGACTCGGTCATCGCCAGAGTCGCTTCCGGGTTCGTCGTCCCCGCTCTCCGAGTCCTTCGCACGCTGGACGGCGGCCTCCGCCGGTCCTGCCTCGGCAATTTCCGCGGCCGGCTCACCGATGGCCGCCGGCGAACTGCCAAGTCCCGCAGTATCCGCTTGCGATCCCGCGGCGACGACAATTGATGCCTCGCAACGGCTCGCTTGCCCGTCAACTAATCGCGACGGTTTCAGCAAACCGATCGCATCGGAGAGTTCGCGGAGCACGCGGCCCGCGTCGGAAAGTGCCGCTGATTTCGACTTGCGCATTACTTGCGTCGTGACCTCTGGATTATTGATTATTCGCCCGGCCCGGAACTCATTGCAGCGATGCTTGTGACGCCCCATCGAAGCTCTGCGCGAGTGCCGAGAACTCCTGGCTGAGCGTCTTGGCGGGCTCAAAGGCGATCGCCAGATGCGCCAGCCGTTCTTGCAGTGAAACCGCCGGCTCCAGCGTCTGAGCCAGTTCGCTCAAGCTCTGACCAAATGACAGCCTGAGCTGATCGAGCTCCTGGGAGAGTGCATGCAAGGGCGTGAACTGCTGGAGCACCTGCCGCAACTGGTCCTGGAAATTGTGCATCGGCTCAAGCACCTTGGCCAATTCCCGTATCTGCACCTGGAATTCTTTGAGCGGCTCGAAAACTTCCGCAAGCCGGGTCAGCTCGTGCATCGGTTCCAGAACCTGTGTGAGCTGAGCGAGCTGCTGCTGGATGGGGCCAACTCGTTCGAACACCGCGGCAACGGCCAAGCTGGGCTGAAACGAGACTTGTTCCTCTGACATTTGAAAATCTCCCGCTGAAAGCATTGCGTTTCCCGGTCCCTAAACGAGCCCTGTTGCCGAAGTCGATTCGATCGATTCCAGCGTCGCGATTAACCAAAGCGCGCGCAATTCTTCGCATACGGAGAAGCTGGCTAGACTCGCTGATGCTGGTGGATGCATGGTTGATTTACGTTCTCGAGAAAAAACAGCACGCAACCTGTGTGCCAATGACGCAAAGCGACGAGAGACTCATACTTTTTCGGATCCCAGACTAAATTACCGTCAATTTGTAGCAGTTTCGCCAACCCATTTTGTTGCGTAAGACCAAATCTCGTTGCGTCAGTGCCACATTACTCGCGATTGCGCCAACCCAACTGCGGGCGGACCGACGCTCGCCGGGATCGAATCGACGGCAGCGGCCGGTTTGATCACGCCGCGATCGTTCGCTAGCCTTCGGACGAGGGCGCTTTATCACCCAACGATCGATCGGAGGGCTGCGTGGTACGTGCGTTCGACATCGAACCTCTCGACGCCACGTTCGGCGCCATGGTGACGGGCGTGAAGCTTGCCGCCCTCGACGACGCGGCGTGGCATGAGCTTCACGCCGCGTGGCTGACGTACGCGCTCCACGCTCACATCGAAACCCAATCAGGCAGAGACGCGCGCCGGATCGAAGCCGCGATGCGGACCGAGCTGGAAAAATCAACCGAACGCCGCCGCCTTGCAAGCGCCCAGTTCTGAGTGAAGATCGCGAGCGGGCGTCGCGGAAGGCGCTCCTATATGGGTGAGCTGGCGCTATGGGTCCGTTGCATCGGCTCAGGCAGGCGGTTGTCTAACGCGTGAGGCGTCCGAATCAAAAGCCTTGCTCCAGGCGAACCTGCTACCCGATGCCCTAATTTGACCATCGGAGTCTCGAGCAAATAGTAGCTCAACGCCGCACAAACAAAGGGAGCTATCAGGTTCAGGGGGAATGCCTGAAGAAGTCCCAGCGGACGACTTCCCTCAACGAGAAACACCATCTGCCATATATAAAGGCTGTAGGAGATCCGGCCAATCCACCTTAGCAGCGGCAGCTCGAGGAGTAGCCCGGCCCAGTCGTCTGCATGCAAAACCGTATGGCCTATCAGAACAGGCATAACCATGGCCACGATGGTTCGACGAGCCGGCTGGGACGAAAATACGGTCAGCAAGATGACCGCGGCTAAGATCGTTCCTATGAAAATCCGGAGAGTGAGGCGTTCTCGCAACCATGCACGGGTCGCAGGATCGTGCAATGCCAACGCGAGCAGACAGCCCCATAGCAGACCGTCAAAACGATTCTCGGTTCGGAACTGCAGAATCGAGCTGGAAACCATTCCACTGGAAAATTCGATCCAACGTATGCAGACGCAAAGCGCGATCAGTAGCGCCGCGCATCGCATCGCCCACTGTCTGTTCGTCAGAAGCAGAAAGAGCGGAATAACGGCGTAGAATTGTTCTTCGACGGCTAAAGACCAGAAATGCGCCGTGTACCAGCTACCACTGGCATAGTTTCGAAAAAAGAACAGCACGGCGAGCAGTTCGTGCGGAGCGAAGCGAGGCAGAATCGCCAGACGCGCGAGCAATACGAGGCTCACAAGGAAGAGAAATATCGGCGGAAGGATTCGGAATGCCCTTCTCGTATAAAAGCGAGCGATGTTGATCGTTTCGGTCCGTTGTTTCTCGCGCAGAAGTAGCGTGCAAATCAGGTAGCCGCTCAGGGCAAAGAAGACGTCCACCCCGTACCCAGCATGGCCAAACAGGGCTGCCAGCCATCGAGCAGGTCTCGAGCCATTGTTCATCAGCATCGTACAACTGTGTGTGCCGATGACCAGACAAATTGCTATCGCTCGCCATCCGTCCAGAGTTGGGATGTAAGACCCTCCGGAATTGACGGTCGACGGCCTCTCGATCCGAGAGGATTCGATGCCGTGAGTTGACGTGCCAGACTCCAAACGAACGTCCTCCTCCGCAGGTGTCCATAACATCTATCAGAAGGCTTTAGTGTATCAATGAACGTTTGTAGCTAAAAACGCTTAATTTTGATAATTTTGCACGTGGTAGACGAAGAAATAGTGAAAATAGTCCTGACCTTCTCCCGAACTCTGAAGCGCTTGAGGCAGACCCGTTGTCATCTCAGGCGACGACCAGTTTGATCAGGCGGCAATGGTTCGATAGCCTCTTAACCGGAGGGCTGCGTGGTACGTGCGTTCGACATCGAACCTCTCGACGCCACGTTCGGCGCCGTGGTGACGGGCGTGAAGCTTGCCGCCCTCGACGACGCGGCGTGGCATGAGCTTCACGCCGCGTGGCTGACGTATGCGCTCCTCATCTTCCCCGGCCAGTATCTCAGCCGCGACGAGCAAAACGCCTTTGCCAGGCGCTTCGGACCGCTCGAGTTCGAGCGCGCGCCGATCAGCAACGTGAAGGCCGACGGCACGCTAATCGTCGATCAGGACAGCGACGTGCTGAAGATCCTCAAGGGCAACATGGGATGGCACTGCGACAGTACCTACATGCCGGTCCAGGCCAAGGGCGCCGTGTTCTGCGCCGAGGTGGTGCCGGACTCAGGCGGCGCAACCGGTTGGGCCGATATGCGGGCCGCCTACGACGCCCTCGATGACGCCATCCGCGCCAAGGTCGCGAATCTGGCCGCCCACCATTCGCTCCACTACAGCCAGGCGAAGCTCGGACATCAGCCCAAGCGCGGCGGCGACTATAACGGCTATGGATTCCACGATGGTCCGGCACCGCTGCGTCCGATCGTGAAAGTGCATCCCGAGACGGGCCGAAAGTCGCTGCTGATCGGTCGCCACGCCCACAACATCCCGACCATGGACGCGGCCGAATCCGAGCGGTTCTTGCAAATGCTCGTGGACTTCGCCTGCCAGCCGCCGCGCGTCTATCATCACGAATGGACACCCGGCGATGCGGTTGTTTGGGACAACCGCTGCCTGCTCCATCAAGCCACGCCGTGGGACATGACCAAGCCCAGGATAATGTGGCACAGCCGAATCGCCGGCGACCCGATAAGCGAGTCCGGTCTCAACTGACTCGCCGTCCCGATCGGAAACGATTCGAGGGATGTCAACGCCGATTGAAAACTGACCCACCTGCGCGATTCTGCTCAGGGGGAGCGCAAGCGCGAACTTCCGCCCCCGCCGATCCTTACTGATGTCGTGGCTTTGGGACGAGCGGCGAGCAGAGCTTCCTCAGGGGCTCTGCACCAGGGGGCCGTGCATCGAACTGGTCCGCTCGACTTTGCCGTCCGCGCCGTACTGCACGTCGCACTTATTCACTCGTTGCTGAACTTTGTACAAGCGCGCGGCATCGACCAGGCCCGCGATACCGAGCGTCAGGAGGTACTCGGCGACCAGCCATCCGGCCGACATCTTGACCTCGACGATTTGCCCGTCGGGCTCGCAGGCCCAGGAATCGGACACCGGCTGCCCGTTCGCCATCTGGGACTGGGGCGGAGTGCCGAGGTTCTGGACCACCGTCGTACGATCCATCCCGGGCTTGATCAGGCTGAATTGGCCGCTTTGCGGCTCGTCAGTCAACGCGCATCCGCTGAAGAGCGCAATCGCCACTACCGCCACGATCAACCGCGTCATCGCGCGCCAGATCATTATTTACATATTCTTCGGAATCCCATTTTGACCCTGTGGGCCGCGGCCAGATACATCAAGTCCCGGCGCGGAAAGCAAGGATTCGGAGCGCCTGACGTGTGCGTAGCCAGGAAAAAGACCACGATGTTCAGACAAAAGTGAATCGAAACCCCGACGCCACTAACTTGCCACTCGAATACCTAACGGGTAAGGCCAAGAGAACGCCGATCTCGTTGAGCTTTGAAAAGACCGGCGCAAGCTAATTTAACTGGTCTACAAAAGCAGACGGTTTGATTGACGGGCAAAACCCGAGATTGACATGGCGAAAATAAAGATTCTCAGCAAAGTAGATCGTCACGAAGCGGGCAAGTCACTGCGGGAAAAGTGCCTGCGTAAATCACATGGCGAGGTCGTGCTTGGGCAGGGCGAGCGTGACGTAGTCAAGCTGATCGAGGCTTCGAACAAAGACCGGCTCGAGAATCTGATTCCTGTCCGCCATGGGCGGATGGCGCAGTCGGCGTTCGCATACTTTCGAGGCACGGCCCTGATACAAGCGCACGACCTAAAGGGTACGCCAAACAGCGGGATAATTGTTCATTCCTGCGGCGACTGT
>DATLTX010000040.1:0-2061 GCA_035533435.1 Binataceae bacterium (SeqCode)
TCGGGCGAGAGCGGCCGAATTCTTTTGCAGCTCCCATCGAGCCAATCCGGAGGAACTCATGGAGTTCGGCTTTCAACTCGGAAATCAGGAGCCCTTGCGGATCCGCGACCTTGCTCAAGCAGCCGATGACCTCGGATTCGACGTTGTCGGCTTCGCGGACCATCTGATCTACGAAGGTCCCGAGCATCAGCTCGATCCGGCTACGCTTGTCCACGATGCGATAGGAATCGCCGCAATGATCGCCTCGGCGACCAAGCGGATTCGTATCGGGCACTTCGTATTGTGCAACCTGTTTCGCCATCCCGCGCTAACGGCGCAGGCGCTTGCCACGCTCGATCAAATCAGCGGCGGCCGGATGTTTGCCGGACTCGGGACAGGATGGACCGAGACTGAGTTCCGGATGATCAATATGCCGTTCCCGGCGATCGGCGAGCGGTTGCAGATGCTCGACGAATCGCTTCAGTGCATCAGAGCGTTGTGGACCGACGACCGTGCCACGTTCCAGGGCAAGCACTATCAACTTCGTGATGCAGTCCTGTGGCCAAAGCCTGTTCAAAAGAGGCCATCCGTCCTGCTGGGCGGAAGCGGCAGTGGTCTGCTGCGAATCGCCGCGAAATACGCCGACTACGTGAATCTCATTCCTCCCGCTGGAAAGGCGGGCAAGTTCTCGAGTGAAAATGTGCGCCGGATGAATGACGAGGCGGTTCAGGAGCGCATCAGTTTTTTGCGGGCCGAAACCGCGCGCGTCGGCTGCGATCCCAAGGCTATCAAGATCAGCAACATAGTCTTCATCTGCTCGCTGACGGACTCCGACGCGGCCGCGCGCCAGATGTACGAAGCGGTTGCGCCGATGTTCAACGTGAGCGCCGACGGTCTCACCGGCTCGCCGCTCGCGCTCATCGGCACGCCCGAGCGATGCGCTGCCGAACTCAGACGGCGAGCGAAGGACTGGGGCATCGACCAGTTCGTCTTTAGTTTTCAGCTCGGACTCGACGAGAAGCTGATGCGCCGCATCCGCGAGGAAGTGATTCCCGGGATCTAATGAGCAGCGGAAGTCAGAGGGGTTTAGCGATAGCGAATAACGCCTTCGTTTGAGGCCGGCCGGTGGGGGAATCGCGATGACAGCAATCCCTTGCGGCGCGAGGCTGGTTCGTTCCTCGATGATTCGCTAGCGTGCATGGCGCGCGCAGTTTCGTGCCGGAGGAGATATTCGTGCAAGTAAGCAAGGACTCGATCGATTTGGGGATCGTCGTGACCGACGAGAAAGCGGCGGTGGGATTCTATCGCGACGGCCTCGGCCTGGAATGGGAGGGCGAACTGCCGCTACCGGGAGGCCGGATGTATCGCCTGAAATGCGGCACCACCGTCATCAAGCTACTCAAGCTCGATCGCACCCCCACGGCCAAGCCGGCCCCGGGCGGCCCGATGGGCGGGCTCGGGTTCCGCTACTTCACGATCTCGGTGCCCGATATCCGCGGACTGATTGCGCAGCTCGAAACGAAGGGCATCCGCGCGACCGTGCCTGTCACGGAGTTCCGTCCGGGCGTGACGATCGCGATGGTGACCGATCCCGACGGCAATACGATCGAGTTCCTGCAGAATACCGCGGCGTAGGACAAGCGGCGCCGGGACCGTCCATCGAGTTCCCGTGCGGGGCTTGGTGGCAGCGGCTTCAGCCGGTGTGGATCACAGGCTAAAGCCTGTGCCACGAGGAATCCCGGATTCCGAAAAAACTCACAAACTCTTCGCGGTCAGGTCGCGGAGGAGCCGCCGTCCACCATATAGACGCCGCCGGTGCAGAAGCGGCTCTGATCTGACGCGAGGAACAGCATCACGTCGGCCACCTCTTCGGGCTGCCCATAGCGTCCGAGAGGGATATTGCTCTGAAACTGCTCCTTGGCCTGCCCGGAATGGCCCGGCGCGAACTGCTCTTCGAGCGAGCGCATCATCCGCGTTTCAATCGGCGCGGGATTAACGGTGTTGACGCGGATCTTGAGTGGCGCGCACTCGAGCGCCGCCGTGCGCATCATCCCGATCACGGCGTGCTTGCTGGTCACGTAT
>DATLTX010000041.1:0-2572 GCA_035533435.1 Binataceae bacterium (SeqCode)
CCGGGTTCAGGTTGACGGGCGCAGTGAACGGGCTTCACACGCAGTTAAGTCGCGGCATTGCGCCCGCTGTGCGAGGGCAGTACGTCTGGACTGACATGCGGCGAGCGAGGCTCCGCATGCGACGAAAAGACTTCTCGCGCACTGGTTGAAACGATTGCTGCTGCGCTCGCGATGAGACGATACCCACTTTCAGGTTTCTTTCTAATCACGTTCGGCCTCACGTGGGGCTTGGGGGCTTGCTTCGCCCTGTTTCCCGCGCAGTTGATGGCAGTCTTTGGGAAGGTGTCGATCACGAATCCGCTGTTCATTGTGGCGGTCTATGCACCCAGCCTCTCGGCGATCATAATGACGGGCTTGATCGATGGGCTGGCGGGGATTCAGAGCTTGCTCGGCCGGGTTTTCCATTGGCGAAATGGTATCCAGTGGTACCTTGCGATATCCGTCGGAATCCCGTTGCTCACCACGATTGCGCTCCTGGCCAGTTTGGTATTCGCAGGAGCGCCACAGGCTATTCATCATTGGTATGATCTTTTCCTGCTCGGGCCCACGGGTCATGAGATCGTCCACGCGTTGGGCTCTGGGTCGGGCGGAGGGTTCCGCGTAGTGCTGGTAATTCTTGGGTCCTTTCTGGCCGATCCGGGACCGCTTGGAGAAGAGCTTGGCTGGCGCGGATTCGCATTGGGGCGGCTTCTGAAGCAGCGGAGTGCGCTCGGGGCGGCCATTATTCTGGGTATCGTCTGGGGGGCGTGGCATTTACCCGCGTTCTTTATCGGCGGCTTGCCACAAAGTAGCATGTCCATCCCCGTGTTCATGGCGAGCATCGTTGCTCTTTCAGTCCTGATGACCTGGGCTTTCAATGGCACTCGCGGCAGCATCTTGATTGCCATTCTGATTCATTGGACGTTCAATACCTGCATGGATCTGACCCGGATGCCGATCGCGCTTTTCACAGCCGGAGTTCTGGTGACGGCGGCCGTGGCCGTAGTCATATGCACTGGCCCAGCGCTGGCCGCGCGATTGCGGGAACAGGAGAGCTTTGCCGATTCGTCGGGGAACGCGTAGCGCCGTCGCAGCGGGCGGTTCTCGAGCCGCCGCACGAATTGAGACTCTTGTTGAATTCGCTGGGGCGTGTCGCGCCCGTCTTACGCCGAAGACCTGCGTTGCGGGAGATATCGCCTACTGCTGCGCAGTGTTGACTGGCTGCTCGACGGGTTGGACGCGTTCGCCGTCGCGCGCGGATTGGCCCACGTTCAGCGCAACCACGGCGTCGTCGGCGATGCCGCTGGTAATTTCGACGGCGATTCCGTTGTCATAGCCGAGGGTGACTTCGATCAGATGCAGGCGATCGTTTTTCACGACCGGCACGTACACTTTGCCGTCGCGGAACACGAGCGCCTCGTCGGGAACCAGCGGCGCGCCGGCGGGAACAGAGACAGCAAATTCCGCGCTTCCGTACATTCCGGGGTAGAGCGCCAAATCGGTGTTGGGTAGGTCGACTTCCACCAGCATCGTGCGCGAAGCCGGCGCGAGCGCCTCTGGATGACGCGTGATGGTGCCGGTGAATTTTCGCAGCGGATATTCGTTGACGGTGATTGCGGCGCTGTCTCCGTTGCGGATGAAAAGCGCCACATTCTGCGGCACGTAGGTATAAACGCGCAGCGGTTTCGTCCGCGCCACGCGCACAATCGCGTCGGCAAGGCTGGTCGAGGTGGTCGCCTGGGGAATCAGATGGCCGGGATCGACGTCGCGCGCGGTCACGATTCCGTCGAACGGCGCGGTCACGCGCTCGTACGCCTGCAGCGCGATCGACTGCGAAAGCGTCGCCTTCGCCTGCAGCATTGCTGCCCGCGATTCGTCGGCGGTCTGCTGCGAAATCACGTCCTGCCGCACGAGAATCTGGTTGCGCTCATTGGTGAGCTTCGCGATCTGGTAGGCGGCCTCAGCGTTGCGGACCTGTTGATCGGTTTCAGGCGACTCGATTACCGCGAGCAGCTCGCCGGTGTGAATGCGGTCGCCCTTATCGACCCGGAGCGATTTGATGTAGCCGGGAACTTTGGCGTAGATTTCCGTTTCGTCGAAGCCGCGCGTGGTTGCGGGCAGCTTGACTTGGCGCGTGGCCGGCATGCGGCCAACCTTGGCGACCAGCACGTGCGGTCCCAACGCAGCCTGCTGCGCCAACTGGTCGGTCTGGCGGCCGACCCACAGTTCGCGGGCGAGCACGAGCCCGGCGGTCAGGATCACGACGATCGCGACCGCGACGATCCATCCAGCGACAAAGAATTTTCCGGACGGCTTGGCCGTGTATGCTCTGGGGTCGTCTTCCATCTATTTTCGTCCCTCACGCGCCGGGCAGCGTGAGTTCCTCGATCTCCGCGTCGCGCTGATGTTTGCCGATCATGTTGCGGCTGAATATCGAATAGACCGCCGGCACCACGAACAGGGTCGATACCGTTGCCGCGATAAGACCGCCGATCACGGCGCGGCCGAGCGGCGCATTCTGCTCGGCGCCCGAGCCGAGACTCAGCGCCATCGGCAGCATCCCGAGGATCATCGCAAGCGCGGTCATGATGAT
>DATLTX010000042.1:0-18003 GCA_035533435.1 Binataceae bacterium (SeqCode)
GGGGCGGCGAGCAGCGCCATCGCGGCGACGATCGTCCAGCCGAGCGCGGCGAACCTGCCGCGCAGGAGCAGGTAGAGACCGGCCAGAACGGCAAAGGGCTTCACCAGTATTGCGGCGGCGAGCATCGCTCCTGAAGCCATCGTGCGTGATTCCCGCGAGTAAACGATCGCCCATGCGCACAGCGCGAGGACCGGCAGATTGACCTGTCCGTGCTCGAAGTTGTTGTTGATCAGAATCGAGGTCAAGACCACCGGCACGACAATCAGCGCCGCTGGCAGAGTCCGCGCACGCCCGAAGAGCATCGCGCCGGATCCGAGTATCAGCGCGAGCAGTCCCCACGCGTTGACGAGGAAAAACGCGCCCTGCGCCGCGTGCCGCGGCAGCAGCGCGAATGGCGCCATCGCGATCGCGAAAATCGGCGCGTAGAGGAAATGATCTTTCTCGCCGGACGGGTAAATCGGCCCGCCGCTCAGCACCCGCTGCCCCGCGTGATAGTACACCGCAAAGTCGCCCTGCATGCGCAGCGTGGCCGAAACGGCAAGCGCGACAAGATAGATTGCGAGCGCGCACCATGCGAGCTTGCGCGCGCGCTCGGCATCGAGCCGGATCATGGTGAATGCGGCGGGCGGGTCACTTTAGCGGCTGAGCCTCGTCGATCAACATGATCGGGATGTCTTCACGAATCGGATAGACGAGGCGGCAGGCGTCGCAGACCAGGCCATCTTTGGCGTCGGTGAGGCGCAGGCCTCCCTTGCATTTCGGGCAGGCAAGAATTTCGAGCAATTCCTGGCTAACGGGCATCGCGGGGAACCTCCCGTGCGACGGCGGGGTATTCGTTTGGGACGCAAAATAGCGCGTCGATTAGTTTATCGAGAACGCGCGCGTCGCCGTCCGTCATCGTCACTTCAACGCGCAAAGCGTACAAGGAATCGCGGGTGAACGGAAATCGCTCGAGCTTCACCAGGTCTTTTTCGGTCGTGACAATCAGATCGACGTCGCGCGCGGCGGCCGCGATTTCCTGCCAGTCGGCGGCGGTGTACGAGTGATGGTCCGGGAAGTCGAATACCCCGACCAGTTCGGCTTCGAGCTCGCGCAGCATCGCGTGAAATGCCGCCGGATCCGCAAGTCCGCTGACCGCGAGCACGCGGCGTCCGGTGAGCGACGGCGCGGTTTCGGTCCAGGCGCCGTTTACGGAGCTGACCAGACTGCGCGGACGAAGCGCCGCGTGAAGAACCGGCCGTTGTTCAAGCCGCGCCAGTTGGGCCGCTGAAATCCCGGACGGCAAGCTCGCGTCCGAGGAAATTATCACCACGGCCGCGGCGCGCCGCAGCGCGGCCAGCGGCTCGCGCATCGGTCCGGCGGGCAGCATCCATCCATTGCCGAATCCTCGTTCGCGATTGACCAAAACCAGGTCAAGGTCGCGGCGCAGGCGCGTGTGCTGAAAGCCGTCATCAAGGATGACCGCGTCGAGCGGGCCGCGTGAGAGCAGCAGATCGATCGCGTCGCGGCGTCTGCGCGCGACAGCGATCGGCCCGTCGAAGCGCCGCGCCATCATCGCGGGCTCGTCGCCGGCCTGCGCCGCATCGAGCAGCAACTCGCCGCGATCCGCTACTAGCGCGGCGCGCGCGTCGCCGGACGCGCGATGGTAACCGCGGCTGACGATCGCAACGCCAAGTCCGGCGGCTTTAAGCCGCGTGGCAAGGAAGATCGTGAAGGGCGTCTTCGCGTTGCCGCCCACGGTCAGATTACCGACGCTGATTACCGGCACGGCCGCGGCGCTCGCGCGCCATCGCCACCACAGGTTTCGTGCGGCGACGGCGGTGCCAAGCACGCCGGCCGCGCCGCGCAGTGGAATTGCTAGGATGTAGTCGGCGGGCCGCGGGTCGCCGCGCCATAGCGCTTCAAGGCGCGGGCGGCGCATGGCTCGCGTGGGCATCGCGCGTCACCCGCCGGTGGCGAGGCGGCGCAGATGCTCGATCGTGGCGCGCGCCGCGCCTCCGGCGCTTTCGGCGGCGGCTTTCGCGCGTAGGCCGGCGCCGGTGCGCGCGTGCTCATCGTTCAACCATCGCGCGCACTGCTGCGCGAGTTCGGACGCGTCGCGGACGATAACACCGCCGCCGGAATCGACCAGCGCCGTAGCCATCGCACGCTGATTTTCATGGAATGGGCCGAATAGCACCGGCGCGGAAATCGCCGCCGGTTCGCCGACGTTCTGCCCGCCACGTCCGGCAATCATGCTGCCGCCCACGAACGCAACGCTCGCGCGCCGATACATCCCGCGCAATTCGCCCATCGTGTCCAGCAGCAATACGGAGACATCTTCGCCGGGTGGCGCCGCCGTCTCGAGCGTGGTGGCGCGCAAGTAGGCGGCGCCGGCGGAGCGCAGCGTCGCTTCGACTTCCGGAGTGCGCGCGGGATGGCGCGGGGCGAGGACCAGCGCGAGCGCCGGAAATCGCGTGCGGAGAGTCTGCCATGCGGCGATCACGATCGCTTCTTCGCCGGGCGCGGTCGAGCCGGCGACCAGGAGCGGACGACCGGCGGCAAACCGCGCGAGCGCGTCGCGCAGCACAACTTCCTCACCCGCGAAGGAGACATCGAACTTGGTATTGCCGGTCACCGTGATTCGATCGCGTGCGGCGCCGAGCGCGGCGTAGCGGTGCGCGTCTTCCTCACTCTGGGCAAGAATCAGATGCGCCGACCCGAGCGCGTGTCCGAACAAGGATTTCGCGCGGCGATAGCGGCGCAGCGAGCGCGCGGAGATTCGGCCGTTGACGATCGCGACGCGCGCACCCGCCCGGCGCGCCTCGATAAAGTAGTTTGGCCACAGCTCGGTCTCGCCGATCAGCACCAGGCTCGGGCGCACTCCGCGCAGAAACCTGCGCACCGTCGCCGGACAGTCGAGTGGGGCCAGGGCGCACGCGGCGGCCGACGGAATTCGGCGCCGTGCGGCGTCGCGGCCGGTCGCGGTCATGGTAGTGACGACAATTCGCGCACCGTCGAGTTCGCGATGCAGCCCGGCGGCCACGGGGCGAATCGCCTCGACTTCGCCGACCGATGAGGCGTGAATCCAGATGCGCGGGCCGGCTCCGTTGGGGGCAAGCGTGATCGCGCCCATCCGTTCGCGGCGGTCCTGCCGATCGCGCGCGCCGGCCGCGGCGAGCGCAAACGGCAGAGCAGGGTACCAGAGCGAGTTGTAAATTACGCGAAGCATCGTGCCCCGCGGTCCAGCGCGAAGGTGCGCGGTGGACCGCTTAGTTCACCAAGCCGCCTTCGTGGAGCGTTTCGTCATCGGAGGCAAACTGGAGATCGTAAAGCTTGCGATATTCGCCGTTGCGCGCGAAGAGTTCGTCGTGGGTCCCTTCCTCGATAATCCGGCCGTGAACCACGACGACGATCCGATCAGCGCGGCGCACGGTGGACAGGCGATGCGCGATCACCAGGGTGGTGCGGTTGCGCATCAGCAATTCCAGGGCTTCCTGCACCGAGCGCTCGGATTCGGAATCGAGCGAAGAGGTTGCCTCGTCGAGAATCAGGATCGGCGCGTCCTTGACCAGCGCGCGGGCGATCGCGATTCGCTGGCGCTCGCCGCCGCTTAAGCGGACTCCGAGTTCGCCGACGATCGTGTCGTAGGCGGCGGGCAGGCGCATGATGAAATCGTGGGCGTTGGCCAATTTGGCCGCGGCGGTCACGCGTTCAAGCTTTCGCGACTCCGAGCCGTAAGCGATATTGGCGCGGATCGTGTCGTTGAACAGAAACGTATGCTGTGTCACAAGGCCGATCTGCGCGCGCAGCGAATCGATTTTGATGCGCCGCACGTCGATTCCGTCCACGGCGACGCGGCCCTCCTGCACGTCGTAAAAGCGCGGGATCAGATCGGCGATAGTGGATTTGCCGCCGCCGCTCATGCCGACCAGCGCGACCACCTTGCCCGCGCCGACCTCGAGATTGATATCGCGCAGCACCCATTCGGCGCCGTAGCGGAAGCTCGCGTGTTCCAGACGCACGCTGTGCGAACCGGCGGCAAGCTCGATGCCATCGGGATCGTCGGGGACATCGCTGGGCTCGTCCATCATCTCGAAGACGCGTTCGGCGGCGGCGAGTCCCTGCTGAATCGTGTTGTTGGTTTTGCTGACTGATTTGAACGGGCTGTACACCAGCAGCATCGTGGTGAAAAATCCCGCGAATGAACCCAGCGTGCGCCGCCCGGCGGCGACCGACGGGAACGCCCACCATACGACGACGACCACGGCGACCGCGCCGAGCGACTCGATCATCGGACCGGTGATCGCCTTGATCCGCGCCACGCGCATGTAGATTCGGAACAGGCGGCGCAGTTCGGCATTGAAGCGGCGGCGCTCGTAGTCTTCCATCCCGAAGGCCTTGACCACGCGATTGCCCTGGAAGGTTTCCTGGAGCAGCGCCTGCAAGCCGCCGAGCTGCTTTTGCGCGTTCTTGGTTTCCTTGCGCACGCGTTTCGAGAAGCTGACGATCGGGCCGATCGTGATCGGAAATCCTATGAATGCGACCAGCGCTAATTGCCAGTCCATGTAGAAGGCGGCGACGATCAGCGCGACCAGCGAGAGTCCGTCGCCGAACAGCGAGAAGACGCCGTTGCTCAGCGTCTGCACGACCACGTTCACGTCGTTGAGCACCCGCGAGACCATCATGCCGGTCGGAGTGCGATTGAAAAAACTGAGCGATTGGCGCTGGAGGCTCTCGTTCAAATCGGCGCGCATATCGAGCACGAGTTTTTGCGAGATATACGCGCTCAGATAATCGTTGGTAAGGTTTCCGCCGGCGCGCAGCAGGAACAAACCCGCCAATATGAAAGAGAGCGCGTGCAATCCGCCGGCTCCGTTGGCGTGTGTCAAGTCATTGACGAAGTTCTTGATGACGAACGGAATTCCCGCGTTCGCGCCGGCCAGCGCAAGCATCGAAACCCCGAGCAGAACCGTGTACGGAAACAGATAGGGGCGCAGATAGTTGGCCAGGCGCCGATGCATCGGGGACAAGAGCTTCATGCGCAGATCTCGAGCGCGATCGCGGCCACGCGCGCCGCCGCCCCTGGCGCACCCAGAAGATCGCGCAGCGAGTGGAGCGCGGCCGCGGTTTCGCGATGAATCGCATCGCTGAGCAACGGTTCGGCCGCGCGCACGAGGTTGTTCGCCGTCATTTCGCCCTGGATTAGTTCCGGTACGATCTTTTTTCCCGCCAGGATATTCGGCATCCCGATAAACTCGACCCCGGTTACCAGCATCCTGCCCAGAATATAGGTAAGCGCCGACACTTTGTAGGCTATTACCATCGGGCAACCGAGCAGCGCCGTCTCGAGGGTCGCCGTGCCAGAGGTTACCAGCGCAAGCTCGCTCGCCGCGATAATACTATACGTGTCATCCGCGATTATACGGATTCCAGAGAGGTCCGCACCCGACTCCGCAGCGACGCTGTCCGCCCGCAGGGTGGGGGCGAGCGCCAGCACCGGAATGAGTCCGTGATCGTGCGCCAGGATTCTGGCGGCGACCGCGAACGCGGGTAGCATCAGGCGAACCTCGGCGCGGCGGCTGCCGGGAAGCAGCGCCAGCAGTCGCGAGTCGGCGGGAAAGCCGTGGCGCGCAAGCGTCTGGGCGCGGGGTGCGGCGGATGCGACCCGGTCAAGGAGGGGATGGCCGACGAAGCATACGCGATCGCCGGCGTGGGCGAAGATGTCCTTTTCGAAAGGAAGGACGACCGCCATGCGCTCGGCGCGGGCGGATATTTTTTTCACCCGGCCGCGCCGCCATGCCCAAACTTGCGGCGTAATGTAGTAAAGCACCTTTACCCCGGCGCGTTTGGCGACGCCGGAAAGTATAAGATTGAACTCGGCGTAATCGATCAGGATCACGAGGTCGGGAGGTTCGCGCCGGATTATGCGGCGCAGACTGAGAAACGCCTTCCCGGTGCGTCCGATCGTCGAGGCAAGCTCGGACAGGCCGAGCCCGTGAATGTCTTCCATCGTGACGAGCGCGCGCACGCCGGCCGCGCGCATCTTTTCACCCGCGATTCCGAACAGATCGCAGCGCAGGTCGCGTGCGAGGATTTCCCGTGCGAGGTCGGCGCCGTGCAGGTCGCCGGAAGCCTCGCCCGCGACAATCATAATGCGCCGGGCGCGGGATTGCGCGCGCGGCGCTGGGGCGCTCGAGTCGGTCGAAAGCGGCATCGCGCAAATTGTGCTTGAAATTCCCTCGTCGCACCACCGGGCGGTGCGCGATGCGCGCCCTAATGCGGCGGCGGAGTATTGGCCAGCATCGCCGACCATCCGAGTACCGCAGCCAGCACCACGCACTCGGCCGCGACGTTGCGGATCAGGATTTCGCGCGCGCTCGCTTCGTCGAGCCGCGAAACAATCCGCAGCCTGCTGTATGCGGCCAGAACAAGCACAACGCCGAACGTCGCGAGCTTCCACAGCAGCGTGCGCCCGTACATCGCGTCGATCATCAGATGCAGATCCCAGCCGATTCGTTCGTACGCGGTGAACAGCCCCGTCACGACGAGGATTCCCACCGCGGATGCGGCCAGCGCCGAGACTCGCGGCGTCACCGCGCGGATCCATTGCGCGCGCTCCGGTTCATCGGCGCATCCAAGCAGCAGCGCGGCCAGCGCTCCGAGCCACAGACCGGCGCCCGCCTGATGGGCAAAATAAACCGCGATTGCGAAGCGTCCGAAGTCGATCGCGTGGCCGGTGATACTCGTGAGCAGCAGCAGGACCGCCGTGAGCGCAAGCATCGCGATCGCCGCGGTTCGCGCGCGCAGCGGAATCCACGCGGCGGCGGCGAGTATCGCCACCGTCGCAAAGCGCCATCGCCAGGCGCGCCCGGCGTCGGTCTCGCGCAGGATTTCGGGGACCAGCGCCACGACGCGCCACCAGCGCATCTGCGCCATCCCGCAGGCCATATCCATAAACGCGAGCGGAGAGATCGCGAGCACCACCAGGGCGAGCGCGCGCCACATCGCCGCGACGCGGCGCTGAAACGTGGCGCTCGCGCGCGACGCCATGGCGGGCGTCATCAGCGCAAACGCCGCGGTTCCGAATATCAGCAATTGCGCGGCGAGCAGCAGCCACGCAAACGTCGCCGGACCCGCGATCAAGCGCCGCCTCCATTTTTCTTGACCGTGAAGATGTAAGAGCCGTTGGTGTGATGAGTGTCGATGCACAAGACGGCCCATTTCACCGTATAAACGCCGGGCGCGAGCGCGCCAACTTTGACCGCGATAGACAGCGCGTCGGCGCTGATGACTGGATCGCCGAGCGCGTAATTTTTTCCGTCGGGGCCGTCCACTTCTATCTTTGCGAACAGATGTTCAATCGGCGCGTCAAATTTGATCGAGACCTCCGCCGGAGACGCGGACAGAGTCTGTCCCGCGGACGGCGATTCCTCTTCAGGGAACGAGTGCGCGCTCGCGGTGGCCGCGCCAGCGAGCAGAACTATTATTGAAACGAACGAGACAAGCGCGTTTCGCATGAGCGCCGCTCCCGGTGATGATGTATGCATTTTCATCGCCCTCAGTTGCCGAACAGTTTCCAATTGCCCTGCGGGAATATCGAATCGTAGAAGATATCGAGTAGCCCCAGCACCGCGGCGTGCGTTCCGGGCACGCTCGCATTGTTGAGCGCGAACTGCGTGCCAATACTCAACTCGAACCGGTAACCCACATATGCGATTCCCGGCGTTGCCACCAGATTAGGGAAAGTCTGGCCCGATGGGCCTCTGACCAGTTGTGAGTAATTGATTTCGGTGAACAGGAACATATCCCTGAACGGCGGCTGTAACCCGATATCCTGTACGTTGTTGCTCAGGTATGGAAGTGAATATTCGATAACCTGGTCGGCGAATAGCTGATGGCTGGTATGGCCGCCGAGCGCGGGCAGGTATCCGACATCGCCCTGAAAACCGATGGGACGCAGGAATCTGAGGTAGGGCAGGTTAGGGAGATCGCCGAGCGCCTTCTCCCACAGCAACTCGGGACCGAGGCTGGTATGCTGCTGCTCTTCGACGCTGGGATTTCCCGTCGGTAGCTGCAATTGCAGCGCGAATGACATGAGAAATTCGTGCTCTGGAACGATTAGAAATGCATATTTCGCGAACAAGTCGAGATTGTTGAAACCGTCTTCATTCGGCCCGTCGTTCGGCGACTGATAGATCCACGAAGTGCCGCCGCCCACGCTGAATCGCGGCAATCCTTCGCTGTCGGTGCCGAGAACTTTTTCGATGGAACTGCCGATCGAGAAAGTTCGTCCGTCGGCGCTCCGGTTCCACTCGGGTTGGACGATATCCAGTTCATTGGCTGGAGTCGGATCTTCGGCGATCAGCGGCTCCAGGAAAATATAATCGCCCACGACTCCGTGCGCGCGGGCAATCCGCGCGCAAGCCAGTATCGCGAGCATCGAAAGTAGCAATGAAAATTTCCTCACAGCGGTCTCCCTCGACGCCGCGCCATTCGGCGCACATCCGCAGGCATCCACGCGGCGCACAGGCCGCGCGCGCCCATTACACTGCGGCAGAAGGCAGTGGTTATAGGGAGAGCGTTTCGGGCGGCGGAGGATCGGGCGTGAAGACCAAATCGGGAAGCATCGCGCGCGGAGATTCCGGCGCATTTGAAAATTCAGTCAGAGTCGATTCGCTTGCCAGCACCGCCGGACGCGCCATTGGGACGATATCTCCCGCGCGGTCCAGTGATTGCAGCGGATGGCATATATCGGCGCTGAGAGACGGCGTCTTCGAGCCGGAAGCGGCTGCGGAAACCGCCACCGGGACGCTCGCGAGCATCAGCCCGAGCGCCAGGATCGCTGCGACCATTCGCCGCGACGGGTCGACGCGTGTTCTATGTGAGCGGCGGCGCATCCAGATCCCAGCGTTACACGCGGCGGCGGCGATTATCAAGGCGCCAAGCGCGCGGCAGGGTTTCTCCCGCCCGCCAGACTCCGTATGATTCTGTGCGCGAGGGGACGCGATGCTGATCGTTACCGGAGGGGCGGGATTTATCGGGAGCAATCTGCTCCGCGCGCTTAACCAGCGCGGCGACACCGACATTTTGGTGGTCGATCGGATAGGCGCGAACTTCCGCAATCTCAGCGACCTGCGATTTTCCGATTTCATGGAGCCCGAGGCGATGCTGCGCGCGATCGAGCGCGGCGCGACGCCACCGCGAATCGAAGCGATCTTCCATCAGGGTGCGTGCGCGGACACGACCGAGTCCGACGGCCACTACATGATGGAGAACAACTTCAGCTTCTCGCGCGAGTTGCTTGCCTTTGCGCTCGCGCGCAGAGCGCCGTTCGTGTACGCCTCGAGCGCGTCGGTGTACGGCGCGAACCGGACCACGCTTGCCGAGCCGGCCAACGAACGCCCGCTCAATCTCTACGCGCTCTCGAAGCTCGCCTTCGACAACCACGTGCGCCACGCCGCGCGCGACGCGGTGAGCACCGTCGTGGGGCTGCGTTACTTCAACGTGTACGGTCCGCGCGAGGCGCACAAGGGCAACATGGCCTCGATGGCGTACCAGCTATTTTGCCAACTGCGCGACACGGGAGTGGCGCGCCTTTTCGCCGGAACCGACGGCTATGGCGACGGCGAGCAGCGGCGCGATTTCGTGTTCGTCGAGGACGTGGTGAAGGTGAATCTGCATTTCACGTCGGCGCCGCCGCGCCAGCAGATAATCAACGTGGGCACCGGCAAGAGCCGCAGTTTCAATGAGATGGCGCGAATCCTGATCGATCTGCGCGGCGGACAGGGCGGGATTGAATACGTTGCGTTCGACGAACGCCTGAGGGGAAAGTACCAGAGCTTCACCGAAGCCGACCTGACCGCGCTGCGAACGGCGGGCTACAGCGCGGAGTTCACGGCGCTGGAGCAAGGCCTCGCGCAATCGATAACCGCCTGGAAATGACCGCGCGATCGCGTAAGCGCCCGTCGCACGACGACGGTCGCGCTAGCTCTGAGAGCGGGCGCGGTCGATATCGCCGACTACGGTTTGCGCGCTTACGTCAAGGCCGCTGTACTGGCGCAATTGGTGGCCGTCGGGACCGAGCAGATAGGCGGCGGTCATGTGCGTGATCGAGCCGTCGGGCGCGTGGCTGAGCTTCAGGCCATAGATCGCGAGCACCTGTTCGATCTGCGCCTGCGTGCCGGTCAGAAATATCCAGCCGGGGTCGTTCGCGTCCATTCGATCGGCGTACTTGGCGAGCTCGGGCGGTCCGTCATGCAGCGGATCGAGCGTGAAGGAGACAATTCTCACTTTGCTGCCGAGCGCGGGTCCGAGCAGCTTCGCGATCGCCGCCATCTTTTGCGTCATCATCGGGCAGGTCGAGGTGCAGTTGGCGTAAATGAAATCAACCAGCACCGGCATCCCGCGCAGCGAATCGAGCGGAACCTTTTTTCCCGCCTGATCGAGCAGAACCAGATAGGCGGGCAGGCACTGCGCCTTGTTGGCCGCGGCATAGGATCCCGGCGCCTCGTCGTGAGCGCATCCGGCGCACGCCAGCAGCATCGCGAAGACGACGCTTACGAGCATCGGCGCGGCCGCATGTGGATTGACTGAACGAAGCATCTGGCTCGCGCGGGTCAGCGTTCAAAAAAGATAGCGGCCGGATTCGAGATCGGAAGTCCGGATGGTCACGTTGGCGCCCGCTTCCTGATGGGGCAGGCTTGCCGGAACGCACGAGGCTTTACCCTCGGTCATGTGCTCGATCGGATAATGATTTCCGCACACGCGGCAAACGAGTTGATCGTGGGAGATCTTGAAGCCGCGATGGTAAGTGTAGCATTGGCGGCAGGCGTCGAAGACGGTGCGTACCTTGCCGTCGGTTCCGCGCGCCAGGATAAAGCGCAGGCGCCGCCCGGCCGAGTCGGTGTAGCAATAGGTTTGCGCTTTTCCGCTTAAAACATTTGCGATGCTGATGCGTACGGTCGGCGCGCCGAAGACCGGCAGGCAGTTCGCGCGCGCGGCATGGATCACCCATCCGGCCGCGAGGATCGCGGCGCAGGCGCCGAGAATTATCTTTGACTTGCCGAGCCGCATCGCAATGCAATGCTGGCGCGGCGCGAGCGTGCGGTCAACCCTCGGGCTGCCGCTGGCTTTCGGCCTCGGCCAGCATCTCGCGCTTGATCCATTCGCTGAGCTCCATCACCCGCAAGCCGTCCTGCGCGGTGACGGCGGGGGCCGAGCGGGTGCGGACGGATGCGACGAAGGCGGCGACTTCGTCGGCCAGCGGATCGCCGCTTTCCAGATCGATTTGATCGGCCGAGATGATTGGAAATTTCGCGCCCGGTGGCGGCGGACTCTTGCGATACACCTGCACGCGGCGCGCCTCGTAATCGACCGAGATGTAGGCGTCGGGCTGGAAGAAACGGATCTTGCGCTCGCGCTTGGGTGCGACGCGGCTGGTGCTGATATTGGCGATAAGCCCGCTTTTGAAGCGGATGCGCGCATTGGCCAGGTCGATCGAATCGGTGAGAATCGCAACCCCAATCGCTTCAACCGAGATCGCTTCCGAAGGCGCGAGCGACAGGATCACGTCGAGGTCATGGACCATCAGATCTAAAATCACGTCCACGTCGGTGCCGCGTTCGGTGAACGGCGCGAGGCGATGGCACTCGACGAAGCGGGGATTTGAAACGATCGAGCGCAGGCGCACGATCGCCGGATTAAAGCGTTCGAGATGGCCGATTTGGAGTACGCGTCCGGACTGCGCGCCAAGCGCGGCCAGTTCACGCGCTTCGTCCAGTGTGGTCGCCATCGGCTTTTCGAGCAGCAAGTCGGTTCCCGCGCGCAGCATCGCCGAGGCGATCTCGAAGTGCGCGCTGCCCGGAGCGGCAACGGTGGCGAGATCGATCTTGCCCGCGAGTTCGCGGTAATCGGTCATCGCGACGGCGCCGGTTTCCGCGGCGAGCTTTACCGCCGCCGCGCGATCGACATCGACGATCGCGGCGACGCGAACTCCCTCCTGCGCGGCGTATTTGCGCGCGTGCAGGGTGCCCAGGCGGCCGGCGCCGATCACCGCGGCGCGCAGCTCAGACATGGCCGTAAACGGAGACTTTGGATTGTGCCGCAAGCCGCATCGTGCGCTCGCGCTCGAGCACGAGCGTCACGCCCGCTTCGACCCCAAGCATCGCGGCGCCAATCTCCGCGACCAGCGCGATCGTCTCCGGTCCGATCGCGGGACGGTCGAAGCGTAAATCCTGACCCGGCTTGGCCGCCTTGGCGATTACCAGGCGCGGCCCGACCAGCGCGGCGGCGCGTCTGAGCGCGGCGTCGGTGCCCTCGACGGCTTCGACGGCGCCGACAATCCCGTCGCGCACCGCGACGGTCTGTCCGATATCGAAACTGCCGAGCTGGCGGGCGACGGCGAAAGCAAGGTCGAGATCGCGAAGCTGGCTCTCGCTCGGCTCGGGTCCGGCGACGAGGCCGGGATGAGCGAGACAGTTCTCGACCATTGGGACAGGATCGATCACCGGGATTCCTTCGGCCTCGATTTCACCGGCGACGCCGCGCAGCACCGAATCGTCGCTCATGCGGCCCAGTCCGGAAAGCATCTTGATCGCACGGGCGTCTGGTGCGAACGAATCTTTCAGGCGCTCGCGCGAGATTCCGCCCGCCATCGCAACTTCGCCGACGCCGGCGCGGCGAAACGCTGCGATCATTTTTTCCAGTTCGCCGACTTTGATCCAGGTGATCTCATCGACGTGGGATTCCAGCTCGGGCCGGGTTTCGCGCAGATGGGCGACCGCGATGACTTTAATTCCGCGCCGCCGCGCCGCGTCTGCGACTTCGAGCGGAAAGCCTCCGTTCCCCGCGATAAGGCCGAGCTTATTCACGTGCGCGGCCGACCACGCCCCGCTCGGAAGCGGCAATAAAATCGACCAGGCGGCGAACCTCGGGAACCCCGCCGTGTTGATTGCGGACCTGAGCTATCGCGTCTTCGCGCAGGAGCTTGGAATAGAATAGCGTGCGGACCGCGGCTTTGAGCGCGCCGATCGTTTCCGCCGGGAAGCCGCGGCGCTGCAAGCCGATCACGTTGATTCCGACCAGGCGCGCGCGGTCTCCAGCCACCATCGTGTAGGGCGGAACGTCCTGCGCCGCCTTCGCGCCCGCCGCAAGAATTGAATGGGCGCCGACGCGGCAGAACTGGTGCACGCCGCACATCCCCTCGATATTGACCCATTCCTCGATCACGCAGTGCCCGGCCAACTGAGTCGAGTTGACCAGGATGCAATGGTCACCGATCTGGCAGTCGTGCGCGATATGGACGTACGGCATGATCAGGGTGTGATTGCCGATCCGCGTGACCATCCCGCCGGCTTCGGTGCCGCGATGGATCGAGGTGAATTCGCGAAAGGTATTGGCGTCGCCGATCTCGAGCGTGGAGGGTTCGCCGCGAAATTTCAGGTCGGGGGTGGCAAGCCCGATCGCGGCGAAGGGGAAGAAGCGGTTGCGCTTGCCGATTACCGTATTGCTCTCGATCAGGGCGTGCGCGTCGATCACCGTCTCGGCGCCAACGCGCACCTTGGGTCCGATCACGGCGCCGGGTCCGACTTCGACCGTGGAATCGAGTTCCGCAGTCCTGTCGATAACGGCGGAGGGATGGATTCGGCCCGCTATTTTACCTGCTCCTGGACTTCCATCGCGGAAAGTTCCGCTTCGGCAGCCGTTTCATCGCCGACGGTGGCGATCGCGTGCATCCGCCATAGCGGGCGACGGTACTTGACGACCTTGACTTCGAGCTTGAGCGAATCGCCTGGCACCACGCGGCGGCGAATCCGCACCTTGTCGAGTCCGGTGAGCATGAACAGACGGGTAGGATCGGCTTCCAGCTCGCTCCGCGCCAGGATCGCGCCCGATTGCGCCATCGCTTCGACGATCAGAACTCCGGGCATCACGGGAAAGCCCGGGAAATGGCCTTGGAAGAATGGCTCGTTGAAGGTGACGTTCTTCAGCGTGACGATACGGCCGGGGCCGATCTCGAGGATCCGATCGACGAGCAGGAAAGGATAACGATGTGGCAGGAAGTCGAAGACCTTCCGAAGCTCAGCCATCTTTGCGTCCGCCGCCACGAAAATACTCCGCAATCCGATCGAGTATCGCCCGCTACTTCGAGATAGTGGAACGACGCGCTGCCGCCGAGCCGAAGTCGCCCAGTCCGGGACTGGTTGACTGCGCAGTGGAGGAAGCGGCTCCGGTCTCGCCGAGGGTCCCGATCTTGACGTGGGTCGCGTTGTAGCTGCGGATCACCTGATCGGTGATATCGATCGAGGGAGCGCCCCACAGGATCGATCCTTTTTCGAGCACGATCGTGTACCCCCCGCGCTCGCCGAGGGTGCGAATGATCTGCGCCAGGTCGTGGACGATCCGGCTGGTGATCTCGTTATCCTTGTGCTGGAGTTCGTCGCGGGCGTCTTTGTATTCGCGATCGAAGTCCTTGGCCTTGGCGACGTACTGATCCTGCAGGTTCTGGCGCTGGTCGGGGTTCATCAGCATCCCTTTTTTCTCGATCTCATCCTTGAGGGACTGGACCTCGCTTTGCTGGCGCTGGAGTTTTCCTTCAAGCGCCTGGACGCGGCCCTGGAAGTCCGCCTTGGCGTGTTTGCCAGCGTCACATTCATTGAGCGCGCGTTGCACATCGACGTACGCAACCTTTATGTCGGCGAGCGCGGGTTGTGCGGCGAGAACCGCCAGAAGCAGCGCACCGGTTATCAAGCGTAGCCTCATCGTGAGCACAGTCCTCCTCGAAAGTTCGACTCGGGTACCAACGGCGTGCGCGCCGGCATCTCTGCCGGGGCCAAGGCGTCCCGCGCGTGCCGACAACATTAAAGCTGGTTTTGGCACGTTGGCGCTAGAGCGGCGCGCCGGCGCCGATTTCGAACACGGTATTCTGATCGGCGGGCCGCGGATTGATTGGGAAGGCGAGATCAACGCTGAGCGGTCCAAACGGCGAGCGCCAGCGGATGCCAAAACCGACCGACGCCTGTAATTGCGTGAGGTCGATTCCCTGTTTGAGCGTGTACGCCTGGCCGGCGTCGGAGAAAACCACTCCGCGCAATCCGAGTCCGGACAGAATCGGGAAAGTGATCTCGTTGCTCAGAATCAGTTCCTCGCTGCCGCCGATGTCCTGGACGCTGATCGGCTGGCCCGCCTGATTGTAGATCGTCACCAGCGGCCCCAACGAATAAAGCTGATAGCCGCGCACGTCGGCGGGTCCGCCCACGCCGCCGGGGAAAAACCTCTCGTACAGCGGAAGCTCGCCGCCGGTGCCGCTGGCCAGATTGGTGCCGACACCATAGGTCAGGCCCTGCGACACCACCCAGGTTCCCCAGGTCGAGCTCTTGAGGAATGGGTAGAAGTAGCGCCCGTGCAGAATTCCCTTCAGGAAGGCGTTGCCACCGCCGATTCCGCCAATCTGCCCGTTGAAGGTCAGGACCGTTCCGGTGCGCGGATCGACCGGATTATCGACCGTGAAGCGGCGGATGCTCGGCAGCAATTCCGAAGTCTGCGTATAGCCCTTGTACCGCAGGATGTCGAAAGTCGTCATCGGAGCGAGTCCCGTGATGCCGACGCTCTGGAACTGATAGCCGAGTCCCGCGGTTACATCTTTGAGCGAGAAGGGCCCGAGTTTTTTGAATCCCAGCTCGGTCAGCGGATAGTAGGTGTTGACCGCGAACCCGGCGGCCGCCTGGTTGAAGCTGAGCAGATACTCCTTGTTATCGAAGAGCTGGAGACCCACGCTCAGCGGCATATCGAGGAACCACGGTTCGGTGTAGCTGATCGAGTAATTCTGAAACAGGAATCCGATCTGCGCGTTGAGCACCACCGATTCGCCGCCGCCAAACAGATTGGTATTGCCCAGCGTGAAGTTGCCGAAAACCGACGAGTAAGTGTCATATCCGCCGGCGACCTGCAGCGACGAGGTGTTGGCCTCGGCCACATTCACGTCGAGATTAATCTTGTCTGGCTGTTGCGCGGGTTCGGTCGTGATGCGCGTCTCGGTGAAGAAACCGAGCCGGTCCAGCCGTTTCTTTGATTCGCGGATCGCCTCGGCCGAATAAGGCTCTTGCTCCTGGATTTGCAGCTCGCGGCGGATGACCTTGTCGGAAGTTTTGGTGTTGCCGGTGATATTAATCCGGTTGACCAGAACTTCGTGGCCGGGGTTGACGTAGAAAGTGATGTTGATCCGATGGGTGACCGAATCGAGCTGGGTGCGCGGGTCAACATTGACGAATGCATAGCCGCGGTTCGAGTAGAAATCCGAAAGCGTCAGCACGTTGTGCTGGAGGGTCGAGCCCTTGAAATGCTGCCCGCGCTTGATCGTGAGCAGCCGGGCCAGCTCACGATGCGGGAACTTCATGTCGCCGGCGAGCGCGACCCTGCCGACCCGGTAGGCGGTGCCTTCGTCGATATCGATCAGGATGTGCAGTGAATTGCCGACGCGCTGGATCTTCGGCGAACTCACGTGAACGTTCAGATAGCCGTTGTCGTAATAGAACGCGGTCAGATGATCGACGTCGTCCTGCAGCTTCTGGCGGTCGAGTGCGCCCTGTCCCGTCAGCCAGCTCAGCAACATGCTGTACGTGGCAGTGTCCATCACCGCGCGCAGCATGCTCGATGAATATGCTTTATTGCCGTGGAACTCGATCTGGGTGATCTCGACTTTCGGCCCTTCGGTCACGTCGAAGACCGCGACCGCGGTGTTGTCGGGCTGCAGGATCGTGCGGAAATTCGCCGTCGCGTCGAGATAGCCCTTGTCCTGGTAAAGTTTCGTGATGCCGTTGATCGTTTCCTTGACCTGGCCGGGATCGAGGATCGCCCCCGGATGAATCTTGGTCGCGGACACGACCTTGTCGTCCGTCGAGCGGATCGCCTTCATCCCTTCAAGCCGGACGTCGGTAATCTGGGGGCGCTCCTTGACCCGGTAGGTCAGTACGATGCCGCCGTTGACGGGCTTTTTGTCCACGTCAACCGTGTCGAAGAAACCCATCTTGTAGATGGCCTTGACGTCCTGGTCGACCGCAGTTTCATCGAGCGGCTGACCGGCTTGCTGCGAGACGTGAATTCGGATCGCGTCGGTCTCGACCCGCTGATTGCCCACAATCTGGATTTGCGTGACGATCGGCCCCGGGCCCTGCGCGAACCCGCGGTTCGCAGCGAAAATCAACGCCAGCATCGCGATCAGGGCGCATCCGGCGCGAAGGCGCCTCGCGCTGGCATTGAAGGTTCGGATTGTCACTGAAAAACACCAAAAAGCGGCGACCAACGTAGCCAATCAGTTCCGGTAAGTAAACCGGAAACCGATTCTTCGATCGGCGCGCCGGTCCCTTGACTGGCGCGCTTCGTTAGCCGCGCGGCTCGTTCAGCAGCTTTCCTTCCTTGAGTCTGAGCGCGCGGCTCATGCTTCGCATCAGCCGCTCGTTGTGAGTTGCGATGACCAGCGTGATGCCCAATTCGGAATTAAGCAAATGAAACAGTTCATGCACCTCGTCCGCGGTATGCGGATCGAGGTTGCCGGTGGGTTCGTCGGCGAGCACTAGGCGAGGCTTTAAGACCACCGCCCGTGCGACCGCGACGCGTTGCTGCTCGCCGCCGGACAACTCGGCGGGGCGGCGATGCAGTTTGTCGCCGAGTCCGACCACGCGCAGCATTTCGGCCGCGCGCTCGGCGGCTTCCCGATCCGGCATCCGCGCGATCAGCGCCGGCATCATCACGTTCTCGAGCGCGTCGAAGTCGGCGAGCAGGTAATGAAACTGAAACACGAAGCCAAGCCTGAGGTTGCGGAACTCCGCAAGTGCTTTGGCGTCGAGTGCGAACAGATCCTCGCCCTCGAAAAAAACCTTGCCCGAGGTCGGCTCTTCAAGACTGCCGAGGACGTGGAGCAGAGTCGATTTGCCTTCGCCCGATTGCCCGACGATCGCGATCTCCTCGCCCGCGCGAACGACCAGATCCAGTTCGCGCAGGACGCGGATTTCGCGTCCCGCGTCG
>DATLTX010000043.1:0-14614 GCA_035533435.1 Binataceae bacterium (SeqCode)
CAATGGCAGCCCGCTCGGCGGTATCGAGGGGCGCTGCGGCTACGGCCCGCGCCTTCCGATGATCGTGATCTCGCCGTACGCGAACCGCAACTTCGTCGATCACACGCTGACCGATCAGTCGTCGATCATTCGCTTCGTCGAGGATAACTGGAGCCTCGGCCGGATCGGCAACGGCTCGACCGACGCGATCGCGGGAACGTTAAACAACCTGTTCAATTTCTCGGCTCCCAACCAAGGCGAGGACGATCGCCTGATTCTCGACCCTGCCACCGGGATGGTCGCTCACGGCGACAGAGGCGGCAGAAGCCATTAGGAACGCGCTCGGCCGGGCGGGGGCGCAAAGCCCCCGCCCGCGTTTTCTGTTTCGAATCGCCGCGCCCCGAAGGGGAGCTCCTGCGCCGCCGCTCAGCGTGCCGTCCGCGCCCGCACGGGCCGGCGCTTCTTTTTCAGCAGACGGCGGAGAGGATCGACGAAGCCCTCGAGTTCACTCCAGCGGGCGCGCACCATCTGGCGCCGCTGGATATGGTTCATCACTTCGAGACGGATTCCGTCCGGGTCCTCGAAAAACACGGCGTAGTAGTCCGGAGCGTACTCGGGACACAGCCGCGGCCCATCGACTTCGACGCCAAGAGCGCGCAACCGCGCGGCGACCGCGCCCACCGCCGCGTTGTCCGAAACGCGCAGGCAAAGGTGATGAAGGCCCGGCGCATAGGAATCGAAGAGGGCCGAAGAATGCGCCGGACGAATCGATATCTGAAATTCGCGGTTGTAGTAATGGCAATGCGGTTCTCCGGCGATCGGCGCAGTACTCTTCTTGAACCCGAGCGCTTCCATCGCACGGTCGTAGAATTTCTCGGCCCGGGAAAAATCTGAGACCGCTAAATAAATATGATCGACGCCGACGATATCGGGCATAATGTCGGGCACGGCCTCAGGCACCGCCGGACCGGGTCTTACCCGCGTTCGCTTTTGGACCGCTGCGGTTTTACTGCGCGCGCGCTTTTTCACGCCGCCGCTTTGAGCTCCGCCGTGCAGTGCGCGCACTTGGTCGCCGCTATCGGAATATCACTCAGGCAAAACGGACACTGCTTGATCGTCGGAACCGATGGCGGCGCGGGCTTGCGCGTCAGCCGCTCGAGTTGCTGCACCAGGATGAACATCGCGAAGGCCACGATCACAAAATCCAGAATCGTATTGATGAACGCACCGTATGCGATTGCCGGCGCCCCCGCCGCCTTGGCCGCCGCCAGCGACGGGTAGTGCTTGCCCGAAAGACTGATGAACATGCTCGAAAAATCCACCTTGCCCAGGATGAAACCGATCGGCGGCATGATCACGTCGCCCACCAGCGAGGTGACGATCTTTCCAAACGCGCCGCCCAGGATGAACCCGACGGCGAGATCGACCACGTTTCCCTTCATCGCGAACGCTTTGAAATCCGACATCATCGACATGGTAGCGAGCCTCCTGCTTTCGCGGGTAATCGAGCCTGCCATGACATAGCAATCCGCACCCGCGTAGCGCGAGCGGCAGACGCGCGAACGCGCGCGGGCTATGCGGCCGCGCGCGCGTTTGCGGGAATTCGCTGTGGATGATTAGTCGGCCGAGTTTGGAGATTCGATCATGCCGCGGAATCGAGCTCGCCCCGAAGCCGCGCCGATGCCATCGCGCGCCGCGCCGCACGCGCAGCCTTGAGCTCGTCACGCGAGGGCGCGCGCACGTCGCTCGCCAGACCCAGCAGCTCGAGCCCGCGAATCACTATCCAGCCCACGTCTGGCTCGCGCCAACTCCATCCGAGCCGCGCCGAGCCGGGACGCGAATGATGATTGCGATGCCAATTTTCGCCCTGGAGAAGATGCACAATCGCGAGCCATCGCACGTTGCGGCTGGAATCCTCGCCGATTTGGATTCCCGGCTCGGTGTGACAGATGCTGTTCACGAAGCATTGCGCATGCAGTCCGAAGCAAAGCCGAATCGCGCCCAGCCAGAAGAATGCAGGCCATCCAAAGGCCAGTCCGCCAAAATACGACACCGCCAGAATGGCCGGCTGAAACCATCGAAAGGCCCGATACTCGATCCCGCCCAGGTCCGGGCAATATCGCTCGACCGGAGGCTCGCCCGCCTGCCACAGCCAGCGCAGATGCGCCCACCAGAATCCGCCCCACACCGGACTCGAAATATCCTCGGGCGTATCAGCCTTGGCATGATGCAGCCGATGGCCCGCGGCCCACGTCGTCGGCGCGCCCGAGCCATTGAACATCGCGAAGAAAATCAACATGCTGCGCACCCACGGATGCAACGTCACCGAGCGATGCGCCAGCGCGCGATGGTACCCGACCGTGGTGCCCAGGCCGCCGATGAAGACCAGCGCGATCGCGCCCGCCAGCACCCGCCATCCGGGTAGAGGATACATTACGAGCCCGACAACCGCCGTCAGGTGGATGAGCATGATCCATATAAAGATTGAAAGATCGCGTCCCGAGGCATGCCACCAGGGCTGCTCCCAAGGCGCTTGGCTCTGCGCGACAGCCGCGCGAGCTGCGTTCGTATTCGTCATCATTTTCTCCGGGTTTCCGCCCGCTTTCGGGGATATTCGCGAACGGAGCAAGACGGGCTCGGCACGCGAAAGGTTGCGCTCCACCATCGTACCGCGCGCTATTCGAGCGCGGCACGCCAGCATCCGCACATTTCTCGTATGGCAACCCTCGTGGCCGCAGGGAGGGATGTGCTGACCGCCAAGGCTTTTAACCTTAGCTGATATATCGCCCGCGTGCCACCCGCCGCCATGCGGATGCAACCTGATGCATGAGTGTAGTACCTTGCGCGCTTAGCGAGGTGAATCATGGCATCGCAGATAACCGAGCGCGTCGTGCGCGCTTCCAATATCGACTTCCACATCCTAGAGGCCGGCAACGGTCCGCTCATCCTGTGCCTGCATGGCTTTCCCGACACCGCCCACTCGTTCCGCCATCAGATGGCGCCACTGGCCGCGGCGGGCTACCACGTCGTCGCGCCCTACATGCGCGGCTACGCGCCGACAGGACTCGCCCCCGACGGGCGCTATGATTCGGCGGCGCTCAGCGAAGACGCGCTCGCGCTGATCGCGGCGCTCGGCTACAAGGACGCGATTCTGTTCGGCCATGATTGGGGCGCCGTCGCCGCCTATCCCGCCGCTGCCGCCGAGCCCGCGCGCGTGACCAAGCTCATCACGGCCGCGGTACCGTACGGCGCGTCGTTCATCAAAGCGCTGGTTACGAATTACGCCCAGCAGAAACGCAGTTGGTACATGTATTTCTTTCAGGGCGCGTTCGCGGAAGCTGCCGTCAGTCACGACGATTTCAAGTTCCTGGAAAAGATGTGGACCGATTGGTCGCCGAGCTGGAAGTGGACCAACGATGATATCGAGCCGCTAAAGAAATGCTTTCGCAATCCGGCCGCGCTGTCGGCCGCGCTTGGATACTATCGCGCGACGATCGGCGCGATGATGAAAATTCCCGCCGATGCGATCGCAGCCGTATCCGCGCCTCCGCCGCCGATCAACATCCCCGCGATGATGCTCCACGGGCGCGAGGACGGATGTATCGGCGCCGAGCTGCTCGACGGGATGGATGCACTTTTCCCAAAGGGCCTGCGCAAAGAAATAATCGCAGGCGCCGGCCATTTCGTCCATCAGGAAAAACCCGCCGAGGTGAACAAGCTGATTTTGGATTTCCTGAAATCGTAAACCGAGCGCAAGAAAAATTAGAGGACCAGATCCCTCGACGTGAAGAAGCCGCCGGGACGGCGACCCTACTGAAGTAGGAACTCCGTCAGTAGGACCGGCGTCTCGCCGGTCATTCCGAGCGCGCGCAGGTGAAACATGTCGCTTCGTGCGCATCACGCCGAACAGCAAATGTCGCGAGGAATCTCGCCCGATGCACTAGCACCCACTCCCCCGAGGAGTACGCGAACCCCTTCTGCCAGTGGGGGCCGGCGGCTCGCCGGCCGGCGCGAAGCGTCAAAACCACAATATGAGCGCTTCCGTTGGCCCGTTCATGCGCGCCGGATTCGCCCCTAACGCTCGTTAGGTTTTTTGCCAGATTTGTTCATGGCTGAACAGTTCAGCCTTACGCTCCTTGCCAATCGGTTTAGAATGGCGCCCATGAAGACGCCACCTATCTATCTACTCTACCTTCTCTGGGCGATAGCCGGCGCGTGGCAGGACGCCGTGAAGCGGCGATACGACAGGCTTGTCACCGCCGCTCGGAGGCCGAAAAATGCGGAAGCGGAAAATCGCATCGAAGCCAAGTTTGAGGTCAACTTCTCCAGCATTTTCGCGGAAGATTTCCGCGAGCCTCCATGAAAGTGTGCAAAACGAACCCACCGAAAATTCAGTCTATGACTTTCGCGCACGGTCGCTTGCGTCCCACCATGCCCAATTCCCGCAGGCGAGCACTGGCATGACGGCGCTCTTCCAGTTCAACAAGGCGCTGCGCTAGGCTCCCCATTATCATCGGCCACCAACACGGTCAGGGAGAATGCCCAGGGAGGATGCCAATGTCAGGCAGGCTCAGCTCCAGACAAATCCGCGCCAAGCTCGGGCATCCGGTGATCGACGCGGACGGGCACTGGCTCGAATTCGGTCCGTCGATTTCCGACTATCTGAAGCGCGTCGCCGGCGCTCGCGCCGTCGATTCGTTCCGCTCGCGCAACGAGCGCGTCCAGCACGCGCTTGCGATGACGCCCGAGGAGCGCCGCGACACTCGCCGTGCGCAGGAGGCGTTCTGGGGCGTCCCCGCCAAGAACACTCGCGACCGCGCAACCGCGATCCTGCCGCGCCTGCTCTACGAGCGCCTCGACGAGTTCGGCTTCGACTTCACCGTGCTCTATCCGACTGCGGCACTGGGAGTCGCGTTTATCCCCGACGACGAAATGCGCCGCGCGACCTGCCGCGCGTTTAACCTGTACGTCGCCGATCAGTTCCGCGAATTCTCGGATCGGATGACGCCCGCCGCGGCGATTCCGATGTACACACCCGCCGAGGCGATCGAGGAACTCGAGTACGTCGTTAAGACCCTCGGGCTCAAGGTGATCCTGATGGGCAGCATGGTGCGCCGCACGATTCCCGCCGTCGCGCGCAAGACGCCCGAGGCGGCGCGCTACGCCGCGTGGTTCGACGTGCTGGGACTCGACAGCGAGTACAACTACGACCCGGTATGGGCCAAATGCGTCGAGCTGGGCGTCTCGCCCACCTTTCATACCGGCACGCGCGGCGTTGGCTTTCGCGTCTCGCCAACCAACTTCACCTTCAATCATATCGGCCACTTCGCCGCGGCGAGCGAAGCGGTTTGCAAGGCGCTGTTCTTAGGCGGCGTGACGCGGCGCTTCCCTACCCTCAACTTCGCGTTCCTTGAAGGCGGCGTCGGGTGGGCCTGCAACCTGTATAGCGATCTGATCGGCCACTGGAAGAAGCGCAACCGCGAGGCGCTCGAAGACGTGAACCCCGCGAATCTCGATCGCGCGATGCTGCGCGAGCTCATCGAGAAATACGGATCGAAGGAACTCTCCGAGCGGGTAACCACTTCGAGCACGATTCTTGAGGGCGTGGGATCGGCGGCGACCGGCCAAATCTCCGAGCTCGACGATTTCGCGGCGTGCAAGATCAAACGCGCCGAGGACATCCGCGAGCTCTTCACGCGCAATTTCTATTTCGGATGCGAAGCCGACGATCCGATCAACGCCTGGGGTTTCAATACTCACACCAATCCGTTCGGCGCACGGCTCAAAACCCTGTTCGGCAGCGACATCGGACACTTCGATGTAGTCAATATGGCGGAAGTCCTGGAGGAAGCGTTCGAGCTGGTCGAAGACGGACTGATTACTGAAAACGATTTCCGCGATTTCGTATTCGCCAATCCGGTCCGCTTCTGGGGCCAGACCAATCCGCGCTTCTTCGAAGGAACAGTCGTCGAAACCGCCGCCGCAAAGCTTCTGCGCGACACACCGGCGCCCGCCGCGCCCGCAAACGCTTGACGGGCCCAAAGAGGAACGCGATGGAACAGTCCAAACGCGGAATCACGCTGACGATTTTGCCGCTGCTTTTCATCCTTGCGGCAATTTCAGATATCTTGAAGCCGTTTCATCTCGAAGGACCAACGACGGGTTTCGTCTTTTTCGGTACTCGCACTCACGGCCTCGAGAATGCAGTCCTCGGTCCGCTTTTCGGACTTTTCCTGATTATCTATGCGATCGGAATATTCAGAATGAAGAAATAAGCACTGCCACTCGCATTTCTGTATGCGATCTACGTGGTATTGAACATCGTCCTGTACAGTGTCGATCCACCGCCGGGAGATCAGGGTGGAGCGGGGTTTCTGGTTGCCTTCACGATTTTCGCAATCGGGGTTCCCTGGCTCACCGCGATTCTGCTGTGGCGCCGCCGCGCCGGCCTTGCTTGATAAGCGGGACGAAATGGAGTTCTGAATCAGCAAGCACAAGGAGGATATTCAATGGCCAGCGAGTCAACGATCGTCCCAGCCAAGTTCGCGCATTTCGTGCTCCGCACCAGCCGCTTCGAGGAGATGAAGCGATGGTATCTGGCGGTGCTGAACGCGCATATCCAGTTCGGAAACGAGTCACTCGCGTTTTTGACCTACGACGACGAACATCATCGCATTGCTCTCGCCAATCTCCCCGGCCTCGCCGACCGCGGCAAGACCGCGGGACTTGACCATGTCGCGTACACGTACGCGTCGATGGCCGACCTCGTCGCGACCTACAAGCGGCTCAAGGCTATTGGTATCGCGCCCGTATGGTGCGTGAACCACGGGCCGACGACCTCGATGTACTATCGCGATCCCGACGGAAACCGCGTCGAGCTGCAAATCGATAACTTTCCGAACACCGCCGAGTTGAACGCGTGGTTCCATTCGGGCGCGTTCGAGAAAAATCCGATCGGCGTGAACTACGACCCCGACGCGCTGGCGGCCAAGTTCGAAAGCGGCGTCGCGGTCGAGCGGCTCGTCCAGCAGGGCGCCGTTTGAGCGCCGCTCGCGGTGCCGGAGAATTGCGAAGCCGCGGAGTTTCAGTTCGGGCGAAAGCGCCAATTACGGCGCCGCGGATTTCGAACGAACGCTTCTCTCCGAATACCGAGTCAACGGAATGAGTAACATGAACGAAGCGAGCGCGCCCACCAGCGAATAGTCAATCGCGGTTCGGAGTTGTTAATCGCGGAACTTTGAATTATCGGTTGGCGGAGTCCCGCTCATCTGGCCGGGAGGGTCGCTGGGGCGGTCGAGTTCGGACCCGTTACCAGAAATGAGTACGTGGCGGATTCCGGCGCCAGATGTATTTCGACCGGGGTGGCGGCTTTGCGCCTTTCATGCGGCCAATAGTTGGTAAACTGCTCGATACGCGCCCGCAGGTAGCCAATTTCCAGCAGGTTCGCGCTTCGCCATCTGAGAGCCGGCTCGCGCATTCTGGTCGCGGACATGACCGGCGCGCGTCGCTTAATCGCAACGCCGTGTCCGACAATATAGACTTCGTAGGACGTGCGTTTCGCCATCACTCCCGCGCGCGTTTCGAGCAAGACCGCGTCGCATTCAAGTGTCGGAGAAGGCACGCGCAACAGCTCGCGCCGAACCGGCCGCATCGCCCATCCCGGCGGGCTTTCCGGTATCAGCGGCACACAAAGTCCGGCAGCGAACACGGCCACAAACGCCATGCGGCGGATTATGCGGGCGTATCTGGATTCGCTCGCGTATGTCATCGGCCACCCGGCGCTGCCGCGCCCGCGCCGGCTCCCGGGACTGAGACGGAGCGTAACGTCGCGGGCGACGGCACCTGAATGCAAGTAAGCGCGCTTTCCGGGCCGAGACGGATTTCGACGTAGTAGTTACCGTCTTCGATATCAGTTGAATGCCAGACGTTCGAGAAGTTCTCGATACAGCCGCGAGTCAATCGCATCTCCAATAGCTGAGGCGAGGCCCAATCCAGCATCGGAACCTCGCCGTATGATGACACGCGGGCAACCGCTCCCCATGCCGGTGCGCTGTCTCCCCGGGGCACCAGGTAAAGAGAAGGCGCCTCACCGAACCAGGAAACGAGCGGCTCGACCAGCACAGCGTCCGCTGTGCCGTCCGGCGAACTCACGCGCAGGACTTCGCGCTGGTTGCATTCGATCGCAAAATTTCGCAGCGCATGCGCCCCAGCGGCCACCAGCAGTCCGAACAGAAACATCGTAACGTACGCGATAGGTGGCGGCCGGTGCAGTTCGCGCCTCCCGGGCACCATCGAATCAGCGGGCATGACTGAGGTTCATCAGCGTAGTCTCACAGCACTGCGCCTGTGCGCGGCGCGCCATCCGGTCCCGCCGTATCGCCTACCCTCTCACGGCGCGGAGGGCTTCTCCGGACACATCTGGTTCAGATTGTCGATCGTATAGGTCGTATCAACCAGGGGTTCGATGTCCACCTTGCGCGCCATCGCTATCTGCGCAAGGAAGTCGCGGCCGTCATCGTACACGACGTTCGGATTTATCGCGTAAACCGGGTCGGCCAGCGCCTCGTCCAGCGAAATGAATTGTACGCCCTGCGAGCGCCAGTGCTTCAGGATGTCATCCACCATGATTGCGTCGAATACGCCGACATGAATAAGCAGTATCTGAGGGATCTGGCGATTGAATAATCGGGCCGAGATCGCCTCGGAGTCCCGCAAGTGCCGATCCGCGCTGATCAGAATATTCTTTCTGAGCCACGCCACCTGCGCGTCATTGTGCTGGCGCGTGCACCGAGTGAACGCATCGGTCCACGCCCAGTCGAAATAGTCAGTTGTGACCTGGCCGATCCGGTACCCGTGCTTCTCGAGGTATGCGCGGACCGCATTTCGCTTGGCGAGCGTGTTACCCTCGTCGAGATATGGAAAGCGGAACATATGCCTTTCCTTTATCAACGGAGAAAACGACGCGAGCTTGAGCAGCAGCCGGTCCTGCCTGGCGATGTCCTTTATAAACTCGCGGGCGGAGACTTTGGTGAGATCAAGATGATGATAGGTATGATTACCCAATGGATATCCGGCGGCGAGCCACTGTTTCAGGATGCTCACTTCGCGCGGATCATCTTCCATGAAAGTGCCGTTGGTGAAGCCGTAAGCCCCGGAAATCCCGTTATCTTTGAGAGCCTTGATAATGTCGTGCGAGATATCCGCGCGAGTAAAGCCCGGCACCAGGTCACCGTGGTCTGGAATGTCGTCGATAGTAATCGCCACCCGGACCGGCGCGGCCGCCAACGCGCCCGATGCCGCCCGCGCGGCATCCGCCAATGTCGCAAGAGACAGACACAGGCTCACAACGAGCACCGCGCGGCGCATCAGACTTGGCACATCATCTCTCCGGGTATCGCGTTCAGCGGCGCTTCAGCTTTCGCTCGCCACCGCGCGCTTGGGTCCGGCCGCGGGCGCCTCGATGGCTTCGGACAACAGCCCGGTTCCAATTCCAAGTCCCAGTGCCACGTCCCGCCAGGCAGCATCCAGCCCGACATACCAGACGATTCCGTATCCCAGGCAAAAGGCGTTCACCACTCCATATGCACCGTATGCCCATCCGCCGTCGGCGACGGCAGCCAGAGTCGAGCTTATGATGCTGGCAAAGATGAGCAATGGACTCAGGACATGAAACGGCGGCGCCGCGGTACGCCCGGGGACCTTGGGCGTCCTGATGAAGGCGGACTGCCGCCCGGTCATACCCTGATGGAGCGATCGCAGGAGACCCGCAAGATTCGCCGGTATCAGCAACAGGTTGAGGGCGTACATCCTGGGCAGATCCCACCATTCGTAGCCACACGCGATGAGATCCCGGCAATAGAGTATATAGTAGGGTATCCCCGCGAGCAGTAGCCATACGATTGGCAGAAGCTTCGCGTCCGGAAACCTCAGTGCGATCATCAGCAGCATCGCAAGAGCGCCGGTTGACGAAGTAAGCGTGTACAATCGAAGGATCGACTCGGGCAGTTTTTGAATTCGCTCAGGACCGCCCGCAAGATAGTTCAACAGCTTGGGAACGATAAGTAGCGGACCGTTCGCCCAGCGTCGCCGCTGAATCAGCAAAGCGCCAAAATCCGGCGGAGTGGCGGAATAGGAAAGCCGCTCAGGATAGCAATAGACCCGCCATCCGCGAACTACGAGGTCGATGGTGGATTCCGTGTCTTCAACCAGGGTGTGGTCCTGGATGTAGCGCCGAATCGGGTATCCGCGTTCGTGGACAATTTCGCAAATGTCCTCCAACGCGGAGCGCCGCAACAGCGCATTCGCACCCACCCAGAACGAAGCGTTGTAATAGGTCGATCCCTGGCTGCCAATCCATTGTACGTCTGTTTGCGCGCCCGCCATCCGCTCGAGCAGTCCCGGGCTACCCGGCACGGCAGTGAACGGCGATTCGACTACACCGTAGCGTGCCGCCTCGGGCTGATCCATGACGTGCGTAAGCCGCAACGCATAATCGTGAAGCAACAGGCTGTCCGCATCCAGCGTGATTACGTACTCGGCGTCCGCGACGCGAAGCTGCGCGTCGTCGCGGGCGCACTCCTCGAGGCTCAGGCCGCCGGGCCCAATGACCTCGCGGAAGTTGCGGCCGATCAAGGCCAAATAGCTGTTCAGGTTCATCGCCTTGTTCGGCGCGTGCGACAGGTTGACAAAGCGCTTGCGCTCGAAACACTTAATCGGCGCCGCGAACAAAGCCGCAAGTCGCCGGTATTCGCGCGCCACGGCATCTGTCTTCAGCAAAGGATTTGCGCCTTGCGACAAATGCTCGATCTCACGCGCGCGCTCGAGATGCGCCCGCGCCGGCTCGCGCAGGATTCGCTCGACAAAAGTCGCATCGTAGTGATTGCAAATCTCCGTCGTCATCGCGTGCGCCTCGAGCCAACGCGCGGCCTCGCGGTAAAGATGCGCAAGCCTGCGCCCTTCCGCGGCAACCTGTATCGGACCGCTGGATCGGCGCAGCTCGAATTTCCGGTGTTCAACCGCGAAGCCTTCCGCCTGGGCCCGCAACATGGCGTCAATTTCGCGTGCCAGGCGGCGCGTTGCGGCCAGAGCGCGTGCGTGCTCCGGCTCGGAGGGGTTCGGCGGATCGTCGATTAACAGGACGATTCTTCGTCCTGGATACTCAGTCAGCGCCGCGGACATCAGTGTCTGACGGACGACCTTTACCTCTTCGCGATAGGAGGGAATGAGAATCGCCAGCGACTTAGGCTGATCGCGCTCATATATCTGTTCCAGTTCGTCACGGCTGGCGCGGCGATGACTGCGCAGGCGCTTGAAATAAGCGAGCCGTGTCAGCTGATAAAACAGGCTGCCGTACATCAGGAAGGCGATGTTGACGGCAAAAAACGCGTCGGCGCAGGCAAGTCCCGGACGCGAGAGCCGGAATCGAAGCGCCACGATCTTTCCCAACCCGACCCCGGCCAGAATCGACGCTACGATGCCAAAGTACATCAGCAGGCGTGTGTATAATATTTCACGCTCGAGCCGCCGGGAGCCGGACGGATGCCGCGCCGGCGAGTCCTTGGGACTCTCGGTCGGAATTGCCGCGGAGATCGCATACATGGATTGTCGATTTTTCCCCCTTAGGTTTCAGATCGGTTCAGAACGCGTAGTTGATCATGAGGCCGGTTGCGGTCGAACTGAATCCAACCGATGCATCGCGATTCAGGTAATATTGCATCGAGCATCCGCTACCCAGTCGCATCCCAAGTTTTCCGGTGATTGAAGCATCAAATCCACTCGCACCCCCATAGGCGCTCACTGCCGACTTCGCCGCGCCGCCGAATTGCCCGACGATCTGATCACCCGCCGAGAAATTCAGGCTGCCAAAGAAAGCCGACCAGTCATACGCCCATTTCACAGTCCCCTGGTGCGAGATCAATTCGCGCGGCGCCCAATACCCGTTGTTAAGGTTATTCGCAAATGCCAGATACTGGAAGTTGTAGCCAAACGACAGCTTGCTCTTGTGCAACTCAATTGTGTACTGAGGTGCGAATTCAACATCGTCCGAACGATTTCCGTCCGAGTACATCGTATGGTGTAATTCGACGTCCACAGTGAGTCGTTTATTCAAGTCTTTGGACAAACTCATCGAAAAATCGGTTTGCCTGATGTTCGCCCGGATCTCCTGCGCCGTCGCCGACAGCATGTCACGCGAGATCCGCGCCGTGACCGAAGCGCCCAGCAGCTGGACCTCGGACTCGAGCGATCCCACCGGATCGCTCCACACGAGACTTTGCACCGACCCAAATCCGCCGCTCAGGCCAAATTGCTCGGTCAGATCGCGATGAACCGAAAACGAGGTAGCCGCCAGCCGCTGATAACCATCAGCGTCGCGCGCTTGCACAGCGTCCTTGCGATAGACCAATAAATAGTCATCCAGCGGCACTGTCGCGACGGTCCGGTCAGACCACACGACGTTGTCCTCAGAGTCGCTATAGTAGTCGATTCCAGAAGTCGTCGTCGGACCGGGCGGTGGCGTGCTGTTGTCCTGGTTGTCGTTTTCGGCGTCCTGTGAATCGCCGTCGGCATTGTTAGATTGATTGTCGGCGGAAGAATGGTCCGCATCAGTGCATCCGGTGTCCTCACCGGATGGAGAGTCCGCCGATTCGTCATCGGTATCGCCAGTCTGGACATTCGCTGCCCGTACGCCTTCTGGATCGTCTTTGCCAACCTCGGTCTGGGCGTCATCTCCGCCATCAACGGCAGCGGATTCCTGATCGCAGTGCCGCATTGCGGGTTCATCTGCGGCGCGTGGCGTTCGTGATGTCGCGGCTGAGGCCGAAGCACCCGCCGGCTCAGGCGTTTCCAGCGCAGGTCCACCCGCGATGGCAGAACCGATCGCGAGGGCCAGCATCAGCGAGGCGCCACCAGAGATCAGAAATAGGAAGCGTCGAGGGCAAGACTTCGGCTTGGATCGTTCACCCAGAATCGATGGGTACATATAATTCGACCAGTTCGAAGCGGCACGAGCGTCAGAGATTAACCGATCAGTTCGGGACTGTCTATAGCTTACGAGCGATGGCGGGCTACTTAGTTGGCGCAGACAGGGGGGCGTGCTGAATGACCACGCAGATGAATCCGATTCTCATCTTCATAGTCACCGCGAGTATTTCACAGAATATTAACTTTGCAGATCCGGCAACGCACCGGCGCGATGTTGTATATTCTGTTCGCGTCTCTTTCGCTCTCGCCTCGTTGCTTTCAGGCCCGGCGATCACGCGGCGCGTAGCGTGCCAGCGGAAGCAGGATAAAGAACGAAGCAAGCGCGCCAGCCAACGAATAGGCGATCGCCCATCGGTAGCTGCCCGTATAGTCAATTATCATTCCCGCGATCGGGGGACCGAGCAGAGCGCCAACTCCCCCGCTGGTGTACAATATACTCATGACCGTGCCCAGGCGGGCGACGCCGAACAGTTCCGCTAGAACAGCCGGCGAAAGTGCGACGAAGCCGCCATAGCCGGCGCCCATCGCGATAGCGAATGCGACCATCGTCGCGTACGAACTGCCGGTCAGCCACAGCACGAAGCTCGCCGCGAGCAGCAGATAGCATCCCTGGTAGAGGCGGATCGTGCTGGTCCGGTCGGCGATCGCGCCCAGGCCGAGCCTTCCGATCACGCTGGCGCCGCCAATGATGCTGACCAGCGCGGCGCTCGCAATCCGGGTTGCGCCATGATCGTGTGCGAAGGCCGGCAAATATACGAATGGAACGAACAGCGCCATCGAGGACAGGAACGAGTTGAGATAGAGGAGACCGAACGCCGGGGTCCGGATCGCAGCGCGCACGTCTATCGCGCTGGGCGTCACATGAACTGGCGGACGCTCGACGATCGCCGCGCATCCGAGCAGCATCGCGGTCGCCACGGCGCCGAGAACCAGGTAGGTGTCGCGCCATCCGAGCCGCTCGATCATCGCGGCTGCCGCGGGCGCGACCAGCACGGTGCCGCACCCGATTCCCGCCACCGCGATTCCCAGCGCGGTGTTGCGCCTGAGCAGAAACCATCCGCCGACCACGGCGACCATCGGCACGTACGCGGTCGCCACTCCAATTCCCACGCCGATGCTGTAGGTCAGGTAGCCGAGCCAGAGCCGATCGATAAATGCGGTCAGGATGAGCCCGGCGCCCATCACGAGCGCGCCCCCGCCGACCACGACTCGAGGGCCGAAGCGGTCGCTCAGATGACCCGCCGGCCATCCAAGCACGCACCACACGAACACCGTAATCGAAAAGACCGCGGAGGTGCTGCTGCGGCCGGAACCGAACTCCGCCGCCATCGGCTTGAAGAACGCTCCGAAGCTGTACGCGATTCCATAGACGGCAAACATCGCGACGAACGCCACCGCGACCATCCGCCACGAGCGCGGCGAATCAAACCGGGCAAGCGCCACGGTGGCATCGATTTCGGCGCCGTCGGCAGGATGCGCGGTGATGTCTGGATCGGCGATGGGCATGGCGGCAAATCGCGCCAAGCGTCGCGTAGCCCGGCCGCGGTTGCAAGCGCCCGCGGATGGTGCGGCTTCGCGCGCTATTTTGCCGGACGCGCGATCAGGCGGAAAAGCTGGTGCGCCGTCGCGGACTTGAACCGCGGACCCGCTGATT
>DATLTX010000044.1:0-5236 GCA_035533435.1 Binataceae bacterium (SeqCode)
TCGCGTGGCTCTTATCGTACAAAAATACGGAGGTACTTCGGTCGGCTCGGTCGATCGGATCAAGGCCGTCGCCGAACGCGTCGCGCGCGGACACCGCGCCGGCGACCGGATGGTCGTGGTAGTCTCCGCGATGGCGGGCGAGACCGATCGGCTGTTCAAGCTCGCCGCCGAGCTGAGCGACGCGCCCGACCCGCGCGAGACCGATGCGCTGGTTGCTACGGGCGAGCAGGTCTCGGCCGCGCTGCTCGCGATCCGGCTGCGCGCGATGGGGATGCCGGCGATATCGTTTCTGGGCGATCAATTGAAAATCGCGACCGATTCGAATCACGGCCGCGCACGAATCAAATCGATCGAATGCAATCGAATCGAGAAGGAACTCGCCGGCGGCAGCGTGATCGTAGTCGCCGGCTATCAGGGCGTCGATCCGAGCGGCGATATCACGACCCTCGGACGCGGCGCTTCGGACCTGACGGCGGTTGCTCTGGCGGCGGCTCTGAAAGCCGACGCGTGCGAAATCTACACCGACGTGGACGGCGTCTATACCGCCGATCCGAATATCTGTCCCGGCGCGAAAAAACTAAAACGCATCTCGTACGAAGAGATGCTGGAAATGTCCGCGCTCGGCGCAAAGGTCCTGCAGGGCCGTTCCGTCGAGCTGGCGCGGCGCTACAATGTTCCCCTGGTGGTCCTTTCGAGCTTCAAGGACTCGGAAGGCACCTGGGTCGGACAAGAGGATCGATCGATGGAGGACGTGCTCGTCTCAGGCGTTACGCTGGACCAGAACCAGAGCAAGATCACGATCGCCGCGGTGGCCGACCGGCCCGGGCTTGCGGCCAAGATTTTCGGCCCGATCGCGGCGGCCGGAATCGTCGTCGATATGATTATCCAGAACGCCAGCGAGGACGGCCGCACCGACATGACCTTCACCGTGGGCCGCGACGATCTGCGCCGCGCGCTCGAGCTGGTCAAAAAGATCGCGGGCGATATCGGAGCCGCCGGTGTGCGCCACGAAGAGCAGGTCGCCAAGGTCTCGATCGTCGGGGTCGGGATGCGCACCCATGCCGGCGTCGCGGCGCGGATGTTCGACGTGCTGGCGGCCGAGCGGATTAATATCGAGATGATTGCAACCTCGGAGATCAAAGTCTCCGTAGTGGTAAACGCGAAGTATGGAGAACTGGCGATGCGCGCGCTGCACGACGCATTCGTAGGCGGCGGCGCCGGCGCCGCTCCGGCGGAGTCCGTTTAACCGATGGCGGTTGCAAAACATATCCAAGTCTATGACACCACCCTGCGCGACGGCTGCCAGTCCGAGGACGTCTCGCTCACGATCGCAGACAAGGTCCAGATTGCCCAGCGCCTCGACGACATGGGGTTCGACTATATCGAGGGCGGATGGCCGGGCTCGAACGATCGCGACGCGGCGTTTTTCGTCGAGGTCAAGAAGGCCCGGCTGAAACACGCGAAGATCGTGGCCTTCGGATCGACGCGGCGGGCGGGCGTGCGCGCGGCGCAGGATCGCAACCTGCTCTTGCTGCTGCGCGCCGAAACGCCGGTCGCGACGATCGTCGGCAAGACCTGGGACTTTCACGTGCGCGAGGCGCTGCGCATCTCCGAGGCGGCGAACCTGGAGATTCTGAACGACTCGATCGCGTTTCTGAAAAAGCACGTTGACGAGGCGATCTTCGACGCCGAGCATTTCTTCGACGGCTACTTCTCGAATCCCGAGTTCGCACTCGCCTGCCTTAAGGCCGTCGATGACGCCAAGGCCGATATAATCTGCCTGTGCGACACCAACGGCGGACGCCTTCCGCACGAGATCGACGCCGCGGTCAAAGCCGCGCGCGCCGCCGTGAGCTGCCCGATCGCGATTCATTGCCACAACGACTCCGAAGTCGCCGTGGCCAACACGCTTGCCGCGGTCGAGGCCGGCGCGGTCCAGGTGCAGGGCACGATCAACGGCGTCGGCGAACGCTGCGGCAACGCGAATCTGGTTTCGATTATCGCCAATCTGCAGCTCAAGCTCGGCTACAACTGCATCCCGCAGCCCAAGCTCAGGCATCTGCGCGAACTCTCGATGCTGGTGTACGAGCTGGCGAATATCACTCCGTTCGCGCGCCAGCCTTACGTCGGACGCAGCGCGTTTGCGCATAAAGGAGGGCTCCACGCCTCCGGGATCCAGCGCAACACGCATACCTACGAACATATCGAGCCTGAAATCGTCGGCAACGATCGGCGCGTGCTGCTCTCCGAATTGTCCGGCCGCGCCAACCTGATCTACAAGGCGCGCGAATTTGGCATCGAGCTCGATCCCGCCAACGACAAGATCGAGCCGCTGCTCGAAGAGCTCAAACGCCTCGAAGGCGCGGGCTATATTTTCGACGGCGCCGACGCCTCGTTCGAGCTCGTGATGCTGCGCACGCTCGGCTTGGCGAAGGATCATTTCGAGTTCGTGAGCTTCCGCGTTTTCGACGACAAGTGGCACGAGGATCAGGCGCCGTTCAGCGAAGCGGTGGTCGTGATCGAGGGACCGGACGGCGCGCGCACGCGCAACGCCGCGATCGGCAACGGTCCGGTAAACGCGCTCGACTCGGCGCTGCGCAGCGCGCTGATTCCGTACTACCCGAACCTGGCGGCGATGCATCTGGCGGATTACAAGGTGCGCGTGCTCGACAATGGCCGCGGCACCGCCGCGCGCGTGCGCGTCCTGATCGAATCGACCGACGGCAAGCGCCGCTGGAGCACGGTGGGATTGTCGGACAACGTGGTCGAGGCGAGCTGGCAGGCCCTGGTTGATTCGGTCGAGTACAAGCTGCACAAGGACAACGCCAAGCCGCGCGCGCGCGCGCACGCGAAAGCAAACGGCGCGGCTGCGCGCGTTTCCAAAGCGCGCGCCGGCGCGGCGGATAAGGCCCTATAGGGCGCGGGCCGCGCCCGGGGAGAATCGCGATGGGTATCGTAAGCCGCATGCGCGAGGATATTCGGGCCGTCTTCGAGCGCGACCCCGCCGCGCGCACCACGCTCGAAGTGGTGCTCGCCTATCCGGGCCTTCACGCAATCTGGTTCCATCACACAGCGCACTGGCTATGGGAGCATCACCTGAAGCTGCTCGCGCGGCTGGTCAGCGAATTTTCGCGATGGCTTACCGGAATCGAAATTCATCCGGGCGCGACCGTCGGACGGCGCCTGTTTATCGATCACGGGATGGGCGTGGTGGTCGGTGAAACCGCGGAGATTGGCGAAGACGTGCTCATCTATCAGGGCGTCACACTCGGCGGCACCAGCCTGAAAAAAGAAAAGCGCCATCCGACGATCGAAGATCACGTCATGATCAGCGCCGGCGCGTCGGTGATCGGTCCGGTCCGAATCGGGCGCGGCAGCCGAATTGGCGCGGGCGCCGTGGTCGTCTCCTCGGCGCCGCCGTACTCGACGATCGTCGGAATTCCCGGCAAGGTGATCGAAGGCGAGAGCGCGCGCCACGATGTCGCCGAACTCGAGCACGGCAAGCTGCCCGATCCGGTCGCCCGCGCGATCAACGGTCTGCTCGACAAACTCAACCAGATCGGCGTGCGCATGGAAGAAGTCGAGGAGCGGCAGGATTGCCTCGAAGACAAGGTCAGCGAGCATCATCCGCCCGACCGTTCGGCCGCAATCGGCGGCAAAGATCGATGACGAGTAGCCAGCGGGCTTTCAGCCGCGGCTCTCGATCTCGCGCATGAAGCGCCGCCAGATTTCGCGGCCGATTTCGTCGTATCCGATCATCGCGCGCATCAGTTCGCGCAGGTACCGCTGCGGCATCAACTCCTCCGGCAGCAGAGGGTCAAGGTTGATGTGCCGAATGACCTCGCGCCCGACGAGCAGCGTCTCCGCCGCCGCCGCGGAAAGCGGCAGACGCGCAATTTTCTCCCGGCTTGCCGAGAGCGCCTTGCTCAACGCGGTGTATGCGCGCCGCATCGCGGCGATATCCCACAGGCCGGCCGCACGCGCGCGCGCCGCGTCGTCAAAATCGCTCATCCCGGCGACCATCGCCGCGCGATGCAATCCAAGGCCGAGCAGTTGCGCGCGCAGCTCGGCTACCGAGTCGCGCAAATTCGCCGGCCGCAGCCACAGGCTTGGGCTGAATTCGCGAAACCCGCGCAGCCGCAGCGCCTGCTCGTGACGGCGAATCGCGGCGCGATCGGTGCGCGGGATTTCGGCGCCGTAAACTCCCACCCACGTCCCGGTCCAGGGCCGAACCAGATCCGCGACGCGCTTCCATTTGCGCACTTCGACGCGCATCGTCTCGCCCGGCGCGCCCAGCCGGTAGCGTCCGCGGCCCGAGTTCTCGGCCAGGCCCTGATCGGCCAGCCGCATCAGCGCCATGCGCAGATTCTGCGCCGAAAACCCGAACGCGGCCCCGGCGGCCAGCACCGCGCGCGCCGAGATCTCGCGCGGCGCGCGGTTGGACAGGAAATCGAGGACCAACGCGCGCGCGGTAATCGAGCGGCCGGGTTCATAACTGGCATTTGCCGGTTCAGCCATATTCTGTTACATATATGGCTATGGCGATGATGTTCAAGGCGAGCAGCGTATTCACTCCCGATGAATTGCTGATGCTCAAGCGAAAATCCAATTTGCGCGGCGGATGGATGGTGTTCCACGCGTGGGCGGTGATTTTCGGCGCGATGGCGATTTTCGCGGTTTGGCCGAATCCGCTCACCTTCCTCGCGGCGGTGCTGATTATTGGCGCGCGCCAGTTGGGGCTGGCAATCCTGATGCACGACGCGGCGCACGGGCTGCTCTTCACCAGCAATCGGATGAACGATTGGGTGGGAGCGTGGCTGTGCGGTGATCCGCTGATGTCCGACATATTCGCGTATCGGTCCTACCATGTGCTGCATCATCGCTTCACTCAGCAGCCGAACGATCCCGACCTTGCCCTGGCCGCGCCGTTTCCGATCACGCGCGCAAGTTTATGGCGCAAAGCGGTTCGCGATCTGACTGGTCAGACCGCCTACAAGCAGCGCTCGGCGGCGCTACGCCGCGCGTTTCGCAAGACCGGGCCGGAGATGACGGCGAAGTCGCAGTTCGGGCAGGGACTTACGCGGTTCGGCGGGTTCTTCATCTCCAGCGCGGTTTTGTTTGCGATCCTGGCGCTCGCGGGCCATCCGTGGTTTTTCCTCACGCTCTGGATCCTGCCGCTGATGACCTTCAATCAGCTCATCACGCGGATTCGCAGTATCGCGGAACATTCGATGGT
>DATLTX010000045.1:0-4716 GCA_035533435.1 Binataceae bacterium (SeqCode)
GCTCGCGGGTGCGGCGCCGATTCGGCTCGAACCGCGCCGCCGTTCAATCGTCCTCTTCGATCCGCCGCCTGATATCGACGTGCGCGGATGGCCGTTTACGATCAGCGAGGCCGACCAGGTTTACTTCGCGCCCGAGTCGGGAGGCCTGATGCTGAGCCCGATGGACCAGGTGCCGATGGCGCCCTGCGACGCGGCGCCCGACGATGAAACAATCGCCGCCGCACTCGAGCGGCTGCGCGCGCTCGCGCCGCGAATCGTGCCGCGCGCGCTCAAGCGAAGCTGGGCGGGGCTGCGCACCTTCTCGCCCGACGCGGTTCCCGTGGTCGGCGAAGACCCGCGCGTGCCGGGCTTCTTCTGGCTGGCCGGGCAGGCAGGATTCGGAATCGAGAGCAGCGGCGCAATCGGCCAGATCGCGGCCGATCTGATCGCGCATGGCGCGACGCGAATGTTCGACGCCGCGATACTCTCGCCCGCGCGGTTCGGCGTGTAGCCGGAGGCTCGCGCGCGGCGCGCCGAAGCGCGCGCGGTGCTGGCCCCAGTCTATGGATGGTTCACCGAGGGATTTGGCACGCGCGATCTAACCACGGCGACGTCGTTGCTCGCGACGCTGGGCGCGTAGCCGTCGCGCGCTACGGCAGATTGTAGTTTAGTGCGAACAATATGTCGCGGGCGACGCGCGCGGCTTCGGCCGTCGGGTTGCCGGAGTCCGGCACGAATTGCCGCGAGTTCGCGAACACCACGACCGCGAGATCGCGCGACGGCATCAGCATCACCTGCGTCGAGAAACCCGCGATACCGCCATTCTTGGCGATTATCTCTCCGACCCCGTCGGCGCTATCGGCAGGAGTGATATCCCAGGCGAGCGCGGATTGCGGGTTGGTCGCCGGGCAATCGGCCAGCAATGGATCTTCCGCCGCGCAGGCATAGGCGGTTTCCGCAATCGTGAAACCCTGGGTAAGCGCGGCGGGCACCGCGATCTTTCCGATTTTGGAGTGACCCAATGCCGCCGCCGCGAACGTTACCATGTCGCGCATCGACGCACTCAGCGCGCCCGCGGGCGCCCAGATCGGGATGTTGTTGACGACCGCGGCGCCCGGCGCGACGACCACCGCCAGCGGCGGCACGTATTTGGAACCGCCATCAGTCACGCTCACGTATGACAATTGGCCATTGTCCAGATGCGCAACCGCGGTAGCGTCGGTTCCCTTGGAATTGCGGCCGCCGGTGATAGTCACGGTCGGAACATTTCCGTAGCCGGCTCCGGCGCTGATTATCTTGATCGCGACGACCCTGCCGCCCTGCACGACCGCCGCGGCATTTGCGATTGTGGACGAACCGCCGCCGTTGAATGTCACGCTGGCCGGAGCGATGTATGCGGCTCCGGGTTTCACCACGGAAATCGAGGTCACGGCGCCATTATTGTTGATCGTTGCCACCGCCTTTGCACCGTGGCCTCCGCCGCCGCTGATCCTGACCCGCGGCGCGACGCTGTATAGTGCGCCCGGGCTGATCACCGAAATCGCGCCGATTTCTCCGTTGGAAACCGTCGCGCTCGCGACCGCCGGCACGTAGCCGTTGGCAATCAGCGCGCCCTTTGCGCCAAACAGAAAAGTGCTCTTCATTCCGAGCGGTTGTGCAATCTCGCTCTGCACCGCGTCGAACCATCCGGTGAGCGCGTCGTTGGACAGCGGAACATTCGCCTGCGCGCCGAGCAGCAGGCCAAGCAGGCCGAGGCCGTAGTCCGAGTAGTTGTAGGGCGCGGGCAGCGTGTCCACCAGCGTCGGAGGATTGTTGAAGAAGTTCATCGGCAGGGCAGTTTGGAAGTACGCGGCAAAGTCCTGCGCGGTGTATTCGGTGATGGTCGGCCGCGATGAGGGCAGGCATCCGGGCACCGGCGGGGTTGGGCAAGTCTCGGCGTAGCTCGGAAAGCCGCCGGTGAAATCGCCCAACTGCTCGAGCGTCACTTCGCCGGTCAACGGTTCGAGCGATCCGGTTTCGCTCGCGAACGATGAAAGCGGGTCGCTGAGATGAAGGCTGCCGCTGGCGACGCTCTGACCCAGCAGATTGGTCGTAAAGACCTTGGTGACCGAGCCGATTTGGAAGATCGCATCGGGCGTGAATCGCCGGCCGCCCTTGCCATTGGTGATTGCGTCGCCGGCTGATATGAACTGCGGCGCCGCGCTGCCATAAACCACGCCGACCTGGATTCCGATTGAACCGCCGGAGTTTATCGAATCCACCGCGTAAAATTTAGCAACCTTTTTGATCGCCGCCGCGGTTGAAGCAGAGGGCGCCGCCGACGCCGCTGAACCTCCCGCGCAAGCTGCGATCGCGAAACCGAGCAGCAGCAAGCGGCACAGCCGCGGGCAGGGCGAAAGCTTCGATAAAGGCGTGGATTTATGTCGCGGGCCGCTCTGACTAATTCGCACGGACGGTCTCCTCTCCAGACGAATTCGCTGCGCTTCTAAAGTAAGTAAAATGGACCGGGAAGCCGGTCAATCAACGGACGTGACGCGGCTACTTGCGGCGAAAGTGGTCGCGCAGCCGCTTGAAGAATCCGCCTGAAGGGACCGCCGCCTGCGTCACGACCGCAATCGTGTCCTGCGGCTTGCCGTCCACCATCAGGGCGACCGCTCCGACCGGCGCGCCTTTGGGGAAGGGCGCGTCGAGGTATTTCGCCGCCGGCGTCCATTGTAGTGTGACCTTGCTTTCCTGGCCGCGTTCGACGGTCACCGCCGATTGCTTGACCGGCGCGATCGGGACCGTGTCGGCCGCTCCATAGAAAACCGCTATCGTGGCGGGCACCACGCCGTGCCAATCGGGCTTGGCGGTCACGTAGCTGCGAAATGCCCAGTCGATCAGCTTTTCGGTTTCGGTGCGCCGCTTTTCCGAACTCGGCGTGCCGAGCACGGCCGAGATCAGACGCATCCCCTGCGAGTCCGCCGATGCGACCAGGTGAAATCCCGCGGCCTGGACGTGGCCGGTTTTGAGCCCTTCAACCCGCGCGTCATAGAACAGCAGCGAGTTGAAGTTGCGCTGACGAATTTTGTCGAAGGTAAATTCCTTGGCTGACGTATAGGTCAGCGCCTCCGGATGATGCTCGAGCAGCGACTGCGCGAGCTTCACCATGTCGGCGGCGGTGGTGTATTCGCCGTCCACCGGAAGACCGTCGGGATTCATGAAGTGGGTCTCGATCAGGCCGATTTGCTTCGCCTTGGTGTTCATCTGCTCGGTGAACGCGTCGGTGCTGCCCGCAAGGTATTCGGCCAGCGCCACGGCGGCGTCGTTTCCCGACGACACCATCAGGCCGAACAGAAGATCATGCACCGGGACTTGCTGGCCGACGCCAAGGAACATCCGCGAGACGGATTGATCCATCGAAAGCCGCCACGCCTGCTCGCTGATCGTGATCGGCGTGTCCAGCGTGACGCGCTTGGCCGAGAGCGCGTCGAGGACCAGGTAGAAGGTCATCAGCTTGGCCAGGCTGGCGGGCTGCATCTTCAGATGTTGGTTGTAGGCATAGAGTTCGGTGCCGGTGGAAGCGTCGATCAGCATCGCGGCCTTGGCATCGAGCGCAAAGGGCGCGGGCCGGTCGCCGAGCACGTGAATATCGGCCAGCGGGATCGCGGCCGCCGCCTCTTTTGCCGCGGATTCACGCGCATGCGCCGCGCTCGAGTGCGCGCGCCGGCGCGCCGCCCATGCGGGCAGCGAAAGACTCGCGAGCGCGAAGACCGCCAGCGCCATCGTCGCCAGCGCCGCAGTCGTGCGAAATTCGAAATGATCCACAAAATTGATTCGCGCGCGCATCAAGTGCCCTTCAACCTCCGCCGCTATACTGAGGCTACGGCGGGTGGGCCGCGCCCGCAAGCGGCGCGGGCGCGTTGGGCGCCGCCGCGTCCGGCCGGTGATATTCCCTTCGCCGCCGAATCCGAATAAATCTTTTCCAGCGGCATCGCCCGCGCCCATGGATCTCACCGTCTTAATTCCCACCGTCAACGAGGCCGAAAACCTCCGCGTGCTGGTGCCGCGGATCAAATCGATTCTGGCCCGCGAGGGCATTTCCTATGAGGTGCTCATCGTCGATGGGCGTTCCACCGACGACACGGCCGAGGTTTGCAGGACCCTCGGCGCGCGGATGGTCCAGGAGCGGCGCCGGGGATACGCGGGCGCGCTCGAGACCGGATTTGCCGAGGCGAACGGCCAGTGGATTCTGAAGCTCGACGCGGATCAGTCGCACGATCCCGACTTTATTCCGCGCATCTGGCGCGCGCGCGACCGCGGCGACATCGTGATCGCCTCGCGCTATGTCCGCGGCGGGGTCACCTACACGGATTTCACCCGCAAGCTTTCCAGTGCGCTGATGAGCGCGGTCTTGCGCCGCGTGCTCTCGCTTCCGGTGCGCGACGTTTCGAGCGGATACCGGCTTTATAGCCGGCGCGTGACCGAAGGCTTCAAGTTCGATTCGACCAACTTCGAAGCCGAAGAGGAGATCCTGGTGCGCGCGTATGCGCAGGGTTTCAATCTGGCCGAGGTGCCTTTCACCTACTTTCCGCGCGGCGCGGGCGCTTCGCACGCCAAACTCCTGAAATTCGGCTGGAGCATCGCCAAGCGCTGCGCCAAATTGTGGAAGCTGCGCAACTCGCTGGATTCCGCGGACTACGACGAGCGGGGCTTCTACAGCGTGATTCCGCTCCAGCGATGGTGGCATCGCCGGCG
>DATLTX010000046.1:0-11498 GCA_035533435.1 Binataceae bacterium (SeqCode)
CCGACGCCGCTGCCGGTGGCGGCGATCACCACTCGCGGAATGTTGCGTTGCGACTCCATCGCGCGTTGGATCTTACTCCTCCGTGCGCCGCGAAAAATCCGCGCTAGACATCGACGCGCGGCAGGACTTCGCTCACCAGGCGCTCGAACTGCCCCTTTTGATCCCATCCCGTTATGCGCAGCGCGACTGACTTTGCGCCGTCGATTGCAAGCTCGCGGAGGCTGGCCGCGCACTGCTCGGGAGTGCCGGCTGCGGTCCACGCCTCGACCATCGGCGGCGCAAACACGGGACCGTAATACTCGTCGAGGAAGTGCTTGGATTCGGCCAGCGCGGCATTGCGATCGGGATTTATGTTGACGTTATGGTAAGCGATGTTTGGGAAGGCTTCGGGTTCCTTGCCCGCGTCCTTCAGATACTGGGCGAGCTTCGACCAGTTGGCGGCGAAGAGCTTGGGGACGATGTTCACCGTCATCCATCCGTCCGCGATTTGCGCGACGCGGCGCAGAGGCTTTTCCGCCTGCTGCGGTGGCGGATTCGCCGCAATCCAGATCGGACACGGCTGCTGCACCGGACGCGGGCTTATCGTCACGCCAGAGAACGAGCGGTATTTGCCGGTGAAGCTGACATTGTCTTCGGCCCACAGCCGGCGGCAAATCTCGATACTCTCGGCCATCCGGTCCCCGCGCTGACCGTCGGTGATTCCCCACACTGCGCCCTCGCGCGCACTGACGCCGCCCGCGACTATCCCGGTGCACACCGCAAGCAGCATCCGTCCCTGCGAAATCAGGTCGAGCGTGGACCACTGATGGGCGAACAAAATCGGATCGCGCAGCGGAAAGCTGGCCATGCATCCGACTCCCAGTTTCGCGCGCCGCGTGACGGCGGACAGCGCGCCGAGCAGCGCGATCGATTCGGGCCGCGGCTTGGCCATCACGCTGTCGCCCACCCAGATAGAATCGAAGCGCGGATTGCGGTCTGCTTCGGCGGCGAGCGCGAGCATCTCGGGCCAGGTGGCGATTCCAAAAAAAACGCCTCGCTGCGGGACGGTGAAGCCTATTCCCAATCGGTGCTGCGCCATGGTCGTGCATCCTTCCGCTGGATCATTCGACCGTGAGCCGCGCAGAGCTAAGCGGTTCCCGGTCGTTGAGATTTCCCACGTCCGTCTCTGAACACAAGGTCGCGGACCACGGCGACGGTCCGCGCAGACTGAGCCATCGCGTGAGCGGGCTCTGTTCGCTCCGCGGCGCCATCAACTCGATTTCATGCGGACCGATCGCGAACACCACTCCCGCGGCATCCAGTTCGGGACGCAGGCGCGGCGCAGCCGGACGCCCCAGAACGCGTGCGTAGTATCTGCTCGTCGCGCCGGGATTCTCGACGACGACCGTAACCCGCGCGATCCCGTTGACGCTGTTGCGATGCGACCGCTCGCGGGGCACCCGCTCGTCACGCGGTGTCTCATCCCTGATGAGGAAAGGCACCTGCCCGTTGAAGGGAGGCTGCGGTATTGCGAGCACCCATTTCAGGCGGAATCCGTCGGGTCGGTCGCGCGTCATTGGCGAGGGGTCGCCCATCGCCGCGCCTGCTGCGCGCATCGCGGCGACATCGGCGTCAAGGTCGTCGGTCCGCATGCAGAAATCGATCACGCCGCCGCTGCGTTGAAGCGCACTAAACCATGGATGGCCGGGCACTGGATTAAGGAACGCGATCAACTCGACATAGGAACCGTCGGCAAGCGCGATAAGTGCGTTGTGCGTGCCGAGGTTATGCCTTCCGCCGCGCACCACGGTAAATCCGGCTTGAGTGTAGCTTGCGACGGCGCTGTCGAGGTCGGCGACCGCGATAACGATATGATCGATTCCCGTGAACATCCGCGCCTCCGCGACTTATGTGCGTCGTCAGGCTGGGCATACTCGTACTCGCGCGTTGCGGCAAGCGCATCCACGCGGAGTTCAAGCGACAGCGCGAGTCGATCGCGGAGTGCCGTTTGCCTCGAAATCGGAGCGCATATACGAAGGAGATATCGGATCAGCAGCGTCGGCGTGACCGTCTGAAATGAATTCTCCTGAGCAATTGAACACCTGGCAGCCCGAATCATACGACCGTAACGCAAGGTTCGTGAGCGAACTTGGCGAGCCCGTGCTCGCGATGCTGCGGCCGGTGGCGGGCGAGCGAATTCTTGACCTCGGATGCGGCGACGGCGTGCTGACCGAAAAGGTCGCGGTGGCTGGCGCCGCCGTAGTCGGCGTGGACGCATCGGAAGCGATGATCGCGGCGGCTCGCGCACGCGGTCTTGATGCGCGCGTCACAAACGGGCACTCGCTCAGGTTCGAGCGCGAGTTCGACGCGGTGTTCTCGAACGCGGCGCTGCACTGGATGCGCGAGCCGGACAACGTGCTGGCCGGAGTGGCGCGCGCGCTCAAGCCGGGCGGGCGATTCGTCGGCGAGTTTGGCGGGCATGGATGCGTTGCCGCAATAATTGTCGCGCTCGAAGCGGTGCTGGCGCGGCGCGGGATAAACGGAGCGGCGCAGATTCCGTGGTATTTTCCGACCGCTGACGACTATCGCGAGCGGTTGGAGCGCGCAGGTTTCGCGGTCGATTATATCGCGATCATTCCGCGGCCCACGCCGCTGCCGACCGGAATCGAAGGATGGCTCGATACCTTTGCCGAGAATTTCCTGCGTCCGCTGCAACCCGCCGACCGCAGGAAAGCACTCGCCGAAGCCATTGAGCTGCTGCGTCCTGTGCTATGCGACGAGCGCGGACGATGGACGGCTGATTACATCCGCCTGCGCTTCGCCGCGCATCTGACCGCTCAAGCTTAACGCTGAAAGAGTGCCGCGACTCTGCTACGCGCGGACAATACGATGCCGCCCGGCGCCGAGCCGCGCGCCGCGCAGCGGAGCATCGTAGAAGCGGACGGTCGCATCGACGCCGTCGGGAATAGTCACTTCACCGCCGCGCTCGCGATCGAGCACGACTTCGATCATCCCTGTGGAAGTAGGGACCGCGCCCTCGAGATGGCGCAGCGCGCCAAACAGCGGAGCAATTTCCGCCTCGGCGTGACCGGGCTTGAGCGGACGCACGCCCAGCACGTGTGTGGTCAGATCATAGGTAGGCGTCGCCGACCACGCGTGGCATCGGCTGCCGGTTCCGGGCCGCGCGTTCCAGTATTCCTCGAACGCGGTGTTGCCGCGCTCGATTTGCGGCCACCATTTGAGGCATCGCGCGGCGATCAGGTCGCGACGGCCGGCGCGCACAATCGCCTCGTGCAGGATATGCGAGAAAAACGGCTGTGCGGCGACGACGTTGCGCTCCGGATTGAAGTCGCCGTAATCGGCCGGATCCATCCGCTGCGCGACGTAAGCGATGTGATCGTCCGAGATGGTCGGCGTAACGACCAGGCGCGTCTCGTCAAGCACGTAATCGAGGATTCGCGCCCATCGCTCGCGCGGAGCGCATCCGCTCGCGATCGCGATCGCGTTGGTCTGCTGGCTCACCCGCTGGCGCCGCCCATTTTCATCAGCCGCATCGGCGTACACGCCCCTGCGATCGTCCCACAGGAACTCGAAGGCGACGCGGGTGCGAAGCGCCCGGGCTCGGGCGTCGGAGGCGAGGCGCGCGTCGCCGAGCGCATTCTCGGCGAGCAGCGCGAAATCTTCCAGCGCGGCGGCGTAGAGAGCGTCAATCGCGCCGGTGACCTCCGCGCGCTCGGTCATCGCCCAATCGACAAACATCCATCCGGGCATGCGGCGTATCAGGCCGTCGTCCGCGCGATAGCGCTCGAACGCGGTGAGCGCTCCCAGAGCGGCCGGGGCAAGTTCGCGGATCAGATCGGAGTCGCCGGAATACTCGAAATACCGCGCCAGCGCACGGACCCAATGGAGCGAGTAGTCGGGAATTGTCGTCGAGGCCGCGGCAAAGTCGCCCGCGGCAACCATGGCGAGCAGTCCGTCGGCGCGCGCCGAATGCGCGCAGATTCGAAGATGACGCCGCACCAGCCGCCAGTCGGTGTTCACAACGAAGCTCAGCAGCGCGTGGATATAAGAGTCGCCGAGCCATGCGCGCTGCTCGCGGCCGGGGCAGTCGATAAACGCGTCGGAGGAGCACAGGTCGAGCGTGCGCGCCCCAAGTTTCCAGATTTTGTTCAGCCGAAGATCGTCGCATTCGAAGCGCGCCTCACCGCTGCGCGGATAACGCCGCTCGATCGCGCCCGCGGCTTCGACCCTGGCTCCGCCCCGCGTGACGACCGTCAGGTAGCGAAAGCCGACCGCCTCGAAGCCTTCGACCCGCTCCGATTCGCGGCCTGCCAGTAGGTAGCGGCTCGCGTAAAATCGCGGCGCAATCTCGGCGATCCCATCGGCGCGTAAATCCTCGCCCGCGTAAATGTCGGCGATTGCGCCTGCCGGTCCGCGCAACGCGAGCCATGGCGTTGCGAGCGTGATTGCTCCGGCGTCATATGTGATCGCGATTGTATCGGCATCGGGCGCCGCGTCGGCTGCGGGATAGGCCGTCAGCGGATCGTCGCCGGCTGGCGAAATAATCGGGCGCCGTCCGAGTTCGGCCAACTCAACCGGAATCGCGGTGAGTGCCGCAATATCCGCCGCCTCGGGCGCGGTATATGGCTCGAGCGGAATTCGCGTGCGATTTGGCGCGAAGGTCGCAGCCATCAGTTCGGCCGCGCTTTCCCACGATGAGTCGTCGAAGTCAGCGCCGGTCCATCCGTGCGGGACCATCGCGCCGTCGAGAATCTCGATCGGCGGCTGCGGCAGAATTGGCGGCGCGGGGACTTCCTGGCGATAGGGCGCGATCGCGGCTTTCCAGCTTTTGTCGGAGAACAGGTCGATCGCGGGCGCTTCCAAGGCGAACGAGCCGAAGCCGAGGGTGAAACTGGCGGGCGCGGGAATCCACCATGGTATCGGTGCGCCGTAAAATCTGACGAGCGCCGCGATCGTGTTGCGTCCTGGCGCGAGCATCGGGGCGAGATCGATCTCCGTCCACGCGAGCCGCGCCGGATTCGAGCGGGCTGGGCCGCGAGCAACCTCAACTCCGTTGACGTACAGAATGAAACGCGAGTCGGCGGTAACGCGGGCGGGAACCGATGCCGGAACACTGCCGAGATCGATCGATTTACGCAGGTAGCAGAAGCGGTTCCAGGTTTCGCGCGGAGGAATCGGACTCGATGCTATTGCGGCGGCCGGGCGCAGCTTTGACGGCGCCCAAATCCATCGTGCGTTCCAACGCATCGGCCATCGGCGAGTGGTCATTATCGGTTCCTCAGTAAGGGCGCGCCGCCTTGCCGATAATCTCGCGCGCCACCAGGAGTTTCATGATCTGCGCGGTGCCGTCGCCGATCTCGAGGCCGATCACGTCGCGCATTCGCTGCTGATGCGGCAGCTCGAGGCTGAATCCCATATGCCCGTGCAGGAGCAAGCACTGATGCAGCACGCGCGCACACAGTTCCGGGGCGAGCCACTTTGCGCCGGCCGCGATCCATCCGTGCGGCAGGCCGCGGTCGCGCAGCCACAGCGCCTCGTAACAAAGCAGCCGGGCTGCGCGCAGCTCGACCGCCGCTTCGGCGAGCGGAAACGACACGCCCTCGAATCGCGCAAGGGTTGCGCCGAACGCGTCGCGGCCGGCCACGTAAGCGCAGGTTTCCTCGACGCTTTGCTCGGCCGCGCCGATGCACATCAGGCCGATTAGCGAGCGGCTGAAGTCGAAGCCCTGCATTACCTGGACGAAGCCCGCGCCTTCGGCGCCGATGCGGGCCGCGGCCGGCACACGCACGGCGTCGAAGAAGATCGAGCCGCGCCCGATCGCGCGCGAGCCCAGGTCGCGGAAGCGCGTGCGCGTGACTCCGGGCGAATTGAGATCGACGTAAAATGCGCTGACGCCGCGCGCGCCCTGCTCGAGCGTGCCGGTGCGCGCCATGATCAACGCGGTCGCGGCCGACGACGAAAACGAAATTGAGGTCTTCTCGCCGTCGAGGATGTAATGGTCGCCTTCGCGCCGCGCCGAGAGCTTTACGTGCGCCGCGTCGGAACCACCTGAAGGTTCCGTGACGCCGAGCGCCGCGATCACCTCTCCGCGGCAGATCGGCGGCAGGTACTCCGCCTGTTGGCGCGCGTCCGCGCTGCGCGCGACGATCGAGCCGACCAGCGCCGCGAGCAGCAGCAGGTAAGCCGCGTTGAAGTCGCCGCGCGCAATTTCTTCGTGCGCGATCCCCAGCGACACAAAATCCAGCGCGGAGCCGCCGTGTGTGGCAGGCGCCATCGGCGCCAGAATACCCATCGCGCCGAGCTGGCGGACGATCGTGGGCGGCATATCTTCGTCGCGGTCGCGCGACTGATAAGCGGGCAGCAACTCGCGTATCGAGAATTCGCGCAGGGTCGTCTGCAGTAGCTGCTGCTCGGGTGATAATCCAAAATCCATTGGTGTTATTCTCAGTTCGAGCCGGCGCCCGGCGAAGAAACCGGGGACGCGGAGTTTGGCGGCGCCGTCAGCGACGGCAGATTCTGCAGACCGGCTCCTCCGGCGGGCGCGATCTGAGTCACGCCGGTGTCGCCCTCCTGCTCAGAGCCCACCTCATCCTGGTAATGCTGCATCACCTGCTTTTTTACCTCGGCGGGCGAAACCTGCGGCGAAACGCCTTCGCTGCGCGCCCATTTTTCGCGGTCTTCGGATGACATGTTGAGCCAGATTTGGCTGGCCTCAGCGGAATGGCCGTGATTGAGCGCGTCGAGATACTGCTGCTGCACAGTAGGCCCGTGATTACCAAACGGCCAGCATCCAGCCAGAGCGATTGCGCACGCGAGCGGAGCGATCGCGCCGAAGACGGCGCCCCAGACGCTCGAACGATTTCGCCGCGCGTACATCGCGCTTCTAGAACGTCACCACGCTGCGAATCGACTTGCCCGCGTGCATCAGGTCGAACGCCTCGTTGATTCGCTCAAGCGGCATCGTATGCGTAATCAGATCGTCGATATTGATGCGGCCTTCCATGTACCAATCGACGATCTTCGGAACGTCGCGGCGGCCGCGCGCGCCGCCGAACGCGCTACCCTTCCAGGTCCTGCCGGTTACGAGCTGAAACGGACGCGTCGAGATCTCTTCGCCCGCGCCCGCAACGCCGATTATCACGCAGGTACCCCATCCGCGATGACAACATTCGAGCGCCTGGCGCATCAGCTTAACATTTCCCACGCATTCGAAGGCGTAGTCCGCGCCGCCACCGGTCAGGTCGATCAGATAGGGCACCAGCTCGGTCTTGAGCATGGACGGGTTGACGAAGTCGGTCGCGCCGAACTTGCGGGCGATCGCCTCGCGCGCCGGATTCCGATCGATCGCGACGATCATCCCGGCGCCGGAAAGCCGCGCGCCCTGAATTACGTTGAGGCCGATTCCGCCGATCCCGAACACGGCGACCCGATCGCCGGGTGCGACTTTCGCGGTGTTGATGACCGCGCCGATTCCGGTCGTCACGCCGCATCCGATGTAGCAAATTTTGTCGAATGGTGCGTCGGTGCGGACTTTCGCCAGCGCGATTTCGGGCACCACGGTGTAGTTCGCGAAGGTCGAGGTGCCCATGTAGTGATGAATCGTCCGGCCGCCGCGCGAGAAGCGGCTGGTTCCGTCGGGCATCAGCCCTTTGCCCTGAGTCTCGCGAATCGCGATGCACAGATTGGTCTTTCCCGACAGGCACGCGGCGCAGTTGCGGCATTCGGGAATATAGAGCGGGATCACGTGGTCGCCGGTCACGAGCGTGGTGACGCCCGCGCCAGTCTCGACGACGACTCCGGCGCCTTCGTGGCCCAAAATCGCGGGAAACAGGCCCTCGGGATCTTTGCCCGAGAGCGTGAACGCGTCGGTGTGGCAGACGCCGGTCGCTCTGATTTGGACCAGCACCTCGCCCTGCCTGGGGCCTTCGAGATCAACTTCGGTGATTTCGAGCGGCGCGCCCGCCTCGGATGCGACTGCGGCTTTAACCTTCACAATCCGATTCCTTGAGAGAATTTTCCGAGCGCACGTTATCGCGCGCGGCTGCCTCACTTCTACGCGTGGCCAGCACAAAGTTCCATCGCGGATTCAGTTCGCGCCGAAATCGCCCAAGTCCATATTCATGAATGTCTGGCGAGTCATCTCGTGCGCGGCGCCGACGGTCATGCTGATCGGATTTCCGCCCTTCATCTCCATGTGATAATCGCGCCGGATGAATTTGCCCAACAGGAACGGTAATCCTTCTCCGCCAAGGGCCATCGGCGAGTCTGAGATCTGAAAATGAAGATGCGGCTCGCTCGAGTTGCCCGAATTGCCGAGCAGTCCGAGCACCTGTCCATCTTCGACATGATCACCGGGCCTGACGCGGACGCTGCCGGGGATCATGTGGGCGTAGAGCGCGTAGTGTCCGGCGCCAAGATCCTCGATCACCGAGTTGCCGGCGATATTCGCAATCGTGATCGTAACCGCCATCGCCGGCGAGTCTGGTACGTTCTCCGGAATTCCGTCGAGCACCGAAACCACCCTGCCGCCGGCGACGGCGTGAATCTCCGACCGGTAGCAGTAGTAGTTGCTATTGACTTTCGGATCGCCGTGGAAGGAATTGCCGTCCGGGCCCACTTTGATCCAATCGACCGCGTAGCGTTCGGGGATCACCACCGCGGGGCCAAGCGCGATAATCGTGCGGCGGTGGATCGAGTCGTTCGCGGGGCCGTTGGGCGTCCACCAGTTGTCGCCGCGCAGCGGTGAAGAGATAACGATCGGCGGTGCGTGGCTTACATCAATCTCCGCCGGTGCGATCGGCTGGCGCGTATCGGGCTTGCCGTCCACTTCGACTTCGAGGGTGTTGAAGATTTTCGCGCCGAGATCGCGATAGAGAAACACAAACAAAACTCCGGTGACTCCGGGCTTGAGAACTGGATCCTGCGCAGTCAGGTAGTGTCCGCCGATACTGCTGAACATGTGCCGCAACTGCGGTGCGGGGAAACTCTGGCTTTCAGGATCAGGCACGGTTTCCGACTGTGCGGCGGACGAGAGCCTGAGCGCGTCGATCCGCACCGTCTTGTCGTTGAAGTTTGAGACGTAAAGTTCGTACGCGACGTGCGGGTTGCCGTCGCCCTCGAACATCCCGGTGGATGCGGGCCGGGCGATCACGGCAATTTTGAGCGGCAAACCCGCGGCGCCGTATGCGGCAGTGGCGGCGGCGATGATCGCAATCGGCGCGAGAAGGAGCTTCACTACAGTGTTCATCTAACGATGCGCCTGCACAAATTTGATCACCGCCGCGTTGAACTCGGCGGGATACTCGGTGAAGAACAGGTGGCCGCCCGGCAACTCGGTGAGTTTTGCGCCGGGGATTCGCGCCGCGATCTGCTTCGAGTTTTCGGGCGGGACCAGAATATCGTCACGCCCGGTCATTACCATCGTCGGCAACTGAATCTCGCCCAGCCGTTTGCTCACGTCATATTTCATTACGGCTTCTATCTGGCGCTGATAGGCGAAGGGCGGAATCAGGTACTGCATGCGGACGCGCTCGTGCTTTTCGATAACCTCGCGTCGCTTGTTGATCGCATCGTCGGTAAAGGCTGAACGCTGCTGGATGCGCCGCTGCGCGGCGTTGGCCTTCTCGCCGGCGACCAGCGCTTCCATCACCTCGGGAGCGGCGCGCACCGCTTCGGCGCCGCCGAACGTGGTGCATCCAAGGATCAGGCACGCGAGCTTTGCTTGATATGCGAGCGCGAACTCCTGGGCGATCATCCCGCCCATCGAGATTCCGAGCAGCGCCGCGCGCTCGATGCCGAGCGTGTCCATCAGGCCTGCCGTGTCGTCGGCCATCTGGCGAAGCGAGTAGGGCGCGTCGGGCTTGTCGGTTCGTCCAGCGCCGCGATTGTCGAACACCACGGTGCGAAAGTGGCGCGCAAACTCGGGAACCTGCTCGTACCATGCGGTAAGGTTCGAGCCGAGTCCGCGAATCATCACCAGAGTCTGCGGGCCGTCACCGTGGATCTCGTAATAGATCTCAATATCGCCAATTCGTCGTCTGGGCATGGCCGCGAATCTAGCGCCGCACCGGCGCGATGCCAACCGCGCGAAGTCCGGGGATTTGGCCGCTAGCGCAGCCGCGCGCGCGTCCGCTCGCGCTTGCGCGCCGGCGTGCGGTCCGCTTCCAGCACGCGAATGAAGGTTTCGAGCATCCAGTCGTAGCTCTCGTCGATGGCGATTGGCATGCCGAAGCCGCTCCCGATCTCGAGCGTCGCAAACCCGTGCGCGAGGCTTCGGAGCGCGCGAATCGCGTGAATCTCCTCGCGAGGACTGAGCCCATAGCCCGCGAGCGCCGAGACGCAGATGGCGACGATGCGCGCGGCGAGCGCTCCGACCTCGGCGTCGCGGGGGTCGTCGACATCGTCGGAGCGAACCGTCTCCGAATATATTCCCGGCCGCCGTTTTACGAACTGGCGATAGGCTTGCCCCAGCGCACGAGTTGCGTCGCCGCGCGAACGGCCAATCGCGGCGGCCGCCATCGCGTCGCCCAGCTCCTTGAGCGCGAGCACGCGCAGCTCGCGCCGCAGCGCCGTCATTCCGCTTATATGGTTGAACAGAGAAGGGGGCTTGACCCGGAGCTTTGCCGCGAGCGCCGCCAGGGTGAGCGCGCCCGCGCCGTTGCGGTCAGCCAGTTCCGCCGCCGCGGCGATGACCTTGTCCGCGGTCAGCCCGGCTTTAGTTCGCACTCGAGTGCTCCCTGGCGAACGCCACGATCGCCTGCGCAACGACCGCGGGCTTCTCGACGTGTGGATAGTGGCCGACGTTAGGAACCAGCAGCACTTTGGCGTGCAGGTTTGTCTCCAGCCAGTCGGCCTCCGCGGCAGGCACCACGAAATCCGGATCCGCGTCTCCCATGATCACGAGCGTTGGCGTTTTGAGTGCTGGAATTCGCGCCGCGCACGCAGTCTGCGGCGCCCACACCATCGCCTTCAGCGCATCGAAGCGTCCCGGCTGCTTGAGATTGGCTTTGAGCGCCGCGATGTACTCGTCAAGATCCGCTGGCGGATCCATCTTGTAGAGCGAGCGATAGTACCTCGCCCACAGCGCCGGGCCCCACAGGTGGTGAAGCGCGAAGTCCAGCTCCAGGCGGGTGAAGATCGAGACGTGATGATCGCGCACGAACGGGTCGATCAAAACGATGCCCGCGATTCGATCGGGAATCTCGGTCGCCGCCCAGACCGCCGAACCTCCGGCGAAGGAGTTGCCCACGATGAACGCGTGCCGCGCGCCAAGCTGACGGACCATCGCCACGATGTCGCCGCCGACCGCGACGGGAGAGTAATCGGGCCAATTGACGCTCGAGTCGCCCATGCCGCGCAGGTCCATCGTGACCACGCGGAACCCAGCCCGAACCAGCAGGGGCGACAGAAAGCGATACTGCTCGCGCACGTCGCCCAGTCCGGGCACGCAGATGACCATCGGTCCGTCGCCGCCGGTGTCGTCGAACGCGATTGTGCCG
>DATLTX010000047.1:5000-19797 GCA_035533435.1 Binataceae bacterium (SeqCode)
TCGCGCGGCGCGCATCACATTCCACCCATCCGACACCACGTTGAGAATAGTAGCCAACATGAAACGAAGAAACATCCGCGCCACCGGGACGAGGAATCCGGCGCGTTCAGCGCCGCGCGACGCTCGTCAGCACGGCCGAGCCAGTCGGCGAGGTGGGAGGCTCGCCGGAGTCCGCCTCGAGCGTCACCATCACCGACGCCATCGACTTGGGCGCGGCTGCCAGCGGCACCGTCGCTTTTCCATCGGGCTCGGCATTAAACTGGCCCGCCAATTCCGAATGCCCATGCTTGCCGACCCACCAAATCGCGTAAGCGCGATGCTCCGGCGCGGCCTCGAGTCCGCCGACCTGCAGAAAGGACGCGCCTTCGCTGGCGCTCGAGGCAAGGGTCGCAGTTGTCGCGTGCGGCGCGTCCGGTCGATTCGGAACTTGCGGCGCCGTGGGAGGGGCTAGCTTGAATGTGCGCAAGTCGTGGGCGGCGAGGACTCGTTTGAGCAGTTCGTCGGCGTTCGCCTTTTGTTCGGCTGCAACCGACTTCTTTTCCGCGAACGACAGCCGCCGCTTCAGTTGATGCACCGAGCCATTGAGCGACGCGATACGCCGATTGAGGTAGCTCGTCCGATGCACCAGCGTCGCGGAAAACTCGGCGCTTACGATTAGCGCCCCGACCGCCAGCGCCAGGCCCATCCCGGCGATCGCCCGCCACAGACCGAGCCTTCGCCACCATCGCCGGCGCCGGATCATCGGACGAGCGCCGGATTCGATTGTTTGGTTCAGAGCCATCGCCGATTAAGCAGTGATGCCAATCCTGTGACGCGCGGACTGGCGCGCGTGAGCCGGTCACGCCGAGACTAGGCTTGCAATTGACGCGCGGCAAGTTGCGCGGGTCCACGGCGCGGCGCGACTGGCCACAGGCGTGCTTTGTTAGTCGCCTGGTTTCGGCTAATACTTATTGGTCTGATTATGCATCGAATACAGGACTTGCACGTACTCGGGACCGAGGCGCTCATCGCGCCCCGGCTGCTGAAGGATGAACTACAGGTTGACGACGCTGTCGTGCGCACCGTCGTCGAGGGGCGCGAGACCGTGCGCGCCGCGCTGGCGGGCCGCGACTCGCGCGCAATCTGTATTGTCGGGCCGTGCTCGATTCACGATCCCGAGGCGGCGCTCGAATACGCGCGCCGTCTGGCGGCGCTGCGCCGCGAACTCGCGCCGCAGCTCTATGTAATCATGCGGGTGTATTTCGAAAAACCGCGCACGACGGTCGGATGGAAGGGCCTGATCAACGATCCGCACATGGACGATTCCTGCGACATGGGGGCCGGGCTTAGAATCGCGCGCCGCCTGCTCCTCGAGATTAACCGGCTCGGGATTCCCGCCGCGACCGAGATGCTCGATCCGATCACGCCGCAATATATCGCCGACCTGATCGCGTGGTCCGCCATTGGCGCGCGCACCGCCGAGTCGCAGACGCATCGCGAGATGGCGAGCGGACTTTCGATGCCGGTGGGATTCAAGAACACGACCGAGGGCAACCTGCAGGCCGCGATCAACGGCGTCGAGTCGGCGCGCCGCCCGCATTCTTTTCTGGGTATCACCCAGGACGGCGCCGCCGCCGTCGTACGCACGACGGGTAACCCCGACACCCACGTGGTGCTGCGCGGAGGACGCAATCCGAATTTCGACTCGAGCAGTATCGCCGAGTGCGTCGCGATGCTCGAGCGGCAGCGGCTCGAACCGCGCGTGATGGTCGATTGCTCGCACGCGCAAACCAACAAAGATTATCGCCGCCAGCCCGCGGTCCTCGCCGAGCTGGTCCGGCAGATCCGTGGCGGCTCGCGCGCAATCATGGGCGTGATGATCGAGAGCAATCTCGAAGCGGGCAACCAATCGCTCGCCGGCGGCCGCGCCGCGCTCAAGTACGGCGTATCGGTCACCGATCCGTGCATCGATTGGCCGACGACCGAGCGATGCCTGCGCGAGTCCGCCGCCGCGCTCGCGCACTCAGCCGCGTCGGCCACCGCGTGACCGGCGGCCATCCTGAGTAAAACCGGCGCGGCACCGCGCTTTGTCGGATCGTCAGCCCAACTCGCCAGATCGCACGGATTCGCGTTACCAGGATCGCGCCGCGTTGCAGCGATGCAACAAAAAGCGCCGAATCCAGCTCCATTTTCGCGGCATGGCGCTTGCTCGATTCGTTGAGATCCGGCTGGCGGAGGACGAAGCGTGTATCGATCGAGCGGGAAGTCGCGATGAACCTCGCATGGGCTAATCCTGCGGAGACGACTGAATTCGCGGTGGCGCAAACTGAAACGGTGCGCGTTTCCAATTACGCGAAACCGGTTGCGATTTTCCTTGCCTCGCGCATCGTCGTGTTTGTCGCGATCGCCTTCTCGGCGAGCCTCATCCCGCCGAACCATCCCGCCGGCGCGTGGAACGCCGACTCCACAATTTGGCATTACCTGCTCCGCTGGGATTCCGGCTGGTACCTCGCGATCATGCGCGGCGGATATCACTACGTGCCCGATTCATCGGTGCAGCAAACGGTTGCGTTTTTTCCGCTGTATCCTGCGCTGTCGTGGTGCATCGCAAGGATTTTTCAGATTCGGAATTCCAGCGCCGCCCTGCTGGTTTCCAACACCGCGAGTGTCGCGGCCGTCCTGCTCCTTTTCAGGTACGTTCGCGAGGACCACGGCGCGCGGATCGCAGATGGCGCCGTGCTGCTGTTCAGTTTCTTTCCGGCCTCGATATTTCTTTCCGCTGGATACGCCGAATCTCTCGCGATGGCGCTAACGATGGCGGCGTTTATCGATCTAGGCCGCGGCCGATACCTTCGGGCCGCTTTGTGGTGTGGTCTCCTGACCGCGGCGCGGCCAACGGGAATCGTGCTGTTCGCGCCACTGGCATACTGCATATACACGCGCGGGCGACATACGCCCGCGGCAGCGATACGGATGCTCATCGGCCTCGGAATCGCGGGTTCGGGTCTCGCAGCCTTCTTCGTTTACCTGGGCGTGAGATTCGGCGCTCCCCTTGCCTTCATTACTTCTGAGAACGGCTGGAACAGCGGAGCGCATTGGTCGCTCAAGTCTGGGCTCTATGCCTTCGCGGGACTGGCCGATCTGTTCCGGAGCCTCCCGATGCCATCGACGCTCGACCCCTGGTGGTTCGTCGCGTTCGCTGCCGTCATCTTCGCGATGCGTTCCCAGCTCAGCGTCCCGGAGCTGCTGATGGCGGGCGTGTCGTTCGCGTTTCTGGCTGCGACACGGCTTTGCGACGGACACCTATTCGGCTCGATGGGGCGTGAGATGATCGTTATATTCCCCGCGTACATCGCCGCCGCCAAGCTGCTCGGCAAACGGCCATGGCTGATGGCCGGGGTGTGCATCTGGATGGCGATCGGACTTTTCTGGTACTCGGCGTTGTTCGCGCAATGGCATTGGGTGGACTAAAAGTGAGGGAAGGCGACGGGACCGCAACGCGCCGAGAGTCGCGGCTCTTCGCACTTCTCGCCGCCGAGATAATCGCGCTCAATATTCTCTGGGCACCGCTCAGCCTGGATTTCGCCCACTTTGCGTTCTGCGACAGCGGCGCCAATTTTTCGCTCCAATACCTGATCGCGCACGGATACAGACCCGCGATAGATTTCGCCTACCCATATGGCCTGCTTCCGATTCTGCTCGGACGGATCTGGTTCGCCATCGCTGGCGCAACTCCCTTTTCACTCCAGGCGCTGATTCTGGTCTGCGAGTTAGGAATAGGCCTGGCCTTTGCCAGAATCTCCGCGGCGCTTCGCTTCGGTAAACTGAGTATCGCCATTATACTCATTACGCTGTGGTTCAGTATTCACCCTAACTATCCATCGATCACCCACGCCGCCGAGGCGCTACTACTCACTCTGGCGCTCTCCGAGCAAGCTTCCGGGCGGCAAAGCCGCGCCGTGATCTACGCGACCGCGGCCATCTTCGCAAAGCCAAGCATGGGCTATGTATACTTGGTGTGGCTGGCCGCATTCTGGTTTTGGCGGACGCCGCGGCCCCAGAGACGAAAACTTATTCTGCCTGAGTTGATCATTCCGGCGGCGATTACCGGCGCTGGATGCGCGGTGCTGTTGTCGGCCGTCTATGGACCGTTGGCATTGATTCACACCGCCTTTCCCCTCGAAGGAATAGCCGGATACAAGGAACTTAATTTCGGATTTTTCACCGGCTCGGGACGGTTTTTCTGGAACTCATCGCAAAATTCGCTGCTATCATATGTGTTTGGTGTTTCCGGCCTGTGGATCCTGGCGACGCTATTTCTCGCCTGCGCCGCAGCCGGTGCCGCCAAACGGACCTGGTTAAGTCCAGGTGATCGTGACGGGCCCGCCAAGTCCCGCGACGAGGTTATTCTGACCTGTTTTGCGTTGCATGCGGCTTTCGTCTGTTTCTTTTTTGGCAACCAATGGTCATGGTTTTATTATTCGTATTTCCTGTCGATTGGAGTCGCCGCTGCCGCCGATCTCGGGAGCGTGAGCCGCCGCGCGGGATTCGCCGTATGCTGCATCGGCGCGCTTTCGCTGCTTGGCTCCACGCTCGCACTCCTGCATGACTGGAATACCCGCCAGCCTCGCGCGGTGACGGCGTGGTTATGGTCGCCCCTGAAGCAAGCCGATGAATGGCGCCACGTACTCGATCTTGCGCGTGGCGCGCACGCGACGATCCTCGATACCAAGGGCGCGGCGGAATTGATGTATCCGCAGTTTCAGCCGCCAGTGAGTCTCTACCTCGATCGAGGCTTGATGCGGCAATCAGAAGTCGAGCGCAAGGCGCGCCAGCTCGCCAACTCCGAGTTGGTGGTGGTGCCGCTCGGAACACCGCCGTGCGGCGGGATCCCTCCCGCACCGGAGATTCTTGCCGCGATGACCAAGTTCGATCCCCTCTTCAGCGGCCGATATTTCACCGTTTACCGGCGCACATCCGTGAATCCTGGCGCGCCGGACGTTCGACGATGAGTCGGCTCCGCAATGACAGTTTAGCCGGCTGCGCGATGCGCGGCGCGCTCGCGGTTCTGATCTATTGCGGATTTTCCGGGTTGATATTCGGCCGCGAGTTGAGCACCGGACTGACTATTCGGTACATCGGACAGGGCACCGATCCGAGCGCGTTCTTCTGGTTCATTGCATGGTGGCCCTATGCGCTCAGCCATCATCTGGACCCGCTATTCACGAACCTGCTATGGGCGCCGCAAGGTACCAGCCTTGCCTGGGCCACGCCGATTCCGCTGCCCGCGCTCGTCGCCGCGCCGGTCACGAAACTGCTCGGTCCGGTCGCGGCGTACAACTTCCTGTGCCTCGCGGCTCCGGTGGCGGCGGCCTTTTCCACCTACCTTCTATGCCGATGGATCACCGGAAAATTCTGGCCGTCGATCCTGGGCGGGCTGATATTTGGCTTTTCGCCGTACATGCTCGGGCAGATTCTCGCGCACGTCGATTTGCTCATGATCTTCCCGGTTCCGTTGGCGCTGCTGGCCGTGCTGAAATTTCAGAGCGGTGAGATTCGGCCTCGCACCTATACGGTTGCGATGGCCGCGCTAATGGTGATCCAGTTCCTGTGCTTTCCGGAAATATTCGCGACCACCGCGGTGTTCGGCGCGATTGCATTCGCGATCGCGCTCAGAGTATGGCCTCGACGTCCCGCTCTGCTGGCGATGATCTTGCCCACCGCAGTGGCGTTCGCCGCCGCATCGGCGATTCTCTCGCCATATCTTTACGCGATGCTCGCGGCGGGTGCTCCGCGCGAGACGATCTATCCGCCAAGCCTCTATTCCGCGGATATTTTGAATCTGATCCTGCCGGAGCGCTTCAACTGGCTCGGGAGCTTCGCGCCGATGCGCGCGATAAGCGATCATTTTCCGGGATTCTGGATCGAGCATGGCGCATGTTTCGGCGTGCCCTTGCTTGCCCTCGCGGCCGACTATGGCCGTCGCAACTGGCTCGCGCCGGCCGCCAGGATTGCAATTCTATCGTTCATCGCGATCGTAATCGCGGCGCTCGGGCCCGCCCTGACGATCGCCGGCAGATCGATTTTGCCGATGCCGTGGGCGCTGGCGACGCACGCTCCGCTGATCGCGAACGCACTGCCGATCCGGTTTGCGATGTACGGATTCCTCGTCCTCGCGATTATTGCCGCGATGTGGTTTGCCTCAAGCAGCGCGAGCGCGATCGTCAAGGCCGCGGCGGCGGGCGCGATCGTAATCTTGATGCTACCCCGGCTCGGCGCCGGATTCTGGACCAGCGCCGTGCGGCAACCGGCGCTGTTCACGGGCGGCTCATGGCGCGCGGTCATTCGGCCTAACCAGATAATTCTGCCGCTCCCGTATGAACGCAACGGCGCCTCGATGCTGTGGCAGACCTCGGCGGACATGCAGTTTCGCATGGCCAGCGGCTACACCTCGATTGTTCCGCCCGCCTTCAAGCGTTTTCCGGCGGTGAAGTTTTTTCTCGGCGCGATCGATCTGCCGGAGGCCGGCGAGCAGGTGAAGGCGTTCGTCGCGCAGCATGAGATCGCCGCGATCGTGATCGACGATGCCGACCCGAATCTCGCAAGCTGGCGCCGGGCGATCGATCCGATCGGGCTGCCGCCGATCGAAACTGGCGGGGTGCGCGTGTACCAGATTCCCGCCGGCGATTATTCAGCATACGCGCGGCTGGGCGTCGGCGACCTGGAGGCGCGCGCGGTCGCGCTTCGAGCCGACATCCTGATCGACGCGCTGGCGCGATGGTTTCGCGAAGGAAGGAAAATCGAATCGGTCTCTCCGGCGGCGCTTGAGGCGGCTGGTTTGTTGCCGCCCGGATGGATCATCAGGTCCGGATTTTTCGACTACCGCGATTTTACCGTGGCGCCGCTGGACTCGAAGCGGCTCGCGATAGTGCTCAGCGGCAGCTACGCCGCCCTGCGTCCAATCGCGGATCGATATCGCACGCGGGCGGAGGAAATTTATTCGGCGTATCCGAAACTATGGCGGCCCGATGCGATGTACGCCCGCGATACGCCGATGCGGTTTGTCTTCGCATTCACGCCGGCCGCTCTGGAAGCCGCATCGGCGGATCTGAAGTCCACGCCGCCGCCCGAGCGCAGCGCGGCCTTCTGGCCCGACGCGAAGTAGGATTCTCTCCTTCGGGAGGCTGGTCTCAACTCAATCCGAAGGGCCGCTTTCAGGCGGGCTGCGCGTTATTCCTGGCGGTGATCGGCACGCACTTTTTCGCTTATCGTCATCGCGTTGATCGCCGCGCTCTGGCGCACCGGATACTCGACCGGCTTGCGAATCATCCGATAGCGCGGATCGAGTTTTTCGAGCGCGGCGGCGGCGCGGGCGCGGCTCTGGTTCAACTCGGGTCGCGGCATTTTTCTCACTCCATGCTCCATCTGAACTTCCAGCATCGGAAGAACCTGTGCGGCGGGCACTTTCAGGACCCGGGCCACCGTCGCGGGACTCTCGTCGAGCGCGCCGACCAGGTCGCCGATGGATTCGCCCGCGGAATTCAAGGCGCGAAAAATCTGTTTGCGCCCCGGCGTCGAGGCTTTGCCCGCCGACATCTTGAGCCGCGGCTGGCCCTTATACTCGACGAGCTTGTAGGTGAAGTCGCCGGCCGGAGCGTCGTCGCTGACGGCGAGCGCGGTGCCGACGCCGAACGCGTCGATCGGCGCGCGGACCGACAGCAGTTCCGCAATCTTGTATTCGTCAAGGTTGCCGCTGGCGAAGATCGCAACGTCGCCAAGCCCGTGCTGATCTAGGATCTTGCGCGCGCGAACCGCGAGCATTTGCAGATTTCCGCTGTCGAGCCTTATCCCGGCGAGCTTCGCGCCCGAGTCGCGCAGCTTCGCGCCGGCCGCGGCGGCGTTCTCGATTCCGCGGATGGTGTCGTAGGTATCGACCAGGAACGTGGCGGGCGCGGCAAAGCTCGCGGCAAAATTCTCGAACGCCGCGCGCTCGCGCTCATGGGCCATCACGAAGCTGTGGCTCATCGTGCCGAAGACGGGAATCCCGTAGCGGCGTCCGGCCAGCACGCTGGCGGTCCCCGCGAAACCCGCCATATAACTCGAGCGCGCGGCGATCAGCGCCGCGTCGGCGCCTTGCGCGCGGCGCGCGCCGAAGTCGATAAGCCTGCGACCCTGCGCCACGCCAACGCATCGCGCGGCCTTGGTCGCAGCCATCGCGGCGAACCCAAGTTGGTTGAGCACGAGAGTCTCGACGATCTGGCCTTCGATAAGCGGCGCGTTAACTTCGAGGATCGGTTCTCCGGCGAAAAAGATCGCGCCCTCGCCAAGCGCGCGGACATTGCCCGTAAAACGGAAGCCGGCGAGATAGTCAAGGAACGCGGGTTTGAAAATCTTGAGCGACTCGAGGTACGCGATCGCCGCCGCGTCGAAGCGGTAGGACTCGAGCGCCTCGATCAGCCGCTCGACTCCGGCGGCCAGCATGAAGCCGCGATTCGGCGGCATCCGCCGCAGCGCCATCTCGAACGCGGCCGGCTCGTTCATCGCGTGCTCGAAGAACGCGGCGCTTACGGTCAGCTCATAAAGATCGGTGCAGAGCGCAACCTCGCCGGGGTCGAGCCGCAGATCGATTGGCATCGCGGAATCGAATTCGCCCGCTGCCGCGCCGCTTAACGCTGCGGCTCCGGCGGCGCGGGAGGTTTGGGCGCGGGGGCCGCGCTATCCTGCTCGCGGATGATGCGGGTTTCGCGGTCGGGGCGGTCGCGCAGCACGTCGGCCATCTTGCGCAGGCGGTTGTCCACCAGAAAATTGATCGTCCCGGGTTCGTCCACCGAGCCCGCGCGCACGCCGGTCAGCAGCTCGATCCCGTGATCGATCGTATCGATTGCGTAGATATGGAACTCGCCGCGTTCGACCGCGGCGACCGTTTCACGCTCGAGCATCAGGTTATCGACGTTGCTGCGCGGCACCATCACGCCCTGCGTTCCGGTCATCCCGATCGCCTTGCAGACCCGGAAGTAACCCTCGATTTTTTCGTTGGCGCCGCCGATCGCCTGCACGTGGCCGTGCTGATCGACCGATCCGGTGACCGCGAGATCCTGGCGAATCGGCACGCCCGAGAGCGCCGACAAAAGCGCGTAAAGTTCGGTCGAACTGGCGCTGTCGCCGTCGATTCCGGAGTACGATTGCTCGAACGCAATCGACGCGGTCATCGCGAGCGGATGCGCCTGTCCGAAGCGCGCGCGCAGAAAGCCCGAGAGAATCATGATTCCCTTGTCGTGGGTCGAGCCCGACAGCCGCGCCTCGCGCTCGATATTGATCAGCCCGGCCTGCCCGAGCGCGACCGTAGCGGTGACGCGCGAGGGGCGGCCGAACGCGTAGCCGCCCACGTCGATCACGGCGAGTCCGTTTATCTGGCCGACCGCCGTGCCGGCGATCTGCACGACCAGCGTGCCGCGCGCGATCATGCGGCGGATTTCTTCTTCGATATGATTGAGGCGCAGCACGCGCTCGGCCAGCGCGCGTTCGACGTCGGCGCCGGAAACCTCGGCGGAGCGGGCGGTGCGCGCGAAATATGCGGACTCGCGCGCCAGATCGTCAATCGGCTCGAGCATCGCGAGCATCCGGGTCCGGTCGCCCGCCTGGCGCATCCCGAACTCGACTATTTGCCGCAGCGCGTCGCCCGAGAACGGCGGCAGGCTTTCGCGCCGCGCCAGCGATCCGACGTGGCCGGCGTAGTGGCGCGCGGCGCCGGCGTCGGCGTCGATCGCCGGGAGCATCTCGGCCTTCACCTTGAACAAATCCGAAAACTCCGAGTCGTAGAAATAGAGCAGGTTGTAGAGATACGGGCCGCCCAGCACCACCAGCTTGGTGTGCACCTCGATCGCCTCGGGCTTGAGCCCGCTCATCGAAAAAAACGGCAGCGGCTCGAACGTCTCGACGGTCATGCGCCCGGACTTGAGGCTGCGCTTGAGCGTCTTCCACACCCCCGGCTCGACGACCGCGTCCTCGAGGTCGAGGACCAGGAAGCCGCCGTGCGACTTCAGAAACGAGCCGCCGATGATCCGCGTGAAGTTGGTGCCCGAGCGCCCGAGCGGATCGATCCATCGCTCGATCGTGCCAAACAGGTTGCGATAGTTCGGCGCGTCCTCGCTGACGACCGGAGCGCCCTGGGTCGCCGAGTTATCGACCATCACGTTGATCTGGTACTCGAACCATCGCGGTCCGTCCTCGGACGCGGGAAGCTGCGGCTCGGCGCCCCCCGCCTGCGGGCCGGCGGCGGATTCACGGAAGCGGTCCAGATGCGAGAGCATGTGGTCGGCGACCTGATCGAGGTAGCCGGTCACGCCGGGATTATTAAAGTGACGCTTTAACTCCGCGACCGCCGGGGTGATGAGCCGAGCGGCGAACGCGCGCTCGATTGCGCGGATGTCCTCGACCAGGTCGCGCATCAGCTCCTGCTGGCGGCCGATCAGCGTGCCGAATTCGTTCTCGAGCTCGGCCTGCGCGCGCGCAAGCTGCTCGCGCTCGGCCTCGGACTTTGCGCTCATCGCCTTTTGCAGCACCTCGGGCGATTCGGGCAGCTTGCCGTCGATCAGCGGAATGAAGATGACCTGGCCGCCGGGTCCGCCCTGGATTGCGAAGCCGCGCTCGCGCGCGCGCGACTCGATCTGCTTGAACAACTCCTGGGCGCGCTGATTGTACTTGTCGCGCAGCGCGGTGCGCTCCTGATCGAAATCCTCGCGCCGGAAGGCCTTGGGTAATTGCTCGGCGATGAGCGCGACCAGGTCGCGCATCCGCTGCGCGAGGTCGCGTCCCTGCCCGGCGCGCAGATAGATCGCGGTGGGCGACTCGGAGTTGCGAAAGTTGTTGACATAAACCCAGTCGCCGGGCGTCGGCATCGTGGCCGCCTTTTCCTCCAGCAGCGCCAGCACCGACTCGCGCTCGACGCGCGTGCGCAATCCGCTGACGAACAGATTGTAGCCTGGCGCGTCGATTCCGATCGCCAGCCGAATCGCATCGATTGCGCGGCTCTGCCCGAGCAGCTCCGCGTCACCTTCAGTTTCCGAGGCGCGCTTTAACTCGGCGCCGTCGATCGCGACGCTGGCGCGAAGCTCAGCCGGAGCTAGTTCCGCGGCGGCGGCGGCGGGATTCAGATCGGTTGGGACCTCAGGACCGGCAGGTGCAATATGTTCGGCCATGCGGGCTCCGGCGGGCGGGCGCAATTCATTGCGCCTTGAGCGCAATTCTTCGAGCTTTGTTTTTGGGAACGATTACGGTCAAAACGCCGTTGGACCACGCCGCTGTTGCGGACTCGGGCTCGACGTTCTCGGCAAAGGCGAATCCGCTTTCCAGGCGTCCGAATTGTCCGGCCGAGGCGCGGACCGTCAGCCGCTGGCCGCGGCTTTCGACTTCGATCGTGCCGGTCTCGACGCCGCGCGAGGCGAGCCGGATTTCATAGCGGTCCGGCAAATCGGAAAGCTCGGTGTGCTCGAACCCCGAGGCGGCGCCGCATTTCCATCGATCAACGAGCATCTCATCGAAGAACGCGTCAATCGCGCGCTCGAAGTCGCCAAAGATCAGACTGCCCGCCATAGGCGCGGATTTCGGGATACGTGCCGCCACGGAGTCATTCTAATGCCGCTGCGCCCCCGCGGTCGAGACGCGCCGCGCCGCGGGGAGTGTCTGAATTAAGCCACTCGGGGCGGGAAACTAAGCCACTCCGGTTATCAAGTCGCTTTGTTGAATTGGTCTGCTGGCACCAGAATCCGTGTGAAGAAATGGACAAGCTGAGCCTGAAAGATCTTCGTCGCTTCTTCCGTCATTGACACCACACGTTCTGACGCATCCACGAACCATCGATCAACGTAAGAGATGCATCTCAAATCAGCGCAACCGTCCTCCCAACCGGGAATCTCTGACAGCGGGACCAGATTGGCGCGGGACCGCTGTAACACCAACTCGCGCTCTTCGGGACTAAACGCAGCGAGCGGACGCATCGGAGCTATCAGAACGCGCGCCGTATTCTTCGGCTTTTCCAAATCGCAACTGTGCGAAACGACCAAACATGGCAGCATTTTGCCTGCGGCGAGATAGTAACCGACATCATTGTTCCCCGGCGACCATCCCGTCACTTCTTCCCAGCCCGATTTCCCTTTAGGCAATAGTCGGCTCCGCAACGCGCGCATGGGCGCAACGGCGCTTCCGGAGATCAGAAGCCCGATAACGTCACCCTGAGATAAGCCTTGCGGGTTTAGTTCGGTCCGCCACCAACTGCCCATCGGAATCGAGGCCAGCGGCGGCTAAGTGAAGGGCTCGGGATCGAAATCCGATCCTATCGTCTCGTCTCGCGGGAATTGGTCAAGAAAATTGAGTAATCTCGGCCAGTAGCCTGGTTCTACGTCTCGAAGCTGCGAGAATTGTTCCTTTTGCTGACGTACGTCAACGAAAGCGGCTCGCTGAACCAAAGCGGACGCAGGTAATGTCATGGTGGCCGGGGTCAGTGCAGCAATGGCGATCGAGAGCATCGTCGCCTTTGCCGCCATCGCAAGCCATTTCTCCTTGGCTCGTTTTGGAAAACGCCGTTCGAGTCGCCGTCGGACGGTCGTGACACCGTCACGCGACCAGTCATCTGGCTGATACCTGTCCAGTTCGCTGCTCATGTCGGGTAACCCCTACCTGCCCATGTTTTAGAACGTGGGCAGGCCGGACTTCAAGGACTCCATTTTATCCAGGATCGCAACGAGCAAGCCAGTGCTCAAATCAACCCGCAAGATCGGGTCCAGCGCCCATTTTCCGCCTCGCTGAGCGACTGCCAGAACGAACGGTGAGGAATTGTAAAAGTCCAAGCAGGCTTCGCGCCCGGAGAACGCGGTTAAAATCACGTTGCTTGTTATGAACGTGGTGTGCTCCGGCTCAGTCTGAATGTCAGCGATCGGCTCAACCATGTGGTGCTGCTCAGCATATTTGCTCACCACCGGATGGAAGTCCTTGCAACTCCGTAAGAACTGGGTCACTGCTTGTGCGCTCAAGAATACGACAACAGCGGAACGCAAATCGTTCGGGGAAAGTAAACGCTGCTGACCAAGCACCAACCGGACGGCGCCGCCGCTGAATAAGATTGCGGCGGCGTCGGCCAAGTAGCGTCGGTCGGGAACCGGCGCATGTGAAATATCAATATCGAATTCATAAACTGTGGTGCCGTCGGTCTGCGGCACGGCGCGCCTGATTACCTCGATTTCCTTGCCCTCGCCGGGACGCAGCTTGGGCGCTACCATTAGTTTGCTTTTCGGCATCGTCGAATCGGCATCTTATATCAGCCTCGTGACTTTGTCATCTTTCCACCGAGCAAGCGAAGGTGCTCAACGAGCGTAAAGATCGACTTGTGCTGCCGCCTGGTGTATCTCTCGAATCGACGACTCCACCGAACGGGGGTACGGGTCGAAAAGTGGACATTTCTGCCGAACAAATCACGGGCGAAATCAATCCGGCGCTCGTTGCTCAAATCGAGCAGTTGCCTCCAACTGGCGAATAGACGCGCGACGCGCACGACATGTGGATGCGCTGGTATATGAGCACGTTGGATAAACTCTACAAAGTGAAGGAATGAAGTTCCGCCACGCAGCCGCGCTCGCGCTTGTGGGCTGGTACCTGATGCTTGCCCCGCGAACCTCCGACAAACCGCCGATCACCTACGATACGACAGCACCATTGTCTAAGTGGAAGATCGTGGGTTCCTACGACACGGCCAAAGAATGCGATCAAGGTAAGGACAAAATCCCGCGTATCATTCTCCAGGCAGAAGAAAATATGACGTCAGAGCAAAAGTCGGCCTACGATCAAACCATACTAAATTTGCTTGGGGCTTCGCAGTGCATCGCAACCGATGATCCGCGTCTGAAGGAAAAGTGAATCGCGTATCCAAGGATACGCAAATTAGGCCACTCCGCTTTCCAAAATCAGCCACTCACGCTCAGATTAGGCCACTACCGCTCCGGGGGGCGCGCTTGCCAGACTCGGCGCGGCGGGTTATCTTCCGCATCGTGCCTACGATCGCAAAAGTGCTCGCCGCGACCGACTTTTCGGAAGACTCTTCGCTCGCCTTCAGCTACGCCGAGGATATCGCGCGCAAGTTCGGAGCCGAGATCATCGTGCTGCACGTCGATCAGCCGCTGGCGCCGGTGATGGTATCGCCGGACCTGGGACCGGCGATGGATGTCGGCGCGATGAGCAGGATCGCCGAGGAGCAGCGGCTCATCGCGCAGCGCGAACTCGACAAGATCGTGCAGCGCCTCCGCGACGACGGGCTCAAGGCCAAGAGCCTCTTGAAGGTCGGCTCTCCGTTTCTGGAAATCCTGCACGCGACGCAGACCGAGAACGCCGACCTGGTCGTGCTCGGCACGCACGGCCGCACCGGATTGGCGCACGTGCTGATGGGCAGCGTGGCCGAACGCGTCGTCCAGAAGTCGGCGGTGCCGGTCCTGACGATCCGGCATCCCGACCGCAAGTTCAAACACCCGCTCGATAAGTAAGCGTCGCGGGCGTTCCCGCAGGCGCGGGGCGCCGCGAGCTATTTTCCCTGATAGCGGGCCGGGCGCTTTTCCAGAAAGGCTTTTACCCCTTCCTTGAAATCATCGGACTTCGTCATCGCGGTCATCGATTCGTCGTCGTCGTGAATCGCCGTCGCCAGATCGGTGAACAGATGCTTGTACACGAGCTTCTTGGCGTGCGCGACGCCGAGTGGCGAGCACTTGTTCGCGATATGGCCGGCGACCTCGCGCGCGGTTTCCATCAGCTTGTCTGCTGGAACCACGCGATTGAC
>DATLTX010000048.1:0-16234 GCA_035533435.1 Binataceae bacterium (SeqCode)
GCACCCACTTGTTTCGTTTCGCGATCACCTGTAGCATCCTCGCCTGAAGCCAATGACGGCTCTCACGCGCGTCGGATTCCGCGACGCCACACTCCAATCGCTCGACCCAGTATTCTGGCCTTCGCGCCAGACTCGAATCCGGGGGTTTTGCACCTGAGGTACTCTTTTGTCCTTTTCCGATTTTAACCTTTCACCCGAAATTCTTCGCGCGCTCGCCGACCGCGGGCATCATGACCCGACTCCGATCCAGGACGGCGCTATTCCGGCCGCCTTGGCGGGCAGCGATATCGTTGCCACCGCCGAGACCGGCAGCGGCAAGACCTGCGCGTTCCTGGCCCCGACGCTCGATCGGTTGCATCGCAAGCACACCAATCATCTCGCCGCGATCGTCATCACGCCGACGCGCGAGCTCGCCGCCCAGGTCGGCCGCGAGTTCCAACTGCTCGCGCGCCATCTGAAGCTGCGCGCGGCGGTCGTGGTCGGCGGCGAATCCGAACGGCGCCAGATCGACGAGATCCGCAAGGGCGCCCACGTCCTCATCGCGTGCCCCGGCCGGCTTATCGACTACCTCGAGCGCCATATTGTGAAGCTCGACCGGGTCGAAGTCGTCATTATCGACGAGGCCGACCGCCTCCTCGACATGGGCTTTCTGCCGCAGTTGCGCCGGATCATGAAGATGGTGCCGAAAGAGCGCCAGACCCTGATGTTCTCGGCGACGATGGCTTCGGGGCCCGAGATGATCGCGCGCGAGTTTCTGCGTAATCCCGTGCGCGTCACGATCGGCACCAAGCCCGCGCCACCGGCGAGCATCCGGCAGGCAATCTATCCGGTCGCGCTCGAAGACAAATCCAAGATGCTGCTCGAAATCCTGAAGCGCCCCGAGATCGAAAGCGCGATCGTCTTCACGCGCACCAAGAGCCGCGCCGACCGGGTCGCCAAGCTTCTCCAGCGCAACGACATCCGCGCCGTGCAGATTCATGGCGATCGCTCTCAGAGCCAGCGCAACGCCGCACTGGCGGGCTTCAAGGCGCGCCGCTACCGGGTGATGGTCGCGACCGACGTGGCGGCGCGCGGGCTGGATATTCCCGACGTCTCGCACGTGATCAATTTCGATCTTCCCGACGAGAGCGAAAATTATATCCATCGCATCGGCCGCACCGCCCGGATGGGCAAAGCGGGCGAGGCGATTTCTCTGGTCACGCCCGAAGAGCGGGTCACGCTTGCGCGCCTGGAGCGCACCCTTGGCGGCGAACTCGATCGCGAGCACATCGAGGGCTTTGACAAACTCGAGATCGCGCCGGCCAAGCCGGTCAAGCTGTTCCGATCGGCGGGCGCGCGCAACCGCTCGCCGCGCAATCGCACGCGTTCACGCTGGGCCTGAATCGGGTCATAAGCGACAACAAAAGCGCGGCGCGCATCACACGCGCCGCGCTTTATCTTATACCTTGGGTCGCACCGCTTACGATTTCTCGATCGCACCGACCAGCGACGCGCGCTGCGAGATCTCGATCCAGTTGCCGTCGGGATCGCGAATGAACGAAATTCGCGCGACTTTGCCCAGCGTCACCGGCGCCGACCCCTCGCGCACACCCATCGACATGAATCGCCGATGCTCCGCGTCGCAGTCGCGGACCTGAATCGTGATGTACCGGAAGCCGACCGCGCGCATCCCGGCAATTACCTGCGCCGCCGACGCCGCGGCCGCGTCCTGCGCGCGCCGCGCGGCCGGATCGTGCGCGAAGCTGACGATCGTTTCGCCAATCTTGTAGCGGCGCTCGCCGATCTTCTCGCCGCCGAGCGCTTCGCCATAGAACCGCGCAAATGCGGCCTCATCGGTCACGCCGATATGAATCTCGATCTGGTTGATGCCGCGCTGGCCGCTCGGCACCAGCTCGATCTCGTTGCCGTCGGGATCGGCCAGCCGCATCGGCATCGGCGTGCGCGGATCGGCGATCGTGACCCGCGAGTAGCCGCCCGCTATGCGCGGCGGCAGCGGATCGCGCGATTCATTGAGCTTCAGCACCGAGCCGAGCAGGCCAAAGCGATGCTGCCGGACACCGCCGCCGACCGGCAGAATTTCCTCGAACGGAAGCCGCAGGCGCTCGGCGTAGAACGCGCGCAGCTCCTCGATCCGGTTGGTGAAGAAGCCCACATCGACGCATCGTTTGGCCAGTTCCATACCTTACACCCGTTAGGTCGGTTAATTATTTGCTACCATATTGCGGCCCGGCAACGCCACCGCGCGATGCGCCCGCAGCGTGCCGCGCCTGAGCGCGCGCTCTTTCATCATCGCGAAAAAAACCGGCACCAAGATGAGCACGTGTATCGTTGACGTGACCATCCCGCCGACAATCGGCGCCGCAATCGGCTTCATCACGTCGGCGCCAATTCCCGACTCCCACAGGATCGGCGCAAGGCTCATCATCACCACCGCGACCGTCATCAGCTTGGGGCGCAGGCGATGCACCGCGCCGTCAATCGCGGCGGCCTCGATCGCGGCATGATCGACAGGGCCTTCGGCGAGCCGCTTGTCGAGCGCTTCATCGAGATAAATCACCATCACGACGCCGGTCTCGACCGCGATTCCGAACAGGTCGATATAACCCACCGCGACCGCGACGCTGAAGTCGTAGCCCAATAGCCACTGCAAGAGCAGTCCGCCGGTCAGCGCATAGACGCACGGAAACAGCAGGACCAGGGTTTCGGGAACCGAGCCGAACAGCATGTAGAGCAATACGAAGATCGCGGCGAAAACGACCGGCAGAATCATCGTCAGGCTCCGGCGTGCGCGCAGCTCGAATTCATACTCGCCCGACCACTTTACCGAATAGCCAGTCGGGAGTTTCAGATGGCGGTCGAGTTCCTTCTGGGCTCGGCTCACGTAACCGCCGTAGTCGCCGGTCGATAGATCGACATAGACGTAACCGGTGAGCTCTCCGTCTTCGTCGCGGATCATCGTCGGGCCCGGTGCGAGCGTGAGCGACGCAACCTCGCCGAGCGGCACCTGCGCGCCCGACGGCGTCGCGAGCAGAACGGCGCGCAGCGCGTCCAGGTTGCCGCGATAGTCCCGCAGGTAGCGCACGCTTATCGGAAAGCGCGCGCGGCCGTCGATCACGGTCGAGATATTGGCGCCGCCGATTGCCGAGGAAATAGCCGTTTGCACGTCATCAACCGTCAACCCGTAACGCGCTGCAACCGCGCGGTCCACGCCAATATTGATGTAGAAGCCCTGCGATACGCGCTCCGCAAACACGCCGCGCGTGCCGGGCACCGCGCCCAGGATTTCCTCCATCTCCGATCCGATCCGCTGAATCTCGCCGAGCTCCGGCCCCTGAATCTTGAGTCCCACCGGCGTCTTGATTCCGGTCAGCTCCATGTCGAGGCGATTTTCGACCGGCATCGTCCAGGTGTTCGCCAGCCCCGGAAAATGCAGCTTCGAGTCCATCGCCGCGACCAGGTCGTCGTAGGTCGTGCCGGCGGGCCACTGGCTTCGCGGCTTCAACATGATCGTGGTATCGAACATATCCATCGGCGCGTTGTCGGTTGCGCTATCCGATCGGCCGACGGTTCCGAACACGCTCTCGACTTCGGGAAACGTCCGGATAATCCGGTCCTGCTTTTGCAGCAGATCCGTCGCCGAGGTGATCGAGATCCCCGGCAGCGCGGTCGGCATGAAGAGCATCGACCCTTCAAAGAGCGGCGGCATGAACTGGCTGCCGATGCGAAACACGAGCGGCAGCGTAACAATCAGAAAGGCAAGATTGGCGATGATCGTGATCGCGCGATGCCGCAGGCACCACGTGATCACGGGCAGATAAAGCGCCTGGCAGAATCGCGAGAGCGGATTCTCGCGCTCGGGCCGGATTCGCCCGCGAATCAACCACACCATCAGGATCGGCACGATCGTCACCGCGAGGATCGAAGACGACGCGATCGCCAGCGTCTTGGTCCACGCCAGCGGCCGGAACATCCTGCCTTCCTGCGCTTCGAGCAGGAACACGGGCAGGAACGAGACCACGATAATCAGCAGCGAATAAAATATCGGACGTCCGACCTGTTTCGCCGCGCCGAGTAACACCTGATCGCGCTCGCCCGCTTCAAGAGCCGGCGTCTGGCCGCCGCCGCGCGCGGCAATCCACTCGCCCAGATGGCGATGCCCGTTCTCGACCATCACGATCGACGCATCGACGAGCACCCCGATGGCGAGCGCGAAACCGCCAAGCGACATGATGTTCGAGCTCACGCGCAGGAAGTACATCGGGATGAACGCGGCGAGCAGCGCAAGCGGGATCGTGATGATCGGGATGAGCGCCGAGCGGAAGTGCCACAGGAAGACGATAATCACCAGGCTGACGATGATCGCTTCCTCGATAAGCGCGCGGCGCAAGGTCTGGATCGAATCGCTGATAAGGCCCGCGCGATCGTAGCCCGCCTTGATCTCGACGCCCGGCGGGAGAGTCTTCTGCACCTGCGCGATACGCGCCTTTACGCCATTGATCACGGTCAGCGCGTTCTCGCCGTCACGCATCACGACGATTCCGCCGACCGCGTCGCCTTCGCCGTTCCAGTCGGCGGCGCCCTCGCGCAGATCGGGTCCAAAGCTGACCACGCCCAGATCGCGGATGAGAATCGGCGTGCCATTCTGATCCGCAACCGGGATATTTTCGAGATCGGCGAGCGAGCGGATGTAGCCGAGGCCGAGAACCTGGTAGTCGGCGCCCGACATCTCGAGTACGCGTCCGCCGACCTCGTTGTTGCTTGCGCGGATTTTATCGATCACGGTCTGAAGCGGAACCTTCAGCGCGAGCATCCGGTTCGGATCGAGCTTGACTTGATATTGGCGCACGAAACCGCCGATCGTCGCGACTTCGGCAACGCCAGGCACGGTCTCGAGCGCGTAGCGGATTTTCCAATCCTGCAGCGCGCGCAAGTCGGCCAGACTCTGGCGATGCCCCCGGTCCACGACCACGTATTCGTAAACCCATCCCGCGCCGGTCGCGTCGGGTCCGATCACCGGCGAAACTCCGGCGGGCAGCCGTCCTGCCAGCTGCTGCATATATTCCAGCACGCGCGAGCGCGCCCAATAGAGGTCGGTGCCGTCGTGGAACACGACGTACACGTAAGAATCGTTGGGCATGGTCTGCGCGCGCACCGCCTTGACCTTCGGCGCGGCGAGCATCGTGGTGACAATCGGATACGTCACCTGGTCCTCGATAATCTGCGGCGGCTGGCCCATCCACTGAGTATGGATAATCACCTGCACGTCGGAGATATCGGGCAGCGCGTCAAGCGGCACGCGCTCGAGCGACCATCCGCCCGCAAGCACGATCACCAGCACCATCAGGCAGACCAGGAAGCGGTTGCGGTTGCACGAATCGATTATGCTGTCGATCATCGGCCGCGCTCCCCGGCTACATCGCCATCGGTCCGGAGACCGAGAGGTTGAGTTGCTTACTGGCGATAGTGCTGCCGTCTTTTTCCGCGGAGATCGTAACCGCGTAGGTGCCGCCGCCGCCGAGCGTCAGATCGCCCGCGTATTTTCCGCCTCCCCGATCGGCTAGCGTGGCAACCGCGCGAATCGCCGCCATGCCCATCGAGGGCATCGCCGCCATATAGAAAGTGACTTGCACGGTGGCGCCCCCAATCGGATTTCCGTTCGTATCCGCCAGCGTGACGGTGATCAGGTTCTTGCCCCGCGCGGGCGGCGACGGATCGGTCGTCATCGCAAGCGCCGCGTTCATCGCCGATGCGCCGCTCTCGGCCGCTACCGCCTGCCGGGTCGCGCCGGAAGGTGGAGGAATGTAGCCGCCCATCGCGGCCTGGAGCTGGCTTTCGGAGTCGATCAGAAAATTCGCCGAACTGACTATTCGCTGCCCGGCGTCAAGCCCCTTGCGAACGATCAAGATATCGCCAACGCGCGGACCCAGCTCGACCTCGACCGGATCGAGGTATCCATCGCCGCGATCGACGAACACGATATTGTGCGCGCCGGTCTGAAGCACGCCCGAAGCGGGAATCACGAGCGCGCGGCCGAGCCGCGGCGCGAGCGCCACCTGCACGAACATCCCGAGCTTCAGCGCCCCATCTGAATTAGCCAGTGCGCAGCGTACGCGCGCGGTGCGCGTGGCTGCGTCGATCGAGGGCCAGATATAATCGACCTTGCCGCTGAAGACGCGGCCCGGATAAGAATCGACGCGAACCGCGACCGGATCGCCGGGATGGATTTCGCCGAGCCGATCCTGAAACACGGCGGCATAAACCCAGACCTGGCCGAGGTTTGCGATTGTGTAAAGCCGCGTCGAAGGATCGGCGTACATATTCGGCAGCGCCGCGCGATCCGCGATATAGCCAGTCGCCGGCGAATCGATTTCAATCGCGTCGCGCACCGTGCGCTCGCGCCGCAGTCGATTAATCTCGCGCTCGGGCACGCCGAACAGGCGCAGCCGTTCAAGCGCCGCCGAGACCATCGTTGCCGCGCCGCCGGCAACTCCCTCGACCGCGCTGCCTTTGACTTGCGCACTCTCGCCGAGTGCGATCAGGTACTCGTTTTCCGCGTTTACCAGGTCGGGGCTGTAGATCGTGAATAGCGGCTCGCCCTTGCGCACGGGCTGCCAGTTCTGATTGACGAAGACCTGCCGGATCCAGCCTGGAAACCGCGTCTGGACATAGCTTTGGCGCTGCTCGTCAACCTCGACGGTGCCGGTCGCGTCGATTCGATCTACAACCTCGCGCTGCTCGACGGTTGCGATGCGCAGGCCGATCATCTGGCGACGCTCGGGCGGCACGTCGATCGCGACCAGATGCGGCGCTTGCGCGGCGGGCTCGGCGAGCACCGCGCGCGGCGCCGTCAGCGCCGCCGCTCCCGCGAGCATCGCCACGGTCAATGCGGATGCGATCATGCTGCGCTTCATGATTTTTCTCCGATAATCCGCCGGACGCGCGCGACCGCGATCTCATGGTCCGCAATCGCGCGGAAATAACCCTCGCGCAGCTCGAGCACCGCCATCACCGCGGAGAGCATCGTCTGGAAATCGACTTTGCCGGTGCGATACGCGGCGCGTGCGGAGTTCATCGTCGCGACCGCCTGCGGGATCAGTCCGTCACGGTACATCGCGATGATCCGATCCTGGGTGCGAATCGAAATCATCGCGGTTTGCAGGTCCGAGAGCGTCTCAAGGCGCGTGGCGCGAAGCTGGCTCAGGGCGGATTCCTTCTCGAGCGCGGCCTGCTGGACCGCGGGCGTTTGCTTGCGCCAGAAATACAGTGGAATTTTTGCGCCGAGGGTCAGCATGTAGTAATCGGCGAAGCCCGGCCCGGTCTTCTGGTACGAGTAGCCGACATCGAAGTCGGGCCAGTAGTCGTGGCGTGCGATCTCGAGCGCGTTCTTGCTGCGCGCCACGGCGGTCTCGGCCATCTTCAGGTCGGGCGAGCCCGTATCGGCGGCGGCCGCGATTTGCGCCTCGCCGAGCTTCAACTCGGTCGGCTCGATATCGGCGATCTCGATATTGCGCGAATCCTGCTCACGCCCGAGCATCGCCTTCAGATTGGCCTCGGCCGCCTCGCTATCGTCGCGATTCAGCTCGAGGTCCTTAAGTATCGCGGTCATCGCGAGCTGCGCCTTGAGCACGTCTTGCTGCTGCGCGCTGCCGGTGCGGTATTGCGCCGCGGTGGCGCTGGCAATCGCGGACAGTTCAGACTGCGTGCGTTCGAGAAGGCCGCGCGTGCGGGTCAGGAAGAAGAGGTTGAACGCATCCTCCCGCACCCTTTCCGTGACTCTGCGCTCGGCGGCAAGCTCGCTTTCGTCGGCGGTTTCGGCGTCTTTTTTTGCCTGCTCGGCCCGCAGCCCGAGCTTTCCGGGCCCGGGGATCTCCTGAGCGAAGCCAAACCCGGTGTAGTAAAAGTCGCTCGATTCGTAGCCGGAGAAGGGCTGCGGACTTCCCACCGTGAAATGCTGGAGCGAAATTTCCGGGTCGGGCAGCGTCGCGACCTGCGTCGGCACGCGCGTCGTCGCCAGGTAATGGCTGCGCGCGGCGGCGATCTCGGGACTCGAGCGAATTGCCTCCGCGACCAGCGCGTCAACCGCGACCGCCGGGGTTTCCGGCGTGTCGCCAGGTCCGGCCGCGGCCGTTTTTTTGGGCGCGACTCCGATTACGATCGCAAACGCTAACGCGAGCGTCCAACAAAGTTTCAAACGCCGTGGCTTGTGTTTCGGCGCCATCTCGATTCACCCATCGCATCGTTTCGTTCGTCGCGCGCAATCATGCGCGGACGAAAATCCTCGAATGCGACGCTCGCCGCGCGTGCGGACGCGCCGGCGCGAGCTATCGCGCGAAGACGATCTTCAAGGGATGAATCAGATCTGGAACGAGCAGAGCCGCGCGGGTGAGGGCGATTCGCCGGGCGGAGATTCGCCGCGCACGATCATTGCTGAAACCGGCCCGAGCGCGGCAGGAAGAATCGCGAACAGCGTCGCCGCCGCATGCCATTTCACTATCGGCCTGGGCAGCACGGTTTCCGCCGGAGCCGACGCCTGTGCGATCGGTGCGACGGCGCAGCATTGCGCGGCGTCGCGGCTGCTGCGCGCAGGCACTGGACACGAACTCGAGCAGCACGCGAGCGCGGCCGCGCCACGCATCTGCGCGCCGGCGATCCCGCCGGCAGAGACGAGCGTAGCAAACGCAAGCATCAGGATAGCGGCGCGCCTAATCATCGTATCGAACCTAACTGAGGCCCCGTATCGGCGCAATGGCGCGCGCACGCCCTGGACCATGACGGGCGCAAGCCCCGCGCGCGCTTCTATTTTTTTCTCATCTGGGTTATGACTGCCTTGATATATCACCATACCCGATACCCGCGAGGATGAGAGATGGATTTTTCGCTTAGTCCGAAAACCGAGGATTTGCGCAAGCGCGTCAGCGCCTTCATGGACCAGTACGTCTATCCGGCCGAGAAGGCGGTGATGACGCCGGAGCGCGCCAATTCCCACGAAGAACACCCCGTAATGAAGGACATCAGGAAGAAGGCCAAAGCCGAAAAGCTCTGGAACCTTTTCCTGCCCGACGAAAAATACGGCGCTGGACTCAAGAACTACGAGTACGCCCCGCTGTGCGAGATCATGGGGCGCAGCCCGCTGGGCGCGCGCGCCTTCAACTGCATGGCGCCCGACACCGGCAACATGGAAATCCTGACCGAGTTCGGCACCGAGGAACAGAAGCAGAAGTGGCTGAAGCCACTGCTCGAAGGCGAGACACGCACCTGCTTCTCGATGACCGAGCCCGACACTGCGGGTTCCGATCCGACTCAGCTCAAGACCCGTGCGGTGCGCGAGGGCGACTACTACGTGATCAACGGCCACAAGTGGTTCACCTCGAACGCGATCGGCTCGAGCATGGCCATCGCGATGGTGGTGACCGATCCCGACGCCGAGCCGCATCGGCGCGCGAGCCAGATTATCGTTCCGACCGATACTCCCGGCTTCAATCTCGTCCGCCCGGTGCCTGTCATGGGCCATACCGGCGGCGGCGGCCATTGCGAGATCATCTACAAGGATTGCCGCGTGCCGGTGACCAACGTGCTCGGCGGCGAGGGCGCCGGCTTCGCGATCTCGCAGGCGCGCCTGGGCCCCGGCCGAATCCATCACTGCATGCGCACGATCGGAACCGCCGAGCGCGCGATCGAGTTGATGTGCCAGCGGGCGAACGTCCGCTGGACTCATGGCAGCCTGCTGGCGGACAAGGCGAATATCCAGGAATGGATCGCCGACTCGCGAATCGAGGTGGATTCGGCGCGCCTGATGGTGATGAACGCGGCGTGGCAGATGGACACCTTCGGCAAGAAGGAAGCGCGCCAGCAGATCTCGATGATCAAAGTCCAGTGCGCGAACATGGTGATGCGCGTGCTCGACCGCGCAATCCAGCTCTATGGCGCAGCCGGCGTCAGCGACGACTATCCCCTTGCCCGGATGTGGCGCGAAGGCCGCGCGCTGCGGATCGCCGACGGTCCCGACGAAGTGCATCGCCAGACCATCGCGCGCCGCGAGCTGCGCAAATGGCGCTAGCCGATTAGCAAGCAGGAAAACCGAGCGCCCGCGCCGCGATGGCGCGGGCGCTCGCTACTTTGCGAAATAGCGGGCACCGAAAGAAATAGTCTGAGACAAATCGATTCATCATGGCGGAAGCGATAGAAATCCTCCCCGAGTACGGCGAAGTCCGCGACGAAGAACAACTCGACTGGGCGAAGCTGCAAGCTCATTTGAAGGACAAGCTGCCCGGCGCCGACCGCCCGCTCACCGTCAAGCAATTCCGCGGCGGACATTCCAACCTCACCTATCTCCTGCGCTTCGGCGAGCAGGAATGGGTGATGCGGCGCCCGCCATTTGGTCCGCTGCCCGTCGGCGGGCACGACATGGCACGCGAGTATAAGGTGCTCTCACGCTTGTGGCAGGCGTTCAAGCCGGCGCCGCGCGCGGTGCTCTATTGCGACGACGTGTCGATTATCGGCGCGCCGTTTTTCGTGATGGAACGGCGCAACGGAATCGTCATCAAAAATCGCCAGCCGCTGCCCGACGAGCTTCCGCAAGATCCCGCCTCGCTGCGCAAACTGTCGGCGGGGTTTATCGACACCGCCGCCGATTTGCACGGCGTGGACTTCCGCGCGATCGGCCTCGAGACCCTCGGCAGGCCTGAGGGATTCCTGGTCCGGCAGACGAACGGATGGATGAAAAGGTGGGAGGCGGCCAAGACCCGCGAAGTGCCGCTGATGGAAAAGCTCGGCGTGTGGTTCGTCGAACATACTCCTCCCGTGCAGCCGCCGGCGATCATTCATAACGATTTCTACCTGCACAACGTGATGATCGATTCGCACGACCCCGGAAAGATCGTCGGCGTCTTCGATTGGGAAATGTCCACGCTCGGCGATCCGCTGGTCGATGTCGGAATCGCGCTCAACTACTGGCGCGACAAAACCGACCCGCCCGAGCTGCTCGATACCAGCCAGGGCGAGATTCACACGCTGCGCCCGGGCTTCATGACGCGCGACGAATTGATCGAGCGCTACGCGAAAAGGACCGGACGCGATCTGAGCCATATCGCGTACTACTGGGCGTGGGCGCATTGGAAGAACGCAACCGTCGTCGAGCAGATTTACGTCCGCTACGTGCGCGGACAGACCACCGACCCGCGTTTCGCCGCGATGGGCACCCACGCCCCGGCGCTGGCGCTCGCAGCGGCCAGGGTCGCAGCGCGAATGGGCTTCAAGGAATAAACACCGAGCGCCGGTGACTTTAGATCGACTTCAACCGGCGTTTCGTCATCCGACGGGATGATGTCGGCGCGTCCCTGCCCCACCGCGAGCACGAGATCCCGCGGTTCGGGAAATAGCCGCCCGTTACGCATCGCGCTCTCTTTCAGGAAATCTGGAAGTAGGCTATCTAGAGAGGTTGAGGCGGGTATTCCCAACCCCTACCCGGAGGTCTTGTACGCTTGCACGCTTTTAATTTTGATGCCCCCACGAGTCTCGATGACGCCCTGAAGGTGCTTGCAGCGCATGGCGAGAAGGCGCGGCCGCTATGCGGCGGCACCGACCTGATCATCCAGATGCGCGCCGGAGTGCGCCGGCCCGAACACGTCGTCGATATCAAGCAAATCAAGGAATTGCGCGAACTCAAATTCGACGCGAAAAGCGGCCTGCGCCTCGGCGCAGCCGTCTCGTGTATCGAGATTCACGAGAACGCCCAGATGCGCAAGCATTACCCCGGACTCACCGAGGCGGCGCATCTGATCGGATCGCTGCAAATCCAGAATCGCGCGTCAGTCGGCGGCAACCTGTGCAACGGATCGCCCGCCGCCGATTCGACTCCGGCGCTGATTGCGCTCGGCGCGCGCGCGCGAATCGCCGGTCCAAAGGGCGAGCGCGAGGTCCCGGTGGACAAATTCGTGGTCGCTCCGGGACGTACGGTTCTGGCGCCGGGCGAGCTGCTCGTGCAGCTTCTCATCCCCGCTCCCGCTCCTCATTCCAGCGACGCCTATCTGCGCTTTATCCCGCGCAACGAGATGGATATCGCCGTGGTCGGCGTCGGCGCGTCAGTCACGCTCGAGGGCGGCAAGATTTCCGCCGCGCGAATCGGCCTGGGCGCGATTGCCGCGACCCCGATAGTCGCCGTCAAAGCCGCCGAATCTCTAATCGGCAAGAAGCTCGACGACGCCGCGCTGGCGCTTGCCGGGCGGCTTGCGGCGGAGGCCGGCTCTCCGATCGACGACATGCGCGGCACCGCCGAGTACCGCCGCCATATCACGAGCGTGCTGACGATACGCGCATTGACGATCGCCGCCGAACGCGCGGCGAAGAACTGAACCGCGCAAAGGAATCGGATTACCCTCATGTCAAGAAAGACACTGGTTGACGCAAAAATAAACGGTGAGCCGACCGAGTTCCTCTGCGAGCCGCGCCAGAGCCTGCTCGAATGCCTGCGCGACGTGCTCGAACTGACCGGCAGCAAGGAAGGATGCCTTACCGGCGACTGCGGCGCCTGCACCGTTCTGATCGACGGACGCGCGGTCTGCTCGTGCCTGGTGCTGGGCCCCGAGGTCCAGGGCAAGAGCATCACGACCGTCGAGGGGCTTGCCGACGCGACTCGCCTGCACGCGCTGCAGCAGAAGTTCCTCGAACACGCCAGCCTGCAATGCGGCATCTGCACGCCCGGCTTCCTGATGTCGGCCAAGGCGCTCCTTGAGCGCAATCCCGATCCGACCGAGCCCGAGATCCGCTACGCGCTGGCGGGCAATCTGTGCCGATGCACCGGGTACGACAAGATCGTGCGCGCCGTGATCGACGCGGCCAAGACCCTGCGCGAAAGCGGAACTGACCGCGCGGCGGCGCGCGGCTAGAATCATCCTTAACCGAACTGCTTACCCGACGAGGTATTGAGCGATGGCGGCATCAACGAATAACGGCCATTTCAAGGTGATCGGCACGCGCCCGATCCGCCACGACGGAATCGACAAAGTAATCGGCCGCGCCAAGTACGGCGCCGACTATGCGTTCCCCGGAATGCTGCACGGCAAGCTCCTGCGCAGCCCGCACGCGCACGCCCGGATCAAATCGATCAATTTTGACAAGGCGCTCAAGCTGCCCGGCGTCAAGGCGATCGTCACCGGGAAAGATCTCCCCAAAGCCGAGAACAAGCTCGAACAGTCCGGCGAGATGACGATCAACCCGCACTACCTGTCGATGAACATCCTCGCCCACGACAAGGTCCTCTACGACGGCCACGCGATCGCCGCCGTCGCCGCGACCAGCCCGCATATCGCTGAAGAAGCGGTGCGCCTGATCGAGGTCGAGTACGAAGTGCTGCCGCCCGTGATGACCGTCGATGCCGCGATGAAGCCGGGGGCGCCGATCCTGCTCCACGACCTGCGCAACAAGGAAGAAGGCGACCAGCAAACCAACATCGCGCAGCACTACCAGTTCAAACGCGGCGATATCGAGGCCGCCTTCAAGGCCGCGGATTTTGTCGTCGAACGCGAGTTCACCACCGCGATGGTGCATCAGGGGTATATCGAGCCGCACAACGCCGTCGGTATCTACAACACCGACGGCCAGGCCACCATCTACTGTTCGACCCAGGGCGCCTTCGAAGTGCGCTCGCTGAGCGCGCAAGTGCTGGGCGTTCCGGTAGGCAAACTCAAGGTCGTGCCGGCGGAAATTGGCGGCGGCTTCGGCGGCAAAACCACCATCTATCTCGAGCCGCTCTCGGTGCTGCTCTCGAAGAAGACCGGCGCGCCGGTCAAGCTGGTGATGTCGCGTGCGGAAGTTCTGCGCGCCTCAGGCCCGACCTCGGGCTCCAGGATCAAAGTTAAGATGGGCGCGACCAAGGACGGCAAGCTCGTCGCTGCGCAGATCTGGATGGCCTATGAGGCGGGTGCGTTCCCGGGCTCGCCGGTAGGAGCCGGCGCGATGTGCATTATCGCGCCGTACACGATCGAAAATCTCCAGATCGACGGCTACGACGTGGTCGTCAACCGGCCCAAGACGGCGGCCTATCGCGCGCCCGGCGCGACCAACGCGGCATTCGCGTCTGAGACGATTATCGACGAGCTAGCCGAAAAGTGTGGAATCGATCCGCTCGACTTCCGGATCAAAAACGGCGTTAAAGAAGGATCGCCGCAAGTCGTCGGCCCTCCGTTCAAGCGGATCGGATTTATCGAGACCTGCGAAGCGATCAAAAACAGCGACCACTACAAGTCCAAACTCACCGGCAAGTTCCGCGGACGCGGCGTCGCCTCCGGCTTCTGGTTCAACGCCGGCATGCAGTCCTCGGCCACGGTGAATATCCATACCGACGGCACCGCCAGCGTCGTCACCGGCTCACCCGATATCGGCGGTTCGCGCGCCTCGATGGCGATGATCACCGCCGAGGTGCTGGCGCTGCCGATCACCGACGTGCGCCCGCTCGTCGCCGACACCGACTCGATCGGCCATACCGACGTGACCGGCGGCAGCCGCGTGACGTTCGCAACCGGGATGGCGGTGTACGAGGCCGCGCAGGACGCGATCAAGCAGCTCACCGAGCGCGCGGCCAAGGTGTGGGAAATTAAATTCGACGAAGTCGAATTCCGCGATGGCGCGTTCCACGCCAAGGCCGGCGGCAAACCTCCCATGGCGATCAAGGAACTCGCCAAACGCCTGGCGCGCACCGGCGGTCCCATAACCGGCCGCGCCAGCGTCAACGCCCGCGGTGTCGGTCCCGCCTTTGCCGCCGTCTGTATCGATGTCGAAGTCGATCCCGATACCGCCAAGGTGCAGATTCTGCGATGCACCGTCGCGCAGGACGCCGGCAAGGCGATTCATCCGAGCTACGTCGAAGGCCAGATGCAGGGCGGCACCGCGCAGGGAATCGGATGGGCGCTCAACGAGGAATATTTTTACGACGACAAAGGCACTCTCAAGAACATTGGACTGCTCGACTACCGGATGCCGACCTGCCTCGATCTCCCGATGATCGAAACCGCGATCGTCGAGGTCGCCAACCCCGGCCATCCGCTAGGTGTGCGCGGCGTCGGCGAGGTCTCGATAGTGCCGCCGCCCGCCGCTGTCGCCAACGCGATCTACCACGCGGTCGGAGTCAGGATGACGCAGACCCCGATGTCGCCGCCGCGGCTGCTCAAGGAGATTCTGAAAAAGCGCGCGGCCGACAACGCGCAATCGGCAGCCGCTGACTGAGCCGGCGAAATTGATCGAAGCCATCTAACGGGGCCGGGCCGATTCGGTCCGGCCCCGATTTTTTTCCGATGCCAACCGCGATAATTCCCGCCCTGCTTCGCAAGTTCACCGCCGGCCGCGAACGCGTGAGCGTCCGTGGCGGCACCGTGCGCGAGGTCGTTGCCGATCTCGAGCGCCAGTTTCCGGGTCTCGCTCTACACTTGCTCCAAGCGGACGATATCAAACCGTCAATCGCCGTTTCGATCGACGGCGAAATCGTGCCGGGCGGCGTGCTCGAGCCGGTTGCGGAGAACAGCGAGGTACATTTTCTACCGGCGCTCGGCGGCGGCGCGTGATGTTCGACCCAACGGGGAAGCCGCGCGCGATGCGCACCGTCGCGCGGGGTAGATCAGGAAAGAAAGCAAACTCACCGTGTCGCTATTTAACGCTATTAGGAGCAGTTAAATTCTAGATTTGGCGTACAATTATGCCTTCTGAATCGTTGCAACACGAGCGCGGTTGCGTAAAATGTCTGTGCTGGCCGGGGTTTGCCCCCCTTTTCCCGGTTGGCTACGGGTCAGGCGGAGCAATTCGTCTGGCCCTATTTTTTTCAGAATGAATCCGGCGCGCGGCTCTCACCACGCGCAGGACGATTCTTTTCGCTTGCTTGAAATCCTCTGAGCGATCATTCGGCCGGGCGAAACGATCGTTCAGCGCGGACGTTTCGAAGCGGCGCTCAGCTCATGAAGACTTCGCGCACATGATTGGTGTCGTTGTACTCGCGCACCAGTGCAATCCGGTCGCCGTCGAAGCGGAAATAAAAGTGGTAGCGGTTTTGATATTTCTTGCCGTTGGCCGCGACCGTGTCCGACTCGGCCTGAATCGCGACGTGCGGCCCCTCGGAGATCACGGTGTGAAACTTCAGGTTGAGCCCGTTCGGAAACATCGCGCGCAGCGTCGCCGGCATCGCCGTCAGGAACGCCGCTTTGCCGCGCATCGGCGCGACCCCTGGCAGACGGCCCATCATCTCGAACTC
>DATLTX010000049.1:0-2851 GCA_035533435.1 Binataceae bacterium (SeqCode)
GTTAATGGCTCGCTGAGGGGGCCGCGGCCGGTGCCGCACCACCAGGAGCGGCTCCTCCCGCTGCTGGCGCCTTCACAGCTGCCTTCGGTACGAAGCCCGGAGGCGGCGGCGGGACGAATCCCTTAGGCTGGTTTTGCACCCAGGCCATGCAGGCAGGAATGTCTTCTTCGGCGACAGATTCCTGCGCCATGATCTGCTGGTCGGTCCAGCCGTGGATCTTCTCCTCGTGGACTCCCGGACACTTAACCCGCAGGTTAAAGTCGCGAGCGACCCGTGAAGTATCCGCGCTGGCGGTCTGCTGACCTGCCTCGCTTCCCGCCGCACCCGTCGTAGTACCGGCGCCGCCGCCGCCAGTGCTTGCGCACCCGGCGACCATAACTGCCAGCCCACCGGCCAGCAACAACCCAATCGTGCGTCTCATGGCATCCTCCTTCACTCTGGGGGCCTCCCCCGATAACAAGGCCCGCAACGGCCGATCCGCCACCCAAGTCAAAGCAGCGTCAAAATACACCTAATGAAAAATTTAGCAAACCCCTAGTAACATAATTACAGGGCTTGGAAAAGTACTCGATTGTCACGCTCGACTTTGCGCGCACGTCCCTCGATGCGGGCGTATTCCAGGTGAGCGAGGGTTTCGAACGTCGCCGCCATCACGTGAAAGATCGGTCTCTCTTCGCCGCCGAAGATCTGTTGCGCCACCTCGAACGCGGTTTGCGGTTTAGTGCGCACCAGATCGAGCATCTCGGCCTCGCGGTAGCGATGATGCTCGATAATCTGATTGGCGCGATGCCGATGGTCATGATAGACGCCGCCGTGCGCTGGCAAAATCAATTCGGCGTCAAAGCGCTGCACCTTGAGTTGTGAATCGATAAAGTCGCCGAGCGGATTCGCCCTCGCGTCGGCGTCGGGATAAATTCCCACGTGCGGCGTAATCTTCGGCAGCAAGTGATCGCCGACGATCATCACCTTTTCCTTGCGCAGATAGATCACGTTGTGCCCGGGCGAATGTCCCGGCGTCCAGATCACCTCGAACTTGCGATCGCCGACCTCGATCACGTCGCCGTCGTCAATAAAATGATCCGGCTTGGTCACCGGCGAATACATCTGCGTGCCCATCCACGCCGGCCGCATCCCGGCCGATGAATGGTTGTCGATCGGAAATCCATGCTTCAAGAAAAACGGCCGCGACTCGGGACGATCGGCCGGACCCATCCTTCCGAAAAACAGCATCCGGTCCGCGCGCTCCGCCTCGAGCCGATGGATATGCGTGGGCGCGTGGCTGCGGCGCCGAATTTCGCCCGAGGCGCCAAAGTGATCGATATGATGATGCGTGGCGATCAGCGCGTCGAGATTCTCGAGCTTGATCCCGACCTGCGCAAACGCCTCTTCGAGCGTCGCGATACTGTCGGGCGAGTTCATGCCCGTGTCGATCAGCGCCCACGCGCCGTGGCAATCGACCAGGTACACGTTGATGATCGTCGGCCGCATCGGCAGCGGCAGAAAAATCTCGTAGATACCCGGATGAACCTCGACGATTTTTGATCCCATCACACTCTCAGTGGCAGGTTCCGCTGAACTTGAAGTTCTTGCGATCCGCCGCCGGTTGCGAATTCCCTGGACGCGTCACTCGTGCAGCTCGTCTTTGATCTGGAAGGTCGCTTTGATTTGCACCTTCCAGCGAGTGATCTTGCTGTTCTCGACCGTGGCCGAGACGTCTTCGATATGCACGCTGTGGATGCCCGAGATGGTCACCCCCGCGCGCGCCACCGCGATCTGTACCGCGTCCTCGATCGAGTTGGCCGAGATTCCGGTTAGCTCGATGGTTTTTTCGACCATGCTCTTGAGCTCTCCTGCAGCGCCTCATCGGCGCCGCACAATTGACCCATTCATGTCCGCGGCGCTACCTTGGAACCACGCACGCGGCGCCTGCGTGGTGATTAGCGCACGCGGCCTTCGGAAACAAGGTGACTCGCCGCGTGGCGGCAAAATCGCGCCGCCTGAACCCGTCACCCAGCACATCTATTGCGACTTGCGGTTGCTCAATCATGGCACTGAAAATCGAATCGCCTGACAATCAAAACGGACTCACCGAATTCGTAGCCTTCGCCGACAAGGTGCGGCCGGAGCTTACCGCGCGATGGCCGGCAGCCGCCGAGCTTCAGCTTCCGATGCTGATGGGATTGTCGGCGTTCATGCTTGGCAAGTCGCTGCGCGCGTTCGTCGCGCGTCAGGACGGCGAAATCGCCGCGCGCGTCGCCGCGGTGCTCGATCCCGGCTACGCCCAGCGCTGGGGCGAAAAGCTCGGGCATCTGATGTTCTTCGAGGCCGCCGCCGGCGCGCGCGAAGCTGCGCGCGCGGTGATGGACGCGGCGTGCGAATGGCTGCGCGGGCAGGGCGCTATCGCGGGACGCGCGGGGTTCTACATGCCGCTCGATATGCCGTTCGTGATCGACGAGTACGACGCGCTGCCGCCGAACATGATGCGCCAGAATCCGGACTACTATCATTCGATGATCAAGGACGCGGGCTTCGTCTGCGAGAAAGGGATGGTCGATTACAAAATCGAGGTCACGCCCGACCTTATCGCGCGCTACCGAAGCGCGCTCGAGGCCGCGCGGCGCGCGAACTTCGAGTTGACGACGCTGGCGGAAATTCCGCGCGAAAAGCGCGCCCACGAATTCGGCCCCGCTTTCAACGAGGCGTTTTACAACCACTGGGGCTACGTCGCCGCGAGCGAAGACGCGATGGCCGAGATGATGATGTTTATCGAGCTGACCGGAGGGCTCGAAACCTCGATCTGCGCGTACCAACGCGGCCAGGTCGTGGGCACGCTGATGGTCAGTCCCGAGGA
>DATLTX010000050.1:0-14029 GCA_035533435.1 Binataceae bacterium (SeqCode)
CACTCAGCTCACGCCCAAAATCGCCTTGCGCATCCCCCTGGTCTCTTCCCCGATGGATACCGTCACCGAATCGCGCACCGCGATCACCCTTGCCCAGCACGGCGGTATCGGTTTTATCCATCGCAATCTCTCCGTCGAGCAGCAGGCCGCCGAAGTCGAGGCGGTCAAAAAATATGAAAGCGGCATGATCGCCGACCCGGTAACCGTGCATCCCGAGCAGCGTATCGGAGAGGCGCTCGCGATCATGGAGCGCCATCACATCTCCGGGCTGCCCGTCGTCAAGGAAGGCCGCCTGGTCGGAATTTTGACTAATCGCGACCTGCGCTTCGAGAAGCGCCTCGACAAGCCGGTGCGCGACGTGATGACCACCAAGCTGGTCACGGCGCGGCCCGGAATCTCGCTCGAGCAGGCCAAGGAAATATTGCAGGCGCATCGGATCGAAAAACTCCTCGTCACCGACGAGCATGATCGCCTGCGCGGGCTCATCACGGTGAAGGACATGGACAAGGCGACGCGGCATCCGTATTCGAGCAAGGATCGCCTGGGCCGCCTGCGCGCCGGCGCCGCGATCGGCGTCGGTCCCGAACGCGCGGCGCGCGCCGAGGCCCTGCGCCGCGCCGGAGTTGACGTGCTGTGCATCGACACCGCGCACGGGCATACCCACAACGTGCTCGAAGCGATCCGCGCAACGCGCCGCGAGTGCCCTGACGTGGATATTATCGCGGGCAATATCGCCACCGCCGAAGGCGCCAAGTCCCTGATTGACGCGGGCGTGGACGGGCTGCGCGTCGGGATGGGACCCGGATCGATTTGCACGACGCGCGTCGTCGCCGGCGTCGGCGTGCCGCAGATCACCGCGATCATGGACACCGCGGCGATTGCCGAGCCGCGCGGAATTCCGATCGTCGCCGACGGCGGAATTCGCTTCTCGGGCGATATCACCAAGGCGATCGCGGCGGGCGCGACCTCGGTGATGATCGGATCGCTGTTCGCGGGGACCGAGGAAAGTCCCGGCGAGACGATTCTCTACCAGGGCCGCACCTACAAGCTGTATCGCGGGATGGGCTCGATCGGCGCGATGACCGAGCGCACGCGCGACCGCTACGGATTGCAGGAAGCCGAGGCCGGCAAGCACGTACCCGAGGGAATCGAGGGGCGCGTACCGCATCGCGGATCGCTCGCGTCGAATATAGAGCAGTTGATCGGCGGCTTGCAGTCCGGGATGGGTTACGTCGGCGCGCAGAATCTCTCGGAGCTGCGCCGGCGCGCGCGCTTTATCCGCGTGACCGACGCGGGCCAGCGCGAAAGCCACGTCCACGACGTCTTCATCACCAAGGAAGCGCCGAACTATCGCCAGTAGCCGCGTCACTTCACGATCGCTCTTTCGGCTTCGATGCCCGATGATCGAAGGACCACTGCGAAGCACTGCTCGAAGATCCCCGCGCGCCGTGTCACAATTCGTGGGCGGAAAACGCCGCGCCAGGTGATCGTGAAAAGCAGCAAAATTCGGATTGGAGTTCTGTTCGGCGGGCGCTCGGGCGAGCATGAAATATCGCTGCGGTCCGCGCTCAGCGTGATGTCCGCGATGGATCCTGATCGCTACGAAATCGTACCGATCGGAATCGATCGCGACGGCAAATGGTACCTCGAAAGCGACGCACTCAAGATGCTCGCCGCCGCAACCCCGCATCTGGCCGCGCTTTCGGCCGGCGATACTCCCGTCACTCTGCTGCCGCATCCTGATAGCCGCGCCCTGGTCCGCGCTCCCGCGCCTGGCGATCTCGCACGCACGGGAGGCGCAGTCGCGGGTGAGCTCGACGTGATATTCCCCGTGCTCCACGGCACCTTCGGCGAGGATGGCACCGTGCAGGGTCTGCTGGATCTCACCGGAATTCCGTACGTCGGCGCCGGCGTGCTCGGCTCCGCAATCGGGATGGACAAGGACGTGCAGAAGCGGCTCTTGCGCGACGCCGGGGTTCCCGTGGTCCGCCATCTCGCGATCGTGCGCACCGACTGGATTGCAAATCGCGCGGCGGCGCGGCGGTTTGCGCGCGAGCTTGGCTTTCCGGTGTTCGTAAAGCCCAACGCGGCCGGCTCGTCGATCGGAGTCAGCAAGGTCAAGCGCGCATCCGAACTGGACGCCGCGCTCGAGGACGCATTCCAGTACGATCGCAAGGCTCTCATCGAGGCGTCATGCTCCGGGCGCGAGTTCGAAGTCGCGGTGCTCGGCAACGACGACCCGCAGGCCTCCGTCGCCGGCGAAGTGATCGTCGCCGGCACGCACGAGTTCTACAGCTACGAATCCAAGTATGTCGATCCGTCGGGCGCCGCCACGAAAATTCCCGCCGCGATGCCGCGCGCGACGATGAAACGACTGGGCCAGATCGCTATCCGAGCATTCAAAGCACTTTCGCTACGTGGAATGGCGCGAGTGGATTTTCTCGCAACCCGCGACCTGCGCAAAATCTATGTCAACGAAGTCAACACGATTCCCGGCTTCACCTCGATCAGCATGTACCCAAAGCTGTGGGAGGCGAGCGGTATCCCGATCGCGAAACTGATCGATCGGCTCGTCGATCTCGCACTCGAGGAGCATCGCGAGCGCGAGAATCTCAAGTTCACTTACCATCCCAAGGCATAACGCACACGCAGTATCGCGATGAAAGAAATCCTCGTAGCAACCACCAATCCCGCCAAGCTCGCCGAGTATCGCCTGTTGCTGAGCGCATACGCGCTCGAGCCGATCTCGCTGGCCGACGCGGGAATTCGCGAGCATCCTGAGGAAACGGCCGCGACCTTTGCCGGCAACGCGCTGATCAAGGCGCGCTTCTATTTTGCGCGCGCCGGTATCGCGACGATCGCCGACGACGGCGGACTCGAAATCGACGCGCTGGGTGGCGAGCCGGGTGTGCGCTCGCACAGGTGGCTCGGCGGCGCAAGCGAGGATTCCGACGCCGCGCTCGTCGCCGAGGTGATGCGCAGGATGGAAGGCGTCGAGGACGCGCGCCGCGGCGCAAGACTGCGCGCGGCCGCGGCTCTCGCCTGGCGCGACGGGCTCGAGATGTGCGAGCGCGTGGTCGAGGGAACGATCGAGGGGGTTATCGCGCGCAAGCCGTGGAGCGAGATCAAGCCGGGCTTTCCCTACCGCGCGGTTCTCTATCTGCCCGAGCGCGGATGCTATCTCGGCGAACTCGGCGAGAATCGCGCCGCGCAGCTAAGCCAGCGCCGCAAGACCGTCGAGCTGCTCGCCGACGAGCTAAGAAGAATCGCCGGCCTGCGGTAGCAGGACCCCGCGCCGCGGACGCGTGAGTAGCGCTAGCAGAGCTGCGGCCCGCTATCCATAGGGCGCTGCGCACAGTAAAATCGCGGGTAATCCTGGTGGACCGCAACAGCAAGGGCCGAATCGTCGTTCTTCATCTCGCCGCGCGATACCCGTTCGCGGGCGTCGTCTGGCAGCTACTGCATCATCTGATCGGCTTTCGCGAGCTCGGCTTCGACGTCTATTACATCGAGGATCATCGCGCGTATTGCTACGACCCGGTCGAGTTTACGATCACGCGCGATCCTTCGCGCAACCTGCGCATGCTGGGCGGCGTGTTCGAGCGCTATGGCTTTGCCGGGCGCTGGGCGTTTCTGGATTCCGCGCGCGAGGAGTACGTCGGGATGCCGCGCGAGCGATGCCTCGAACTTATCCGCGGCGCCGACGCGGTGATCAATCTGTGCGGCGCAACCGAACCGCGCGAGGAGCATCGCGAGTCGCGATGCCTGGTCTATCTGGAGACCGACCCGGGCGCCTTTCAGGTTGAGTACGCGCGCAAGATCGCGCTTGTGCGCGAGTTCGCGTCGGCGCACACGCTGTTTTTCACTTACGCCGCCAATATCGGCGCGGCGGATTGCGAACTTCCGGCGGCGGGAATCAACTGGCACACGACCCGCCCTCCGGTCCTGCTCGAGGATTGGCGCCCCGGTGTTGGACCCGCGCAGCCGCGCGCGTTTACCACGGTGGGGACGTGGCGCAACACCGGCAGCGATCTGGTGATCGGCGGCGATACCTACTATTGGTCCAAGCACGTCAACTTTCAGAAAATGCTCGAGGTCGCGCGCCGCGCCGCGCAGCCGATCGAAATCGCGACCGATCTCAAATCCGGTCCCGACTACGACGCCGCCCTTGCCGGCGGATTCTCGATCGTGCCGGTGACGCCGATGTCGCTCGATATCGATACGTATCGGAATTATATCAGCGCCTCACGCGGTGAATTCACCGTCGCCAAGGACATCTACGCGCGTACGCGCTCCGGATGGTTCAGCGACCGCACCGTATGCTATCTGGCGGCGGGGCGTCCGGTGGTTACCCAGCGGACCGGGTTCGAGAAGTTCGTGCCCGAGGGTTTGGGGCTTCTCGGCTTCGACACCGCCGATGAGGCTGTGGATGCGATCGGGCGAATCAATGCCGGCTACGCGCGGCATGCGCGAGCGGCGCGTGAGATTGCCGCGGAGTATTTCGGCGCCGCGAAATTGCTCGGCGAAATCGCCGGAGTGATCGGGGTATAAGCGATGCGCTCAACGCCGTTGCAAACGATTCTCGGCTTCTGGGCAATCCATTCGGACCTGCGCGATTCCGCCGAATCGATCGTGATTCTGGCCGCGCTGGTGGCGGCGTTCGCCCTTCGGCGGCGGCGCTCATCGATCAGCTCGAACACCTTCGTGCTGATCGCGGCCGGGCTGATGCTCGATGTCGGCTCGACGATGATCAGCACGGCGCAAATCGCCGAAAAGGTCGCCGCCGCCGCACTGGTGCTGTTCCTGTTCGGCGTCATCCGGCTTCTCCTCGAAGCTTTTGACGGACTTACCCGGCGCGGCCGCGCGCACTTTTCCACCATCTTCAAAGACCTGGTGATGTTCGTCCTGTGGGCCGTCGTTGCGGGCACTGTCCTGTACACGGACTTCGGCTTTCAGCCGCTTTCGATTCTGACCACCACCACCGTGGTCGCGGCGGTCGTTGGCCTTGCGCTGCAGGAATCGCTCAGCAACGTGTTCAGCGGCCTGATGCTCCAGCTCGGCAAGCCGTTCGAGCCGGGCGACTGGGTTCGCGCCGGCAACTACGTCGGGCGGGTGCGCGGCATCGGATGGCGCTCGACCACCGTCGTCACGCGCGCCAACGAGCGGCTCGAGGTTCCAAACTCGCTGGTCAGCAAGGACGTGCTGGTGAACTTCGGCGGCGCGATCGGCGACGAAATCTCGGTCGGAATCGCCTACGACGTGCCGCCCAATCGCGTGCGCGAAGTGCTGGTCAAGATCCTGCACGATATTCCGCACGTGCTGCGCGAGCCGCCGGTCGAAGTGCTGCCGTGGGAGTATGGCGAGAGCGCGATCCGTTACCGGATCAAATTCTGGATCGACGACTACGCCCTCCAGGAGCGGGTTCATTCCGAAGTCGTGTCGAATCTGTGGTATGCGATGCGCCGGCACCAGCTCAACATTCCCTATCCGATCCGAACCCTTGAGCTGCGCCGCGAACGCCGCGGGCGTTCCGGCACGGGCGAGGCCGAATACGAAGCCGAGATCATGGCCGAACTGCGCAAGGTTCCGTTTCTGGCCGAACTCGCCGACGCCGACCTGCGCTTTCTCGTGCCCACCGTGCAGGTGCATCAATTCGGCGCCGGCGAGGTGCTCGTGCGCCACGGCGAACCCGGCGAAACGATGTTCATCGTGCGCCGCGGCACGGTCGAAATAGTCGGCATCGCCCAGGACGGATCGCCGCGCCATCTCGCGTACGGCGGCCCGTCGCAGATTTTCGGCGAGGCGGCGCTTTTGGCGGGCGACCCGCGCAACGCTACAATCAAGGCGGTCACCGACATCGAGGTGCTCGAGATGAATCGCGAGGGCTTCGCGCGGATGTTCCGCGAGCATCCCAAGGCCGCCGAGGCGATCAGTGAAATCGTCGCGCAACGCCAGCTCGATCGCGAAAAGACGCTGCACGTCGATCATCCAGCCGACGGCAGGTCAACCCGCGCACACCGCGTCCTGGAGCGGATGCGCGAGTTGCTGGATTTCTAGTCTCTGGGAAAGAAGCCGCTACGCGATTGCGAGCAGACCGCGTTCGAGTTCCCTCAGATCGCGCACCGCGACATGCGCACGCACTTCACGCGCGTATTTCTCGATCGCGCTGTCGCCGGTTCCCCAGCGAGCCGGATCTTCCGGATTGAGCCACACGACGGCGCGGCAATTGCGCGCAATCTCGCGCAGCAGGTCGGCGCGCGCCGGACGCCGGTTGTTGCGCCCGTCGCCCAGAATAACGACGATCGTCTGGCGGCCGAGAACCTGCGCGCGCCGATCCCAGAGTTCGCCGAGCACGCGGCCGAAATCAGATCGCGCGTACAGGTCGAGCGCCGGCGCGGTCACCAGATGGCCGCCCTCGAAATCAGCCTCGGCCAGCCGGTCGATATAAACGAAGCTTCGCACGCGATGGAAATTTTCGCGCGCCCCCGCAACCAGCTCGAGCATCAACTCGGCCGCGTAGCGCACCGAACCGGAAACGTCGGCGAGAATCGTCAGGTCGATGCGCCGTGGACGCCGCGCGCGAAAGCGCAGGTCGGCGAGCGCTCCGCCACGCTGCGTCGCGGCGCGAATCGTGCGCCGAAAATCGATCCGCCCGGCCTTCGCGATCCTGAGCCGACGTCCGAGCCGGACCCGGAAGCGCCGCTTGAGGATCGCCAGCGTGTCGCGCGCCTGCACAAATTCGAGATCGGTGTACGCGGCAAAGGGCGTGCGCTCGATCGCACGGCTGCGCGCCACGCGTCCAGCCTCGATTCCATGTTCTTCTGGTCCGCGATTTTCCGCCTGCCGCATTTCTCCTGAATGTTCGTCCGACTGGGCGGCGGGCGCTCCGCGCTCGCCAGCCTTCGCGGGCGTGCGACGCGCCTGGCGATCGGCAGGCCGCTCCTCGCGCTCCTGCTGCGCGCTCTTTGCCGCGGCGCGGCTTTCCTGCCGACGCTCGCGCGGCTTCGCGACGCCGCTCGGTTCCTCACCGGGACGGCCGCGTCCGCTTGCCGCTGACTCGAGCCGCCCGCGATGGTCAGGATGCTGCCCGCGCGCGTTGCCGGACGCGGGTGCGGAAAAGAACTGCGCGAAGGTCTGGTCAAAGACCGCGCGATCCCCTTCATCTTTGACGAGCGCCGCCGCCAGCGCCTCGCACATCGATGCGCGCTCGAGTCCCGCCGCGCCGACGGCGCGCGCCGCATCGATCGACTCGGAAACCGAGATGCGGATTCCCGCGGCGCGAAGCGCGGCGACGAAATTGACAATTTGATCGCGAAGCGGCGTCACGGCCGGCGCGGCGCGAGCGCCGCCGCTTTCGACTCGACCTTGGCGCGGTCGTCTTCGTGCTTGAGCAGCACGCCCAGCGCGGTGCGAATCGCAACCGTGTCGAGCTCCCGGGTCCCGAGCCGCAGCAGCGCGCGGCACCAATCCAGCGTCTCGGCGATCGAGGGCGGTTTGCGCAACTCGAGCTTGCGCACCGCGCTGACGAAACGCGCGGCCTCGGCGGCAAGGCGCTCATCAAGGCCGGGAACCTTGAGCGCAATTATTTTTCGCTCCTGCTCGATTCCGGGCAAGTCGATGAACAAATGAAGGCATCGCCGGCGCAGCGCCTCGGAAAGCTCGCGCGCCCGATTCGAGGTCAGCACCACGACCGGCAGCTCGTGCGCACGCAGCGTCCCCAGCTCCGGCACGCTGACCTGGAAGTCCGACAGCAGTTCGAGCAGGAAGGCCTCGAACTCCTCGTCGGCCTTGTCGATCTCATCGATCAGCAGGACGACGCGGCGCGGCGAGGTGATTGCCTTGAGCAGCGGACGTTCGAGCAGGTACTCGCGCGAGAAAATGTGCTCGGAAAGATCCTCCCAGCGCACGCCCTGCGCCTGGTCGGCCTGCAAGCGCAGGAGCTGCTTCTGATAATTCCATTCGTACAGCGCGCGCGCTTCGTCCAGCCCCTCGTAGCATTGCAGCCGCACCAGCTCGGCCGCCAGCATCGCGGCGATCACCTTGGCGATTTCCGTCTTGCCCGCTCCGGCCGGACCCTCGATGAGCAGCGGCTTGTCGAGCGCGAGCGCAAGAAACACCGCCGTCTCGACGCGTTGGTTGGTGATGTAGTGCGCGCGGGCAAGTCCGTCCGCGACGAATTCCTGGGTGATCTCCATGCTCGAATAATCCGCTACCGGGTAAGCATCGCGGGCGCGGCGGGATCAGTCAAATCGCGCCGCCTGCGCAATTCGCGCCAGGCGGCGGAAGTCGCGCAGGTAGTCGCGTTCCGGGTATGCACCGCGATTCACGTACGCCGGATGATACATCGGATAGACGGCGGCGCCGCCGCAAGCGGACAAATTCACCCGCGCCGGTGAGAAGCTCGCGCCGGCTCCGGCAAGTTCGCGCCACGCAAGGCGTCCGAGGCATACGATAATTCGCGGGCGGACGATCGCGAGCTCGCGGAGCAGATGCTCGCGGCAGTTCGCGATCTCGGCCGCGTCGGGATCGCGATTTCGCCCGCGCCTGTCGCGCGGATTGCATCGAACCAAATTGGTGATGAACACGCGGCCGAGTCCGGCGCGCGCGATCATTCTACGCAATAGATCGCCCGAGCAGTCGCCGCTGAAGGGAATTCCGGTGCGGTCGCCGCCGCGCCGCCCCGGCGCGATTCCGACAAACGCGACGAGCGCCGGAGCGGCGCCGGCGCCGGGAACCACGCGCGAGCGGCATCGCACCAGCGCTTCGCATCGCGTGCAGCGCCGAATCTCGCGCTGCAATGCGAAGATTTGGCCCGACGGTGACGATGCCGCGCGTACCGCGCTCATTTCTTCGCGGGGCTGATTCTGGCGCGATTGATTTTTGGCGCGCGTCTGCGCTCGAGGAATATCCGCGCGCGATGCCTCAGCCCGTCGCGTTCGTCGCGCGGCGCCGCGCGGATCTCATCGACAATCGCCGACACCTCGGCGTACAGCCGCTCGATATCGATTCCGCCGCACGCGGGCTTCATGTCGTCGAGCGCGATCATCGCCTGCGACATCAGGTTGATCGACGCCTGCCGGCCCCCGCGCTCGAAGCGCAGATGCAGAGCGGCCGCGATTTGATTGAACGCGTTGGCGACGCTTTTCAGATCGTCGTCAACCGCGCCGAGCGACTGCTCGAAGATTTCGGCGGCATCGAAATACTCGCCGCGGTTGAACGCCGCAATCGCGCGCGCCAGCTCAGGATTGTCGCCGACCGATGCCATCGGGTCTATTCAAAGATCAACTTAGTGGCGCGCGCAACGGCACGCGCGGTGCGCGATCTTACACCTCGCCCTGAAAGGGCGAGGAACCGGACGGCGGGCGAGGTGACTCGCTTAGAGGATTTCTTTTTCTTCGACGGCTTTGAACTCGGCTTCGCTTAGCGCTTCGGATTTGCGCTTGCCATGCAGCTCGTACATCTCGAACAGCGCCGACTTGTGCGGACGCACTTTGCCGAGCGGGCATTTGGCCCAATCCTCTTGCGACTCGTCGCAATAGCCCATCCGGTTCTCGCCGCATTTGGGCTGCAGGAACACCGCGATCTCGGGCAGCACGCGCTTGATCTCCGCGCGCATCATCGCGACCATCCGCCGAATCTCCCACTGCGCGCGCACGCACAGGCGCAAGTCGCAGATATGCAGCATCTCGGCGAAATTGACCATCACGTGAAAATTGGTCGGCGCCGCGTTGGGCAGCACGAAGCGCGCGTCCTCGGCTGGAATTCCCGCCTTCAGCGCCTTGGCGTAAAGCTCCGAGACTTTGCCGAGCAGCTCTTCGTACTCGCCGTCGAGCCCCACGCGCTGCCACGATTGCGGCAGGACATAGGCCATCTTGTCCTGCTTGAATTTCACGTAGCGCTGGCTCTGCTGCTCGAAACTGATCCCGATACGATGGCGCACGAACTGATGTGACAGCGAGCGTGAGACGCCCGAGATGCCGAACCAGAACACGACCTGCTCAAGCGGTGAGGCGTGGCCGGTCTTGAGCCGCTCGACGATAAAGTTGCGGATCGTGTCGTGGCTGATCTTTTCGGTTCTGATTTTTTCCCAGACTTCGATCGGCGTGTCCGACGAATAGCAGGTGCGGAACGCGGCGTAGAGCTTCTCGAGCGGAAGCTGCGCGTAATCGACGAGCTTGACCTCCATCTTTGCCTGATTGCTCACTGCGTGATCGCGCGCCTCCGGGAAATTTTTCGGCTTGATCGGCTCGTTCACGATCATATTCCATGCGCGTAGGTTAATGCATCCGTCGCGATCCCGGTTATCCCCACGGCGGCGATTTGCGTGGCGGCGCTCGGACTGCAAGATTGCCGCTCAGACGCCCACGATGCTCTCGGAACTCTACAAACTGGCCAAGCCGCTGCTCTTCCAATGCGACGCCGAGACCGCGCATCGCATGACGCTTTCGATCCTCTCGACCTGGCCGCTGCTGGCCGCGCCCGCCGACCCGCCCGAGCTGCGCGTCAAGTTGTGGGATATCGAGTTTTCAAATCCCATCGGGCTTGCGGCCGGGATGGACAAAGACGCGGTCGCGATCGCCGCATGGCAGGGGCTCGGCTTCGGATTCGCCGAGATCGGCACGGTAACGCCGCGCGCGCAGCCCGGGAATCCGCGGCCGCGCGTGTTCCGGCTTCCCGCCGATCGCGCGCTGATTAACCGGCTCGGCTTCCCGAGCGACGGGATGGAGGTCGTCGCGCGCAGAATCGCGCGGATACGCGAGCGCGGAGCCGCGCTTCGGCTCGGAATCAATCTCGGGCCGAACAAGGAGACCGCCGTCGAGCGCGTGGCCGAGGATTACGCGGCGCTCGTGGCGCGCGTCGGCGCGCTGGCGGATTTTATCGTCGTCAACGTCAGCTCGCCGAACACTCCCGGCCTGCGCAACTGGCAATCGCCCGAGCGGATGCGCCAGATTTTCGCCGCGATCGCGGGGGCGATGAAGGATGCGCCGCGCCGCCCGCCGATTCTGCTCAAGGTCGCGCCCGACCTCGAACTCGATGACCTGCGCCGGATCTGCGACACCGCGCTTGAGCTCGCGCTCGACGGAATCGTCGCGACCAACACTACCCTCGCGCGCGAGGCGATCGGGATCGCGTCGCAGTATGCGGGCGGGCTTAGCGGAGCGCCGCTGCGCGGCCGCGCGCGCGAATTCATTCGCCAGATTTACCGGCATAGCGGCGGACGGCTCAAGATTATCGGCGTCGGCGGCGTCTTCAGCGCCGACGACGCGTGGGAGCATATCCGCGCGGGCGCGAGTCTCGTCGAGCTATACACCGGCCTCATCTATCGGGGCCCCGGCGTCGCGGATGAAATCAAGCGCGGCCTGCTGGCCTTGCTCCGGCGCGAGGGATTTCGCTCTATTAGCGAAGCTGTCGGCACCGCCGCATAAACGCGCGCGCGGCAGGACGGCGAGGGGACCACGCGATGGCAGGATCAGGAGCGCAAGCAAAACCGATCGTCGATGCGAAATGGGTGCGCGCGCATCGCGCCGACAAGAGCGTCGTGTTTATCGACACCCGCGCCGCCGACGACTACTGGGCCGGGCATCTGCGCGGAGCGCGCCATTTCGATCCGTTCCCGTTTCACTACTCCGACACGAGCCCGCGCGGCACCGCGGAATTTCACGCGCAACTCGAATGGGTTTTTTCCGCGCTCGGAATCACCGGCCAGGAAACCGTCGTATGCTACGAGAACGACTCCGGGATGCGCGCGGCGCGCGTGCTGTGGCTGCTCGAATGGATGGGGCATAAGCGGGCGCGGATGCTCGACGGCGGACTGCGCACGCTGGCCGGCGAAAAGCTCTCAACCGCGCCGACGGCGATCAAGCCGACGCGCTTCAGGGGCGCGCCGCGCGAGGAAGTCGCCGCCTCGAGCGCGTATATCGTCGAGCGGATCGGACGCGGCGACGTGCGGATCTTCGACGTGCGCAGCGACGCCGAATATTTCAGCGAACGCGTGCGCGCCCGCCACGGCGGCGCGATTCCCGGCTCAGTCCATCGCGATTGGACCGAGGCAAACACCGCCGCCGGAAAATTCAAATCGCCCGCCCTGCTGCGCGCCGAGTACGCGGCGCTCGGCCTGCGCGCCAACAGCGAAGTCATTCCCTATTGCCAAGGCGGTTACCGCGCCGCGCATGCGTGGCTCGCGCTGCGGATCGCGGGCTATCCGAACGTGCGCAACTACTGGGGCTCGTGGGCGGAATGGGGTAATCGCGACGACTTGCCGATCGAGCATCCGGTGCGCAAGGGCAACGGTTAGCAGGAGGTAGAGGCGCGCGATGGCGTCATCGCGGATTTTTCTCGTGACCGGATTCGCGCCGTTTCGCGGCGAGCGGATAAATCCCTCGTGGGAGATCGCGCTGAGACTCGACGGCGACGAGATTGGCGGCCTCAAAGTCAAATCGGTCAAGGTCCCCGTCGGATGCGCCGTCGCCGTGCGGCGAATCAACGCCGCCATCGTGCGCTATCGCCCGCGTGCGATTCTGGGACTCGGGCAGGCAGGAGGCAGGCCCGCGATCTCGATCGAAAAAGTCGCAATCAATCTGGCCGACGAAAAAGCCGGCGCTGACGGCAGTTTCGGCGCAAGCGCAAAGCCGCTTATCGCGGGCGCGCCCGAAGCCTGTTTCGCACGGCTGCCGATTCCCGCCCTGATGCGCGAACTTCGCCGGCGCGAAATTCCCGCGCACGTCTCGCTCAGCGCCGGCGCATACGCGTGCAACGCCCTGATGTACGCAAGCCTGCATCTGACTCGCAGGCGTCAGAACATGCCGGTCGGATTTATCCATCTGCCATACGACACGCGCCAGAGCGCGCGCCATCCCGCAGCGCCAAGCATGGCGTTCGACGTGATGGAAACCGCCATCCGCGCAATCTCCGCAATAATCGCCCGCGGGGTCTAAGAGTAACCGCAGATTTCACAGATTTACACAGATTTCCAGACAGAAATATTTTATCTGTGGAATCTGCGTAATCTGCGGTTGCTCTTCTATTTGATTGCGACTGCGTTCGGTGGCGTCGCAATTCCGCCTTCGAGGTTCATCGGCACCGACACGACCATGAACTCGTAGCGGTTATCGGCGGCGCAGTCGGCCGCAAGATCGTCGAGCACGAATTGCTCGCCGAGCGGCAGCCCCAGCATCGAGAGCGCCCGGTAATGCAGCGCGCCTTCATCCTTGAAATCCCACGGCCATTGCTCGACGGCGGGACAATCGGTGCCGATCGCGGCGACGCGATTATCCCATAGCCATCCGACGAGCCCGCTCGTCGCCTCGATTCCGCACGACTTGAGCGCCTCGAGCGGCGCCATCGCTTTCTTCTGCTCGGCCGACGCGGCAACATATGCGCCGAGCCATCCCGTTCGCACCAGCAGGATCGATCCCGGCTTGAGCGTGGCCTTCTGCGCGGCGAGTGCGTCCTGCAGATCTTTGAGCTTGTAGGTCGCCGATGACAGCGGATCGAGCGGACGGCCTTTGTCCTGCGTGAATTTGCGCACGTCGATAAGCGTGCCGCGCCCGACGACGCGATTTGCCCATTTGTGAATACCCAGTTTGCCGTCCGGGCCGTCTTTTACCTGATCGTCGGTGACGCCGTTGTAGAATTTGCGATGCCGCACATGGCCGACGTGCGCCAAGCCGTCCCACTGGCTGCCTTCCTGCGTATTGTAGTTGTCGAGCGAGTCGTCGTGGCCGAGCAGTCCGAATTGCTCGAAGCTCAGGATAGTGTGTTTCGCGGGCACGCGATTGAACAGAGGTGGCTTGGCGTAGTTGATCGGAGTATCGAGCCGGAACACGCGTCCCTTTTGCACCAGACGCGCGGCTTCGACAATTCCCGCGGGCGTCAGGAAATTGAGGCATCCGAATTCGTCGTCGTCGCCGAACACGCCCCACGAGGATTCGGCGGGAGCGCCTTTTTTGATCGGCAGATCCTTGAAGCGCGGAATTTTGTTGAAGTCGATTGTCGCCATCTGACTATTCTCCTTAATATATTTTGTCGA
>DATLTX010000051.1:0-34235 GCA_035533435.1 Binataceae bacterium (SeqCode)
AATTGGGCAATCGATACATCGAGGCGGCGCGGGTCTATCACGAGATTACCAAGCACTCGTACACGAATGTGCGATCGTCGCCGCATCGGCTTGATTGGGACAATCGGCCCGCACCCTACAAGATTTATCCCATGGCGGGAACGCTCGCGCTGCCGCGCGAGTTGGAGCTCTCCGCGATGCCGGCGCTGGCGGCGATTTCCGCGCGCGCGGCGTTGGCGCCCGATACCGCGCTCGGACTCGAAGCGCTGACGCGAATCCTGTTTTGCACGGGCGGTCTCACGCGCTCGAAGCAGGTCGGCGGCGAGGACTATCATTTCCGCGCGGCTGCGTCGGCCGGAGCGCTCTATCCGATCGAGATGTACGTTGCGGCGGGCGCGGTCGAGGGCCTCGAGGCGGGGCTGTACCATTTTTCGCCCGCCGATCTGAAACTGCGGGGCCTGCGGCGCGGCGACTGGCGCGCGTTCCTGGCGCGCGCGGCGGCTGGGCGCCCGTCGATCTCGCAGGCGCGCGCGGTGATTGTCCTGACCTCGATTTTCTGGCGCAGCGCGTGGAAGTACCGGGCGCGCGCATACCGCTACTGCTTCTGGGATGCGGGCACGATGCTCGCCAATCTGCTCGCGGCCGCCGGCGCCGAGAATATCGGCGCCGAGATCGTGACGGGGTTCGAGGACCCCGAAATCGAGCTGCTGCTCGGACTCGACCCCGATCGCGAAGGCGCCGTCGCCATAATCGCGCTCGGCGCGGACGCGCATCAGCCGGGCGGATCGCCGGGGATCGAGGCTTTCCCATTCGAGGCGATCGCACTCTCGCCGAGCGAAGTCACTTACGAGCCGCTGGTGACGTTCCATCGCGAATCGCGGCTGGTGAATAGTGCGGAAGTTGCCGAAATCGCCGATGCGATTATTGCGGTTCCCGAGACGCGGCGCGAGCTTATTCGCTTCGACCAAGTCGCGCCCGAAGACGCGATGGGGCTCGGCGAGACGATTGTGCGCCGCGGATCGACGCGGCAATTCGCGCAGGCTCCGATTCGTGGCGAGGAGTTGCAGGCGATTGTCGCGGCGCAGGGACGCCATCCGCACGCCGACTTTCCGCAGCTCATCGGCACCTACCTGATCGTAAACGCGGTCGAGGGGATGGAGCAGGGCGCTTACTTCTTCGACCGCGACGCGGAGGGCTTCGAGCTGATCAAGGCGGGCGAGTTTCGCGGTGAGGCGGGGTATCTCTGCCTGGAGCAGATGCTCGGGACGGACTGCTCGGCCCTGATTGTTTACATGGCGGACCTCGAGCGTGCGCTGGCGGCGCTCGGAAATCGGGGATACCGCGACGCGCATCTAGAAGCCGGCATTCTTGGCGGTCGCGCCTACCTTGCCGCGTATGCGCTGGGCCGAGGCGCGAGTGGGTTGACCTTTTACGACGACGACACGACCAGGTTCTTCGAGCCGCACGCCGCCGGCAAGAGTCCAATCTTGATGGTCGCGGTGGGCGTGGCGCGCACGCGGGCCGACGACCAGGCGTAGCTTTGATGGCTGGGCGGCGCGATGCGATGGGCGGGTGCGATGTGATGACCGTCCGGCGGGCCGATGCCCGTTAAGCGCGCATCGCGTACAGGAATTGTCCGTCCACAGCCCCCTCTTCGGCGGCATCCCTCTTGCGTCTGTCCTTACAGAGAATGATGCGCTGGCGCGCCGGTCGCGCGGTCCTGCGCAAAGGACGCACTCGATGAAGAAGGTTGAGGCGATCATCAAGCCGTTTACGATCGATGCGGTGAAGGCGGAACTCGAGCGCGCGGGAATTACCGGGCTAACCACCTACGAGGTCAAAGGCTTTGGGCGCCAGAAGGGACGCACCGAGCTGTATCGCGGCTCCGAGTACATCATCGATTTCAAACCCAAGCTCAAGCTCGAAGTGATCGTGCGCGACGAGCAGGCCGAGGCGGTCGTAGATGCGATCCAGCGCAAGGCGCGGACCGGCAGAATCGGCGACGGCAAGATTTACGTGTCGAAAGTGCTCGAGGTGATCCGCATCCGCACCGACGAGCGCGGCGATATTGCGATCTGAAGATATCGCGATCTGAGTCGAGGCACGGCCCTCGTTCGTGCCGTCTCGCTAAATTCCCGTAGCATTGGTTTGAATTCTGCCCTCTAGAGACGCCGTGGCTTCGAGTCGGGCAACCGCCGATCGACGCGTCCGCTACGATGCTCGGTTAAGCCTCGCGAGGGCGAATCTCCATCGAAGTACCTATTTGTCCTCAAACGACTGTGGGGCAAGGGACTACATCGATGGATTGACCTGATGACCGTGCGGCAGGCGTTTGCTCATCGCATGAGCATCCACCGTGCAAAATGCATCCGATTTCCGTTGCAAACTGATGGCACTGCTCTTGCGCTTGGACCGCTGCAATCCCGCATCGGCATTCAATGAGACGGGGGAGCGAACACCCGCCAAAAGTGGCGGGTGAAGCCGAAGGAGGAGAGATGGCAGAGTCAAACGAAGCACCCAAGATGCAGGCGACACTTGGGTTGACCGGAGTGACGGTCAACGCCATGGCGCTAATCGCGCCCGGCGCCTTCCTATGGATCACATTCGTCCAGCAAGCGGGTTACGCGTTCCCGTCGGGGATGTCGATGTGGGCGGGCATCTTTGTCGCGCTCATGTTGGCCTACGCGACGGCGGTTTCGTATTCGGAGCTGGCCAAGCTTTACCCGGGAGCGGGTAGCTCGTATCTGTTTGCGGAGCAGGCGTTTCTGAACACGACGCACGCGTACAAATTCGCGCGGATCGCAAAGTTTGTGATCGGATGGGCCTCGCATCTGTACTACTGGATGTATCCCGGGGTCATGGTCGCGACGATGGGAATCATGATCGGATACATCGTCGGCAATGTCGCGCCGAACACGATCAATGCGGGAATACCGGGGCCGGTTTTCATGGCGCTGATCGCGGTGATTTTCGCCTTCGCGGTCGCGTGGATCGCCTTCCAGGGCGTCAACGGCTCGACGATGGTCAATATCGCGATCAACGGAATCCAGATCGTCGCGCTGCTGTTCTTCTCAGCCCTGGCGATCGCCTACCGCATGTCTCATCCTGCCGGCGCGGCGGGGCTTGCGCTCGATGCAAACGGCAACGTCGTGAGCGCGACGCTTAGCTACGCGTTCACCGGGGATACTCCAGCGCATATGAACGCGCTGTCGGTTCTCCTGCCGCATCACTTCTCATGGGTGATGCTGCAAGCGACGGTCGCGATCCTGCTGCTGGTCGGCTTCGAGTCGGTAACTTCTCTGGGCGAAGAAGCGAAGAACCCGACCAAGGATATTCCGCGCGGCGTTCTGCTCTCGCTGACCATCCAGGGATTGTTCTGTTACCTGATCGAGTATTTCGCGGCCAATTACTTCATGAGCAGCGCTTACAGCCTTGCCGCCGCAAAGGGTTCCGCCGCTCCGATCGGCGACATGATGGTGCTGGTCGGCAACGCGCTCCTGGGTGGGCATGGCCAGGCGTTCATGCTGGTCGAAGCGCTGACCGTATTCCTTGCGCTGATCGGCACGACGCTTAGCTGCATCAACACCGGAGCGCGCGTGACCTACGCGATGGGCCGCGATGAAGAAGTGCCGGAGCATTTCGGGTTCCTGCACGGCAAGAACCTGACTCCGCATCGCGCAATTTGGGCGCTCGCCTGCATCTCCGCAGTGCTGGGTGCGTACGCGGCGCTATTCTACTTCGCCGGCGGTTCGGCGCCCGACGACAAGACTATCGCCACGTTGCCGCACAACCTGTGGTACGCGATTGGGATGAGCTCGAACGCGAGCCTCTCGGCGCTGCCCAACGGCTTGCTGCTGGTGACGCTGACCTCTAACTTCGGGACCTTCCTGCTCTACGGATTGACGAACATCGTATGTATCGTGGCCTTCCGCGAGCACGAATCCTTCCATGGCTTCAAGCACGTGGTTGTCCCGGTGTTCGGCGCGATCGCGAACTTCGCCTGCCTTGCCTTTTACGTAATCGGACCTCTGGAAGGCCTGGGCAGCGTTAAGGAACCGCTGCTGGCGGTCGGAATCTCGATCGTCTGGGCGGTCTATGGGGCGATCTACTTCATCCGCAACTCGAAGAAGAAGGGGAAATCAACAATACTGGTCGCCAAACCGGCGTAACGAGCCACGCCGGTTGTAACCCCGGGGGCGGACGGTGCTTTGACGCCGTCCGCCCCAACCATTTTGCGAGCGCCGTGATAGAATTGCGTCCGTGTCTGAATCCGAGAACAAGCAGCCGTCCGCCGAACCCGCGCCGCACGCGGGTGTTTTCGATCTGGCGCTCTTGTCGGATGTTGGAACCAATCGGCCTGACAATGAAGACTCTTGCGGGCATCTTATAGAGGGCCCCGACTCGGTGGTGTTTGCGGTTGCCGACGGGATCGGCGGCTATGAGGGTGGCGAGGTTGCCAGCGCGATGGCGATCGAATTGACGCTCCAGGCATGGCGCGAAAGTCCCGCCACCTGGGGACCCGCGAAGCGTCTGGTCCGCGCGGTGCAGTTCGCCAATATCGAGATTCATAACCGCGCACTTGCCGTGCCGGAATTGCGCCGGATGGGCACCACGCTGACGGCGGTAACAGTCGATAAAGGAATGCTCGCGGCCGCGCACGTCGGCGATTGCCGCCTGTACCTGGCGCGGCATCACAAAATTTCGCAGCTCACCAAGGATCACACGATGGTCGCCGAAAAAGTCCGGATGGGACTGCTCAGCGCCGAGCGCGCGCGCAATCATCCGGAGCGCTCGATGCTGGTGCGGAGCATCGGGCAGGAGCTGATCGTGTCGGTGGACCGGATCTCGATACCGCTGCTGCGCGGCGATCGACTGATCCTATGCAGCGACGGACTGCATGGAGTGCTGCGCGACAACGAAATCGAGCAGATGACTCGCGATCTCGCGCCCACCGCCGCGTGCCGAACGTTGGTCGAGACCGCCAACGAACGCGGGACGGCCGACAATCTGACCGTCGCGGTATTCACGATGCTGGCGGATACGGGGCTGAGTCCCACGGCGTCAGGATGGCGCGCGAAGCTTGGCAGGATGTTCGGCACAGCCGCCAGGGGCGGCGCATCGCGGTGAGCAGGGCGTGAGACATACGCTGCAATTGCGGCTGGTCTGCGCCGTTGCGGCGTGGTAACTTCCGCGCCCAGACCCCATCTCTGCCAGGCAAAAAATCCATGCGCGAGGTCAGCGTCGGCGAAACCCTCGATCAGTACAAGCTTACCGAGGTAATCGCGCGCAGCGGGATGGCCTCAATTTTCAAGGCGATCGACACCGAGAGCGGGCAGACCGTCGCGATTAAAGTTCCCTACCTGCAATTCGAGAGCGACGTAATCTTCTACAGCCGCTTCCAGCGTGAAGAGGAAGTAGTCCGCCGCCTCGACCATCCCAATATCATCAAGGTCCTGACTCCCCGGCACAAAAGCCGGATGTATATCGCGATGGAGTTCGTGGACGGCATCTCGATGCGCGAGCTGATGCGGCGCGAACGGCCGATGCGGCCGGAAAAAGCGCTCGGATACGCGATCCAGATTTGCGAGGCCCTGGTTTACATGCACGCCGAGAAAGTCGTGCATCGCGATCTCAAGCCGGAAAATATTCTCGCCACCGGCGACGGCACGCTCAAGATCATGGACTTCGGAATCGCGCTCGATGAATCGGCGCGGCGGCTCACCTGGTCGGGTCTCTCGTCAACCATCGGCACGCCCGACTACATGGCGCCCGAGCAGGTCAGCGGACGGCGTGGCGATGCCCGCACCGACATCTATGCACTTGGCGTGATGCTGTACGAGATGTTGACCGCGAACCTGCCGTACATGGGCACCAATGTTTACAACGTGATGCGCGCGAAGACCAACGAAGATCCTCATCCGCCGACTGAGTTCGTCAAGGATCTCGATCCCAAGCTCGAGGAGATTATCCTGCACGCAATCGAGCGGTCGCCCAAAAACCGTTACGCGAGCGCCGCCGAGATGCTGGCCGATATGCGCGATCCCGCGCGCGTGGTTGCGCGCGGGCGCGCCGAGCATCTTAAGCCGCGCAGCTTGCGCGCTCTAAAAATCCGGCGCGGGTTGGGGTTCGCCTTTTTTTTCGCGTCGTTGATCGGATTCTTCGTGTTCCTGATCTGGCTCGCCAACCGCTATCCGGCGGCGCACGTACCGCCGCGCAAATCATTCCGAGGGGAAATGAGATGACACGCCGCCGCTCGAGTTGCACTCTTTGCGCCCTCGCGATCGTTGTCGCAGCCCCGATGCTGCTCGGCGCAAGCCGGGCGCACGCGCAGTCCGCGTCGCCCGCGATCGGGCTCGATCAATCGCTCAATCTGGCCTGGGTGCTGATCGCGGGATTTCTCGTGATGTTCATGCAGGTTGGTTTCGCGATGGTCGAAACCGGATTCACGCGAGCCAAAAATGCGGTCAACACGATGGCGATGAACCTGCTCATCTATCCGATCTGCGTCATCGGATTCTGGCTCACCGGCTACGCGTTCATGATGGGCGGAGTGCATCAGTGGCCCTCGCTCGGCTCCGCCCAGATCGGGCATCACGAACTCGCTCTGACGATCGGCGGCCACGCCTGGGGAATTCTCGGGTTCAGCAAATTCGCGCTCGCCAGTATCAGCCACGATCCGGCGAGCCTCGGGATGTTCCTGTTCGCCGTGGTGTTCATGGATACCGCCGCAACCATCCCGACCGGGGCGATGGCTGAGCGGTGGAAGTTCTCCGCGTTCTTCATCTACGGATGCTTCATGGCGATGTTCCTGTACCCGCTTTATGGCAACTGGGTATGGGGCGGGGGATGGCTCTCGCAGCTTGGGGTCAACCTTGGCCTGGGCCACGGGCACGTCGATTTCGCGGGATCGTCGGTGGTCCACATGACCGGCGGAGTAATCGCGCTGGCCGGCGTGATCGTGCTCGGCCCGCGCATCGGAAGATTTCGCCGCGACGGCGCGATCGGGGCGCTGCCCGGGCATAACCTGCCGATGGCTGTCGTTGGAACGCTGATCCTCGCGTTCGGATGGTTCGGGTTCAACGCGGGCTCGACGCTGGCGGCGACCGACTCGCGCATCGGCGTGATCGCGGCGAACACGATGCTCTCGTCGTCGGCGGGTGCGCTCGCCGCGCTGCTCTACCTGTGGCATCGCTACAAAAAACCGGACATCGCGATGGCGAGCAACGGGCTGCTGGGCGGATTGGTGGCGATCACGGCGCCATGCGCATTCGTGACGCCGGCGGCGGCGGTGCTGATCGGCACAATCGCGGGGTTGCTGGTGGTCGCGGCGGTAATCGGGCTCGAGCGGCACTTGCGCCTCGACGATCCGGTTGGCGCGATCGCGGTGCACGGCGCGTGCGGAGTTTGGGGGTCGCTTGCGCTCGGAATATTCGCTGACGGCAGTTACGGCGACGGGTGGAACGCCGTGGCGGGTCCCGTGCGCGGGCTGCTCTACGGCGACCCGGGCCAATTCGTCGCGCAGCTTATCGGTGTCAGCGTCAACTTTATCGTGGTATTCGGACTGGCGTGGACGTTCTTTACGATCGTCGAGCGAACCATCGGAAATCGCGTACTGGCGGAAGTGGAATGGTCGGGGCTAGATGCGCTTGAAATGGGCAGCGACGCGTATCCGCACGTGTGAGCCGATTCTCTGTGGCGCGCGGCCTTTGCCGCGTGGTCATGCGCGAGCCGCAATCGGATTGGCGCTCGCGCTCGGCGTCGCTGGCGCCGCCAGCCCCGCGCGCGGGCAGGTCGGAGCACGCGTCTTTTCCGACACGCTGGTCACTCAGGATCCAAATCCCGCCAATGAGTTGGAGCTGCTCCCCGGATGGACGCGGGGGTCGGGGCAGACCGGGCTTTCGTTCTCTTTCGAACTCGAAAAGAAGCTCAGCCAGAACACCAGCCTGCAACTCTCCGACGCGATCAACGATCCGACCAGACGCAGATTGCGCGCCACCACCGGGCTCTCGAACCTTGAGGTCTTGGCAAAGTGGGCGTTCTACAAATCAGACAAGCACGAGATGCGAATCGCGATCGGACCGGATCTGTTTCTGCCGACCGGCGAGATTGCGGCCGGCGCCGACGGCCACGCGCGCGGCGGACCGCTCCTGATGTTCGCAAAGGGGATGGGCGATCTGCCCGCGGACGGCCCGCTATTCTATCTGCGCCCGATCGCGATTCAGGCCGACGCCGGATATCTGCCCACCTGGAGCGGCTACGAGAGCGACGTTGCCCAGGCGGACGTGGCGCTGTCGTACTCGATGCCGTATCTGGCGGCCTCGGGCGATCCCGTATCGCGCGTGCCGATCGTTTCAGGCTTGGTGCCGATCGTCGAATTCAACTATCAGCAGGTAATTGACGGACGCTCCGACAAGACGCCGCCTGAATTTCTGATCACGCCCGAGCTCGGCTATCAAACCGATTCCTACCAGCTCACGATCGGCGGGCAGTTCGGACTCAACGGCTATGCGCACAGCGACGAGAAGTCGGCAGTGGTGGGTATGTTGAGCCTGTACCTGGCGCATATCATACCAGCGACGCGATGGACTCCATTCTGAGCGCGGTTCGGGCTTGACGCCGATTTCGCGCATCTGCGATAGCAACTTCATCACGATCATTTTCCCGGGAGCGCGGAGGTTCACATGGCTTACAGCGATATTCTGTACGAGAAGCACGACAAGGTCGCGACGATAACGATCAATCGTCCGCATGCGATGAATTCCGGCACGATTCGGACCTGGGCCGAGATTGGCCAGGCGTTCGGCGAAGCCGAGCACGACGATTCGGTTCACGTGGTGGTCATCACCGGCGCGGGGCGCGCGTTCTGCGCCGGCGACGACGTGAAGGAGATTTTCCTCAACCCCGAATTTCGCGACGCCAAACCGTCCAAGCGCAGCGAAGTAGAGGAGTGGCGAACGCATCAGCCGGTCGCACTGGATTTTCTCGTCACCTATCCCAAGCCGACTATCGCGTCGGTCAATGGCGCCGCGGTCGGCTACGGATGCGATATCGCGCTGATGTGCGACATGCGCATCTGCTCGGACCAAGCCCGCTTCGGCGAGGTGTTCATCCGCCGTGGATTGATTCCCGAGGCGGGCGGCCTGCTCGTGCTGCCGCGTCTGGTTGGGCTGGCGCGCGCGTATGAGCTGATCCTGAGCGGCGACATTATCGACGCGAAGGAAGCCGAACGAATCGGGATGGTGAACAAAGTGGTGCCGCACGAGCAGCTTGGCGCGGCGACCGCGGCGTTCGCGCAGAAGATCGCGGCGCAAGCTCCGCTGGCGCAGCGCCTTGCCAAGGAAGCGCTCCGGGTCGGGTTGAATTTGAATCTGCAATACTTCTTCGATTATCAGCGCCACGGACAACGGATGATGCTAACATCGCAGGATCATCTGGAAGGCGCCAAGTCGTTCGTCGAAAAGCGCGCCGCCGTTTTCAAGGGCGAATAGTCAGTTCGTCGCAGTCGGGAAAGGCTGGGGGATAATGAAGAGTCGCGTTCGGGGCGTTATCGCACTTGCGGTGGTTTGCGCATCGTGCGACGGAAGCAGCCGAGGACCGACGGGCACTAACACCTTCACTCAGGTCGCGCTCGGCGGCGGTTCGGCGCTGGAAACCGCAGAGATCTGGACGCCATAAAGGATGCTCACAGGGGAAAGCGATGAATCGACGACTTCTGCTTGTGTTTTCGCTCGCGGCGATTCTCGCCGCACCTGCCGTCGCGCGCGCCGTCGACTCCGCCGCCATCGCGAAACGCGCGGCGATATTGTTGCCGCAGAACCGTGTCCAAGCCTTTCGCAACATGGACGCGTTCTTTCCCTATCACGTCATCAAGCGCGGAGGACCGGTCGCCGAATTGCCGGGCATGTCGCAAAAGCTCGAGGTCAGCTACAAGTTCAAGGGCAAGCGCCGCACCCTGGACGATTTGCTCGCGCGAACTCGCACCCAGGGATTTCTGGTGATCAAAGACGGCAAGATCGTCGATGAACGCTACTTCAACGGCGCCAACGACAAAACGAAATTCACCTCGTGGTCGGTCGCCAAGTCGTTCACCTCGACTCTGGTCGGCCTTGCGCTGGCCGACGGCAAGATCAAGAGCCTGGACGATCCGATCACCGAATATCTGCCCGAGCTGAAGGGCTCCGGTTACGACGGCGTGCCGATCAATGACATTCTCGAAATGTCCTCGGGAGTGAAATTCTCCGAAGAATACGGCATCGACAGTTCCGACGTGATGATCATGTGGGACAAGACGATGACCGAGCAGTCGCAGACGTTCGCTGAATACGCCAGCAGCCTCGGCCGCAGCGAAAAGCCGGGCAGCAAATTCGTCTATCGCAGCGTCGATACCGCCGTGCTCGCGATGCTCGTGAAGCGCGTGACCGGCAAGCCGCTCGCGCAAATGCTCAGCGAACGCATCTGGCAGCCGCTCGGGATGGAGCAGGACGCGACCTGGCTTACCGATCGCGCCGGCTCCAACGCATTGGAAGCGGGCGATTGCTGCATCAATGCAACGCTGCGCGACTATGCGCGCTTCGGGCTATTGTTTCTGCACGACGGCAAGGCGGGCGACAGGCAGCTTGTCCCGGCGGCGTGGGTGACAGCCGCCACCAATCCGCAGAGTCGCCAAGTCGGATGGGGTCATCTCTTCCCCGGCGATCCCGGCGCGTACGGCGATCAATGGTGGCTCATCTATCCCGGCGCGGGCCATGCCTACTCGGCCGAGGGCGTGTTCTTTCAGTTCATTTACGTCTGCCCGAAATACAACATGGTGATCGTCAAGACCAGCGCCTACGACGATTTTTGGGACGACCAGCTCGGCATCGAGCAATTGGTCGCCTTCGACGCGATTGGCCAGGTCCTGACGAAACACTGATCTCCCGTCACGCTTAAAGCCGAAGGCAATGCGGCAGCATCAGCGGACCAGGCGTAATCTGAAAGCTCACAGTTCCGACGATTAGTGAGGTACTGAGGCATGTGCGCCTGAAGGATGACGGATTGGTTTCGTCGAATTTCGATAAAATACTGTTTTATTTGTGTTCCACCTCTGTTATCCTTGACTTTATCCAGCTTCCTCATTATCTTTACCAAACCTTATCGAGGATTGCCTTATGAAATTAGGCGGCGATATCCCAGAACTCGACGCCATCGACCTGCAGATTCTCAGCATCCTGCAGGCCAACGGCCGCATTGCGCACGTCAAGCTTGCCGAACAGGTCGGGCTCTCGGCGCCTTCGGTGATCGAGCGCGTCAAGAAGCTCGAAGATAATGGCGTAATTGCCGGCTATCACGCTTCGCTCGATGCGCGCCGGCTCGGCAAGGATGTGACCGCGTTCATCGGGGTTTCGATCGCGCATCCGAAAACTATCGGGCTGTTCGAGCAGAGCGTCGATCAACTCGACGACGTCCTCGAGTGTCATCACGTCACGGGTCAGCACACGATTCTCCTCAAGATCAAAACCGACAACACTTCGTCGCTCGAGCGGCTCATCAGCGCGATCCGCTCGATCGAGGGAGTGGCGCGGACGGAGACGATGGTGGTGCTTTCGACCCATACCGAGCGCAGCCAGATTGCGGTGCATCCAAACGGCGAGGCGTCCGAGCCGGGCAACGGCCACGGCCGCCGCAGCCGTCACAGTGCATCGCCGAAGCCGGTTGCGCTCCCTGACCCGAGACGGATGTGAACCATGCACAATCGGAGCAGTCTTCCCGAGCGCGAGGGCCTGTACGATCCCGCACATGAGCATGACGCGTGTGGAGTCGGCTTCGTCGTCAACATCAAGGGTGAGCGTTCCCATGATATCGTCGCCAAGGCGCTGCAAGTCCTCGACAACCTGACCCATCGGGGCGCCTGCGGATGCGATCCCAGCTCGGGCGACGGCGCCGGAATCCTGATTCAGATTCCGCACGAATTTTTGAGCCGTGAAGCGGCTAAGTGTGGCTTCGATCTTCCTGCGCCCGGCCAGTACGGAGTCGGGCAGGTCTTTCTGCCGCTCGACGCGAACAAGCGCGCCGCCTGTGAAACCGTATTCGAGAAAATCGTGCGTGAGGAAGGCCTGCGCGTCTTCGGATGGCGCACGGTTCCGGTTGTCGCCAGCGCCTGCGGCGAGATCGCGCGGCGCGGGCTGCCCGAGGTCCGGCAGGTATTCATCGGACCCGGCGCCGGCGTCGCCGACCAGGAGGCGCTCGAGCGCAAGCTCTATGTAATTCGCAAGCGCGCGTTCCGCGCCATCGACGATCTCGGGCTGGTGGGACAGGAGCTCTTCTACTTCTGCTCGCTTTCGACTCTGACGATTGTTTACAAGGGCCAACTCATCTCGCATCAGATCCCGAAGTTCTATCCCGACCTGCTCGATCCCGCGCTTGCGAGCGCGCTGGCGATGGTTCATCAGCGCTTCTCGACCAACACGTTCCCGTCATGGGATCGGGCGCATCCGTTCCGCTTGCTGAGCCACAATGGCGAGATCAACACGCTGCGCGGAAACGAGAACTGGATGCACGCGCGGCAGATGATGTTTTCGTCGCCGCTGTTTGGCGCCGATATTGCCAAGCTTCCGCCGATCGTCGAGCCCACCCAAACCGACTCGGCCAAGTTCGACAACGTGCTCGAGCTGCTGGTGCGCACCGGGCGTCCGATCGCGCACGCCGTGATGATGATGATCCCGGAGGCCTGGCAGAACGACGCGCAGATGAGCGCGAGCAAGCGCGCGTTCTATGAATTTCACGCCTCGATGATGGAGCCGTGGGACGGTCCCGCCTCGATCGCCTTTACCGACGGGGTCCGGATTGGCGCCGTGCTCGATCGCAACGGTCTGCGCCCCTCGCGTTACACGGTGACCAAGGACGGGCTGGTCGTGATGGCGTCCGAGACGGGCGTGCTCGATATTCCGCCCGAGCAGGTCGCGAGCAAGGGCCGCCTGCAACCGGGCCGAATGTTTTTGGTCGATACCGCTTTAGGCCGGATCGTTCAGGACGAGGAAATCAAGGAAGGCTTTGCCGCGCGGCAGCCGTATCGCACCTGGTTGGACGAAAATCTGCTCAAGCTCGAGGAACTGCCCGCGCCGCCCAGCGCGCCGGCGATCGCCGGATTCGAGGGACTCGATCTGCTCAAGCAGCAGCAGGCCTTCGGTTACACGATCGAAGATCTGAAACTGATTCTCGCGCCGATGGCGGTGAATGCGCAGGAGCCGGTTGGCTCGATGGGCACCGACACTCCGCTGGCGGTGTTGTCCGACAAAGCGCCGCCGCTGTTCAACTACTTCAAGCAACTTTTCGCGCAGGTCACCAATCCTCCGATCGATCCGATCCGGGAAGAGCTGGTGACCTCGGCCGAGACGACGATTGGTTCCGAGCAGAACCTGTTCGAGGAATCGCCGGCGCATTGCCGCCAGTTGCGGCTCAAGACCCCGATCGTCACCAACGAAGAGCTCGAGCAAATCAAGCGCCTGGCGGAGCCGGGCCTGCGCGCGATCACGCTGCCGATCCTTTACCGGGTAAGCGGCGGAGAAACGGGCTTGCGCAGCGCGCTCGACGAGTTGTGCGCCAAATCCTCCAAGGCGATCACGGACGGATTTACGATTATCGTGCTCTCGGACCGGGGCGTGAACTCCGAGTTCGCGGCGATTCCGAGCCTGCTCGCAACCGCCGCCGTGCATCATCATCTGATCCGCGAAGGCACGCGCACGCGATGCGGAATCGCGGTCGAGTCGGCTGAGCCGCGCGAGGCGATGCACTGTTGCCTGCTGGCCGGTTATGGCGCGGGCGCGATAAATCCGTACCTCGCGTACGCGACCCTGGCCGGAATGATCGAAGACGGGCGCCTGTCCGATATCGACGAGGACACCGCCGTCCATAATTTCATCAAGGCCGCCACCAAGAGCATGATCAAGGTGGCGTCGAAGATGGGAATCTCGACGATCCAGAGCTATCGCGGCGCGCAAATCTTCGAAGCGATTGGCCTGAACCGCGAAGTAATCGACCGGTACTTCACCTGGACGGCCTCGCGCGTGGGTGGCGTTGGGCTTGAGACGATTGCGCGCGAGACCGCGGTGCGCCATCGGCACGCATTCGAAATCCAGCCCAATCTCGACGGCGAGCTCGACGCCGGCGGCTTCTACCAGTGGCGCCGCCGCGGCGAGTTCCACATGTATAATCCCAACACGATCGCGAAGCTCCAGCATTCCGTGCGCTCCGGCAGTTACCGGATGTTCAAGGAGTACACGCGCCTGGTCGATGAGCAGAGCCGCAACCTTGCGACGCTGCGGTCGCTGCTGAAGTTCAAACTGGAGCGGTCTCCTGTTCCAATCGAGGAAGTCGAGCCCGCCGCCGAGATCGTCAAACGATTCAAGACCGGCGCGATGTCATTTGGATCGATCGGCAAAGAGGCGCACGAGAACCTTGCGATCGCGATGAACCGGCTCGGAGGAAAGAGCAACACCGGTGAGGGCGGCGAAGATCCCGCGCGGTTCGCGCGCGACCCCAACGGCGATTGGCGCCGCAGCGCGATCAAGCAGGTCGCGTCGGCGCGCTTCGGCGTGACCAGCCATTACCTGGTCAACGCCGACGAACTCCAAATCAAGATGGCGCAAGGCGCCAAGCCGGGCGAAGGCGGCCAGTTGCCAGGGCACAAGGTTGACGATTTCATCGCCAAGATCCGCTACTCGACGCCGGGTGTTGGACTCATCTCGCCGCCGCCGCATCACGATATCTATTCGATCGAAGACCTGGCCCAGCTCATCCACGATTTGAAGAATGCGAACAATCGCGCGCGGATCAGCGTCAAGCTCGTCGCCGAAGTCGGCGTCGGCACTATCGCCGCGGGCGTCGCCAAGGCCAAGGCCGACGTCGTCCTGATTAGCGGTTACGACGGCGGCACCGGCGCGTCGCCCCTGCAATCGATCAAGCACGCGGGCGTTCCGTGGGAGCTCGGGCTGGCCGAGACCCAGCAAGTGCTGGTGATGAATGGCCTGCGCGGGCGGATCCGCGTCGAGACCGACGGCCAGTTGAAAACCGGACGCGACGTGGCGATCGCGGCTCTGCTTGGCGCCGAGGAATTTGGCTTCGCGTCGGCCGCGCTGGTCGCCTCGGGTTGCATCATGATGCGCGTGTGCCACCTCAACACCTGCCCGGTCGGAATCGCGACTCAGGATCCCGAGCTGCGCAAGAAGTTCGAAGGCAAGCCTGAGCACGTGGTCAACTTGATGATGTTTATCGCCGACGAATTGCGCGAATACATGGCCGCGCTCGGCTTTCGCACTGTGGCCGAGATGGTCGGGCACGTGGAATGCCTGGAGACCAACGATGCGGTCGAGCATTGGAAGGCGCGCAACGTCGATCTGAGCAGTATCCTGCACAAGCCCGACGCGGCCGCCGATGAGCCGCTGCACGCGGTCGAGTCGCAGGATCACGGACTCGACCAGGCGCTCGACAATCAACTGATCGAACTCGCGCGCGACGCCCTGGAGCATCGCCGCCCGGTCGAGATTCATCTGCCGATCCGCAACGTCAACCGAACCGCGGCAACGATGCTGTCGGCCGAGATCTCGCGCCGCTTCGGCGCCGAGGGACTGCCGCCCTACACGATCCAGATTCATTTCAAAGGCTCGGCGGGACAGAGCTTTGGCGGATGGCTGGCGCCGGGAATCGCGCTCTATCTCGAAGGCGCCGCCAACGACTACTGCGGCAAGGGCCTTTCCGGCGGATTCATGGCGGTGCGTCCGCCGCAACAAGCCACCTTCAAGGCCGAGGAGAATATCCTTATCGGCAACACCGCGCTCTACGGAGCTACCGGCGGTGAGGCGTTCTTTCGCGGCGTTGCCGGAGAGCGTTTCGCGGTGCGCAACAGCGGCGCGCACGCCGTCGTCGAAGGCGTGGGCGATCACGGCTGCGAGTACATGACGCGCGGACTGGTCGTCGTGCTAGGCCTGACCGGACGCAACTTCGCGGCCGGGATGTCGGGCGGCGTTGCCTACGTGCTCGATGAGGACGGAAGCTTCGCGCCCCGCTGCAATACGGGGATGGTCGAGCTGGGTCAGGTCACCGACCCGGACGACCTCAAGCAGTTGCACGCGCTCATCTTGCGCCATCGGCAGTACACCCAGAGCGCGGTTGCGGCGCGAATTCTGGCCGACTGGGATTCATACTCCACAAAGTTTGTGAAGGTGCTGCCCACCGAGTACCGCATGGTGCTCGAGCGCCAGCATCTGGGCCGCGGCAACGACATGGCGCGGCTGGCCGCGGTTTGATCGGCGAGCGAACGGACGACGGCGAACGCATAGCGAGCAGGAGAGTCGTTTTCGATGGGAAAGATCACGGGCTTCATGGAGATCAAGCGCGAGACGCCGGCCCGGCGTCCCGTCGCTGAACGCCTTAAGGACTGGCGCGAGTTTGATCTCAAAATGCCCGAAGATAAACTTGCCAAGCAGGGCGCGCGATGCATGGATTGCGGAATTCCCTTCTGCCACAAGGGATGCCCGCTCGGCAATATCATTCCCGACTGGAACGATCTGATTTACCGGGGCAGGTGGCGCGACGCGATCGAGCGGCTGCATTCGACCAACAATTTTCCCGAGTTCACCGGCCGCGTTTGTCCCGCGCCGTGCGAAGAAGCCTGCGTCCTCAACATCAATAACGATCCGGTCACGATCAAACTCATCGAAAAAAATATTATCGATCACGCCTGGACCGAGGGATGGATCGCGCCGCAGCCGCCCACGCGCAAGACCGGAAAGCGCGTCGCCGTGGTCGGCTCGGGTCCGTCGGGACTCGCCTGCGCGCAGCAGCTAGCGCGCGCCGGACATTCGGTCACGCTTTACGAGCGCTCGGATCGGGTTGGCGGACTGCTGATGTACGGGATTCCAGACTTCAAGCTCGAAAAGCGCCACGTGCTGCGCCGCGTCGAGCAGATGCGCGCCGAGGGCGTCGAGTTCGTCACCAACTGCCGCGTCGGAATTGACCTCCACGCCGATGAGCTGCGCAAACGGCACGACGCCGTCTGCCTGACGCTTGGCGCGACCAAGCCGCGCGACCTGCCGATGCCCGGGCGCGAATTGAGCGGGATTCATTTCGCGATGGATTTTCTTCCGCAACAGAACAAACGCGGCTTCGGCGACACTATCGATCCAGGCCTTGCGCTCACCGCGCAGGGCAAGCGCGTCGTCATCCTGGGCGGCGGCGACACCGGCTCGGACTGCCTTGGAACCTCGAATCGCCAGGGCGCGGTGAGCGTCAGCCAGTTCGAGCTGTTGCCGATGCCGCCCGAGAGCCGCACCGCCGACATGCCGTGGCCGGATTGGCCGATGATCCTGCGCACCTCGAGCTCGCACGAAGAAGGCGTGCTCCGCGACTGGAGCATCAACACCAAGCGTTTCAGCGGCGCAAACGGCCAGGTCAAAAAGCTGCACGGCGTGCGCCTCAACTGGAAGCACGAGGGCGGCCGCAACGTGATGGAGGAGATTGCGGGCAGCGAGTTCGAGATCGATTGCGATCTGGTTTTGCTGGCGCTCGGCTTCCTCGGCCCCGAACCCGCAGGGATTATCTCCGAGCTTGGGCTGAAGCTCGACGCGCGCAGCAATATCGCGACCGAGAATTACGCTGCGAGCGTGCCCGGAGTTTTCGCGGCTGGCGACGCGCGGCGCGGCCAGTCGCTGGTGGTGTGGGCAATCTGGGAAGGCCGCGAATGCGCCCGCGCGTGCGACGCCTATCTGATGGGCGAGACATTTCTTCCGACCAGCCCGGAACTTTAGCTCTGGCGTCGGCGCGCCGCCGCCTCTTAACGAGGCTCGCGCGCTATCCCTCGGTTCGGGCGGAGCGCGATCGGGTCAGCCCGCACGCAACACGGCGGCAGCTCGTGCCGGTTCGATTTCACCGTAGCGCGTCAGAGGATCGAACAGTTCGAGTATCGTGCGATCGCCCGACGTGATGCCGCGCAGCGGCCTGTGGCGCAGGTGAGTCTCGGCGAAAAGGTGCGCGACCACGGCCTTGCGGCCGCTTGCGTGATGGCGCAGCTCCCATTGCGCCTCCTCAAGCAGCAATGCTGCCGCAGCCACGTCGGCGAGGTAATTACCGAAGGTTCTCGCGCGAAGCTGAGCAAGGTCGCGATCCGCTCGGGACAGGAACTGCAGCGCCTGGCGCAGGTCGCGCAGGCCCTCCGCCACAGTTTCGCGAACCGGGCCGAGCTCCGCGCCGACGCTGTCGATTCGTTCTGTAAGCGCCGCAAACGTGCCTTCCATCACCTGTTCGTTGCGCAATGCGCGCAGGATATCGAGACAGATGATGTTCTCGGTGCCTTCCCAGATGGTGTTGCACTGTGCGTCGCGAAGTTGGCGTGCCAGCGGCCAATTCTCGATGTACCCGTTTCCGCCATGCACCTCGATGGCTTGGGATGCGAGCTCGACGCCGCGGCGGGTCGCCCGCAGCTTCGCGGCCGGGACCAGCACGCGCGCGATCGCGCCGCCGCCGTTCGCGGAGGCAAACACCAGCGCGGCGGCGGCTTCGAGTTCGACCACCATCCCGACCAGCGTCTCCCGCATCATCGGCAGCTCGTCTATCCGCTTGCCGAAGGCGCGCCGATGCGCCGCGAAAATGGCGGATTCGAGGAACACGCGGCGCATTATCCCGAGACCCATCACGGCGACGCCGCGGCGCGAATCGTTGACCATCTCCATCATCCGGTTGATCCCGCGGCCGTCGGTTGCGGAGCCGTCGCCCGCGAGCAGAAATGCCTCGGCGTCCACAAAGTCGGCCTCGGCGCTCGGCACCGCGCGCGTGCCAAGCTTGTCCTTGAGGCGGCGGATGCTGATGCCGTTGCGCGAACCGTCGCGCCGATAGCGCGGAACCAGGAACAGCGCCACTCCGCGCAGCCCTTCGGGTCCACCATCGGGGCGCGCAAGCGTCACGATCGCGCCGGCGTCGATATTCGAGCAAAACCACTTCGAACCATTGAGAATCCAGCCTTCGCCGTCGCGGCGCGCCACCGTGGTGAGCGTGCCAAGGTCGGAGCCGCCGGACTTCTCGGTCATGAACATCGCGCCGTCCCATGCGCCGTCAAAGTGCGGCGCGGTAAGGTGCGTCAGGAACTGCTGCTTGATCTCGGGAGTCCCAAACCGGTTGACGAGGCCAATCACCCCGCTGGTCATCCCGATCGAGCAGAGCATCCCGGTCTCGGCCTGCGAGAGCAAATAGTTCGTTGCGGTTGCCAGGATATCGGGTAGCTTCCGGCCGCGTCGGCGCGCTTCCTGATGAAGGCGTGGACCGCTTACGCCCGCTTCCCACAGGTCTCGCTTGGTCGCAAGCGCCGCGGGATGGTGGCGCACTTCATCGATCTGCTCGCCCCAACGGTCAAACTTGACGAGTTCGGGTGGATGCTTGTCGGTGACTTCGGCCCGTTCGGCAATCGGTCCTCCACACAGCGCGCCGATCCTTGCGAGTTCCGGTTCGCACCACTCCAAGTCGGGCGTCTCGAGCGTCCGATGCACGACTTGCCGCAGGTTGGGATCGATTTCGTACCAGTTGAGCCCGATAGCGCTCTCGAATTGCTCGTAGTCAATCATGGCATAGACCACCATCGCCGCTGGCGCTGGTACACCCGAATAACTCCGCGACGACCCTGATTCTGATTTAACCTACTCGCGCGGTAAGTTGTTGTCGATCCACGCTATGGCTTCGCGGGACGCCTGGGGCCCGCCGCGTCGAGCTTCTTTATCACCCACTCGATTCGGTCTTCGCCCCAGAACGGTTCGCCATCGACGATAAACGTAGGTACGCCGAACACATGGTCGCGATCGGCCTCGGCGAAACACGCGTCCAGGTCGGCGCGAGCTTCGCCTTCCGCGTAGCGGACAAACTCATCGGGGTCGAGTCCGACTTCGGCGACTATCGCGCCGATCGCCGCACGATTTTCCACATCAAGCTCGGCGCGCCAAAAGCGCTCGAAGACGTAGTCCGAGTATTGGCGAAAGCGCCCGTGGCGCTCGGCGAACAGGCCGCCGTAGAATGCATTACGGCAACTGAAGATTTTTTTTGGAGGATAGATAATCAACCCGCGCTCCTTCGCGATGCGGCGCGCGTCGATATACAGATAGCGGACCTTGCGCCGGTCCGCGTCGGCGTTATCCAGGTTGCCGTAGGTCTTGCGGATGTTGACGCCGTAAGGGATGAAGCGAACGCGCACCCGATGCGAGCGCTCGAGCGCATACGCCGGCGCTATCGCGAGGAACGTGAACGGACTCGTGTATGCAAAGTAAAGCTTGATTTCCAAATCGCCGATCATCGCGATTCACGTGCCTGAGCGCCTTCGGCATTAATTACCATCGCAAGAAAATCCGCCAGATGCATCACGCGCGTCTTCGCGCCGCGGCGGCGGAGCGCGGCGGCGATCTGGAATTCGCAACCCGGGTTGGCAAGCACCACGTAGTCGGCGGCGGTCGCAGCGATATTTTCAGCCTTTCGCTGCGCGAGCGCGCGCGCCATCTCCGGCTCGGTCAGGTTGTAGCTGCCCGCGCTTCCGCAGCACATATCGGATTCGCCGAGCTCGACCAGCTCGAGCCCCGGAATCGAGCGCAAGAGCTTGCGCGGCGCGTCGCGCACCCCGAGTCCGTGCGCCAGATGGCACGCGTCGTGGTAAGTGACGATGCAGCGGAACTCCGGCAAAGAGAATCGTTCGCTCGCCAGCAGTAGCGCGCTCAGATCGGTAATCTTTCCCGCGACGATCCGCGCGTCGGCAGCCAGCTCCGCATCGTCTTTCAGCAGCACTCCATACTCGGCGACGGCCGTCGAGCATCCGGAAGCGGCGGAGACGATCGAGTCCGCGCCGCTACGAATGATCGCGCGCACGTTTGCCCGCGCGAATTCAAGCGCGCGCGCACGATTTCCCGAGTGAAGATCCAGCGCACCGCAGCATAGCGTCGCTTCGAGATGAGCTACGCGGTAGCCCGCGGCCGTGAGCAATCGCTCGGTGTTGATATTTTCCGAATTGGCAAGCACCTGCGTCACGCATCCGCGATGCACGAGCACGGTAGCGGCTCCGCTTGACGGCTCTGTGAGCGGCTCTGGCAAAATTGCGCTCGGGCGCGACGAAGCTGGCAGCAGTTCGATCCAGGCGCGAATCGAACGCGGCGCAACCGCCTCGAGCGCGGACCGCAGCCCCGCCGACTCGAGTAGCCGCAGCGGCGCGAGGATCGCGCGCAGGCGCGCGGGGTAGGGGAAGATCGCACCAATCAGCCGCCGCCTCAGAGCGTCGAGCGGGCCGCGCGAATAATTCGCTTCGACGTAGGTCCGCGCGTCTTCGATCAGCCGTCCGTAATGTACTCCCGAGGGACACGCCGTTTCGCATCCGCGGCAGCCCAGGCACAAATCGAGATGACGCACCGCGTCGGCGTCGAGTTCGAGCCGCGCGTCGGCGAGCGCCTTCATCAGGTAGATTCGTCCGCGCGGAGAATCCATCTCGGAGCGTGAGATAGCGTAAGTCGGGCATGCTTCAAGGCAAAGCCCGCAGTGGACGCAATCGAATAGCAGATCGTAATCGACCACGCCGCGCACCGGTTTCGACGGCGATCCGGCAGCCATCAGATTCCCCCAACGAAGCATCCGGGATTGAAAATATCGGCCGGATCGAACGCGGCTTTCAGCGCGCGCATCAGTTCGAGCGCGCCGCCGTTTGGCGAATCGAAGAACGCGAGCGCGGCGCGAGTCTCCTGCTCCGCGTGCAAAACGCGGACGTGTCCGCGCGCGCCGCGGGCTCGCTCGCGCCATCGCAGCAGCGTCGCGCGCGCGGTGTCCGCCGAGAGCGCGTCGTGCGTCATGATCTGCGCAATTCCCGAGGCCCCGTGTGCGCGGAACTCCGCGCCGCACGTGCCGAGCACGCGCGCCAATTCGTCCGGCGGCACGACAACCTGCGCGGCCAGGGAGGCAGTGCGATAGTCGAAATCGCGCAGCGCGCAGTACCGGATCATCGCGTCGGCGCCGTCGAGAAACTGCACGGGACCGGCAGCGCATCGCGCAGCCGTAGCGCGAAAGTAATCCACCTCGGCTCGCGTTCCGGAGAAGCCCGCCAGCAGCGAAAACGCCGGCGCAAGGCCGAGCGTCGCGCTGACTTGCGGGCTGGTGACTTCCAGATGCGCAAATGGCGCCGCGTCGGAAAACGCGCGCGCTGCCGCGAATGCGCTGGTCACGTCCGGCCATGACGCGAGCGCCAGCGTGTAATTGTCCGGGATGGGCCGCACCTTGAAGGCAGCTTCGGTGATTATTCCCAGCGTTCCGAACGAGCCGTTCATGAGTTTCATCAGATCGTAACCGGCAACGTTCTTGACCACGCGTCCGCCGCTTCGAATCAGGCGCCCGCCATGCCCGACGTATTGAATTCCGATCAGCAAATCGCGCGCGGTTCCTTCGGACAATCGAAGCGGACCCGCGTGATGCGCCGCGATCAGCGCGCCCGCCGTGGTTGCCTGGGGATTTTGCGGATCGACCGGAAGCCGCTGCCCCGACTGCTCCATCGCGGCGTTCAGATCCGCGACGCTGATGCCCGGCTGCGCGACGATCGTCATGTCGTGCGGCTCGTAAGCGACCACGCGCGCCATCCGCTCGAGCGAGATTCCGATCGCGACGGGAGTGCGGCGAATCTCCGCCATCGTCCGCGCGGCGCCAATCGCGGCGACAGGAATCCGGTCGGCTTCGCATTTGCGGACGATCTCGGCGATTTCGGCCGAACTCGCGGGCGTTGCGATAACCGCGGCTGCGCGCGTTTCGATACCGCGCGGCGCGCGAACGCGATCGCCGCCAATCAGCGACGCGATCTGTTTTGCGATCTCGGCGGAGTCTGTCACGAGCAAAGCGCACCGCGCCGTCAGATCGGCACCGGGCGATGCGGCGCCGAAACCTCGACGCACGCGCCCGGGCGCGGAATTACTTTGTTGGGGTTCGAGCGCTCCCGCGGGTCGAACACGCGGCGCAGTTCGGTCATCGCGATCAGATCGTCGGGTGAAAAGAGCAGCGGCATTTCGCCCTGCTTTTCGACGCCGATTCCATGCTCGCCGCTCAGGCTGCCGCCCATCGCGACGCACGCGGTCAGAATTTCGCGGCCCGCTTCGATCGCGGCGCGCACCTGAGCCGGTTCGCGCTCGTCGTATAGAATTATCGGATGGATATTGCCGTCGCCGGCGTGAAATACATTTCCGATTGCCAGGCCGTACTTGATGCCCACCGCGGTGATCACGCGCAGGATGTCGGGCAGGCGGGTGCGCGGCACGACGCCGTCCTGCGTGGCGTAATTCGGCGCGAGCCGCCCAACCGCGCCAAACGCGCGTTTGCGCGCCTTCCACAACGCCGCGCGCTCGGCTTCGTCGCGCGCAAGGCGAACCTCGCTCGCGCCGGAGCCGCGCGCGATCGACATGACGGCCGCGGCGTGTTCGTCGAGCGCGGACGCAAGGCCGTCAAGCTCGATAATCAACACGGCGCCCGCGTCGGCCGGAAGGCCGACGTGAAACGCGTCCTCGACCGCGCGAATGATGAGCCGATCCATCATCTCGATTGCGCCCGGCACGATGCCCGCCGCGATTATCGCGGAGACCGCGCGGGTCGCCTGGTCGGCATCGGCGAAGGTTGCCAGCATCGTGCGATGCGCCTGCGGCTCGCGCATGATCCTGAGCGTTGCGCGCGTCACGATTCCCACGGTGCCTTCGGCGCCCACCACGGCGCCCACCAGATCGTAGCCGCATCCTTCGTCGCACGGTCCGCCCAGCAGAGCGACCTGTCCGTTCGGCAGCACGAGCGTGACGCCGAGGACGTGATTGGCGGTGACCCCGTACTTGAGCGTATGCGGACCGCCTGAATTTTCAGCGATATTGCCGCCGATAGTGCAGGCCTGCTGCGATGACGGATCCGGCGCGTAGAAAAAGCCGGCATCCTTGACCGCGTTGGTCACGTGCAGGTTGACGACGCCGCTTTCGACTTCGACACGGCGGCTGGCCAGATCAATCGCGACAATCCGGTTCATCCGCGAGGTGCAGATCATCACCGGCGCTCCGACGGGCAGCGCTCCGCCCGATAGCCCGGTTCCCGCGCCGCGCGGCACAAACGCGATGTTGCGCCGCCAGAGCGCCGCCAGGATCGCGCTGGTTTCCTCTGTGGTGCGCGGCATCACGAGCAAGTCGGGTGCGCTCTTTTCAATCGTCCATCCGTCGCACTCATAGACTTTGAGTTCCGACGGATGGGAAACGATGGCGCGGTCGCCCGCGATGGCGCGAAGCTCGTCGATCAGACCGGAGTCGAGCTGGCGCGCGAATTTGCCGTTATCGCTCACGGGCGGAACTCTACCATATGATGATGAATCGCGTCGCGGGCGGCATTTTCCCCGTGCCCGCGCTGCGCGATAATGTCACGGTGCGATTTGGAGCGCGGCACTTTCACCAGAGGACACCAACTTGACTGATTCATTTTCGGAACTGAAACCTTCCGCTCGAATCCTGCTCGGTCCCGGTCCGTCCAACGTGCATCCGCGCGTGATGAAGGCGATGATGACGCCGGTCGTCGGACATCTCGATCCGGATTTCATCGCCGTGATGGAGGATCTCAAGAAGCTGCTGCGCGCCGTCTTTCGCACCGGCAACGAGCTGACGTTTCCCGCCTCCGGCACCGGTTCCGCCGGAATGGAAATGATCATGGCGAATTTGATCGAGGACGGCGACGACGCGATCATCGGCGTCAACGGCGCCTTCGGAGCGCGGCTGGCCGACTGCGCCGAGCGGCTTGGCGCCAAGGTGCACAAGGCCGAAGCCGAATGGGGCCGTATAGTCGAGCCCGACGCGGTCGAGCGCGCGCTCAAGAGCGCGAAGAAGCCCAAGCTGATAGCGATCGTTCATGCGGAGACCTCGACCGGAGTGCATCAGCCGCTCGAAGAGATCTCCGCGCTGGCGCATCGCCACGGCGCGCTGATGGTCGCCGACGCGGTGACCTCGGTTGCGTGCGTGCCGGTCGAGATCGACAAATGGAAAATCGACGCGTGCTACAGTTGCACGCAAAAGGGACTCAGCGCGCCGCCGGGGCTTTCGCCGGTCACGTTCAGCGCTCGTGCGATGGAGGCGATCAAGGCGCGCAAGTCGAAGTGCCGATCATGGTACCTGGATATCGGGATGATCGCGAATTACTGGGGCGAAAGCCGCGTCTATCATCACACCGCGCCGATCACGATGAATTACGCATTGTACGAGGCGCTGCGCGTGGTCGTCGAAGAGGGGCTCGAGGCGCGCTGGCAGCGGCATCGCGCGAACGCCGCCGCTCTGCATGCGGGTTTCGCCGCGATGGGCTTGAAGCTGGTGGCGCAGGAGGGCCGCCGGCTGCCGCAGCTATCGACCGTCGCGGTGCCCGACGGAATCGACGAGGCGCAAGTGCGCGCCACCCTGCTCAAGAATTACAACATCGAGATCGCCGCCGGCCTGGGCCCGTTTCGAGGCAAAGTCTGGCGGGTCGGATTGATGGGTGAAAGCTGCAAGCGCGAGAATGTGACACTGCTGTTGGGCGCGCTTGAGCAGATACTCACCGCGATGGGCGCGGAAGTGGCGCGCGGGCGCGCGCTCGAAGCAGCGGACGCGGCATACACCGGGAAATCTGGAATCTGACTATCCATTACGGAAACGAGTACAGGAGCAACGTTATGAAAATTTACGATTTCAAACTCGCGCCGAATCCGCGCCGGGTCCGAATTTTTCTGGCGGAGAAGGGTCTCAAGGTTCCGCTCGAGGAAATCGACATCATGAAGGGCGTCAACCGGCAGGAGCAATTCCTGCGCATCAACCCGCTCGGCGGAATTCCGGTGCTCGAACTCGACGACGGGCGCCATCTGGCGGAGAGCGTCGCGATCTGCCGCTACTTCGAGGAGCTGCATCCGGAGCCCGCGCTGTTCGGCACGGGAGCGTTCGAGCGCGCGACGATTGAGATGTGGAATCGGCGCATGGAGTTTTCGCTGTTCGTGCCGATCGGGATGGTCTGGGCGCATCTGCACGAGTTGACCCGCGCGCGGATCAAGCAGATTCCCGAAGTTGGCGAGCAGCAAAAGAAAGTTGTCGAGATGCGCTACCGATGGCTGGACGAGGAATTTGGACAGCGGCAGTATCTGGCCGGCGACAAGTTTTCAATCGCCGACATTACCGCCGTGGTCGCGATCGATTTTGCCAAGTTCAATAACATCTCGATTCCGGCCGAGTTTAAGCATTTGCAGCGCTGGCATCAGGCGGTATCGGCGCGCCCAAGCGCGACAGCATAGCAGTGAAGCTCTACGACTTCACGCTCGCGCCGAGTCCGCGGCGGGTGCGGGTATTCCTTGCCGAGAAGGGAATCGCGATCCCGATCGAGCAAGTCGATATCATGCGCAACGCCAACCGCACGCCCGAGTTCTATCGCAAAAACCCGTCCGGCTCGCTGCCGATCCTGGAACTGGATGATGGCTCGCATTTGAGCGAGAGCGTCGCGATCTGCCGTTACTTCGAGGAGACGCATCCGCAGCCCGCGCTGTTCGGCGTTGGCGCGAAGGAGCAGGCGATGGTCGAGATGTGGAACCGGCGCGTCGAGCTGTCGATCTTCGCGCCGGTCGGCCATGTCTGGTCGCATCTGAGCCCCGTGTCGGAGGGGCGCGCGAAACGGATAAGGGAATTCGGATTGATCCAGCGCGACGCGGCGGCGGCGGGGTTCGCGATGCTCGATCGCGCGATTGGCGGAAATCAATTCATCGCGGGCGCGCGCTTTTCGATCGCGGATATCACCACGTTGTGCATGGTCGATTTTGCGCGCACCGTCGATATCAAGATTCAGCCCGAGCAGCAAAATCTCGCAAGGTGGTACGCGAGGGTGTCATCGCGCCCGAGCTCGAAAGCTTGAGGAGAAAGAAGAAACCGCAGATTACGCCGATTACGCAGATTCAGATTTTGAGGCCGATTCGCGCCCGGTGGCGCCGAAGCGCCGCCGAGCGCATAATCTGCGTCAATCCGTGAAATCCGCGGTTACTCTTCGTTTTTATTCTTCGCTGTCCTCGCCGTTGCCGCCCGCGCCATTGCCGTTCGTGTCGTCGTCTTCGCTCTCGGCCAGGCCGGCGACTGCGCGTACGTGTTCGGGATCGTCGAGTCTGACCAGGCGCACGCCTTGCGCGTTGCGGCCGGTGATTCGGACATCTTTGACCTTGAGCCGGATGATTTTTCCGCCGTCGGTGATGAGCATCAACTGATCGTCGGTGCCGACCTGGCGCACGGAGATCACCTTGCCGGTCTTCTCGGTCACGTTCATCGTGATGACGCCCTTGCCGCCGCGATGCGTGAGCCGGTACTCGTCGGCCGCGGTGCGTTTGCCGAAACCCAGCTCGCTGACGGTCAGCAGGGTTTCATCGTCGCGGACCGTGGACATCGAAACGATCTCGTCTTCGACCAGCGTGACGGTTTTACCTTCTTTGATCGTTTCGGTCTCGAGTTCCATACCGGTGACGCCGGAGGTCGCACGGCCCATCGGGCGGACTTCTTCTTCCTTGAAGCGGATCGCCTGGCCGACGCGCGTCGAGAGCACGATCTGCTGATTGCCGTCGGTGATGCGTACATCGACCAGCGAGTCGCCGTCCTCGAGGTTGATCGCGATGATGCCGGTGGAGCGGATGTTGTCGTACTCTTCGAGCGGGGTTTTCTTTACGCGTCCGCGCCGGGTCGAGAAGAACACGAACTTGCCCGCCATCTCGCGCGGAACCGGCATGAAGGCTTGCAGCGTTTCGTCGGTGCTGAGGCTCAGCAGGTTTGCGACCGAGCGTCCTTTCGCGGCGCGTCCGCCCTCGGGCATTTCGTAGGCTTTTAGCTGATAGACCTTGCCCATGCTGGTGAAGAACATCAGGCGGTCGTGAGTCGAAACGCGTTCGAGATGCTCGACGAAATCCTCTTCGCTGGTGGTTGCGCCAATCTTGCCGCGCCCGCCGCGTTTCTGCGTGCGATAGAGCGAGAGCGGAGTCCGCTTGATGTAGCCGCCGTGGGTGACGGTGACGAGCACGTCTTCTTCGACGATCAGATCCTCGATCGAGAATTCGCCCTCGGCTTCGACGATCTGGGTGCGGCGCGCGTCAGCGAACTCCTCTTTGATCGAGCGCAAGTCGTCCGCAATCAGCTTCATCAGCTCTTTTTCGTCGGCCAGGATTTTATTGAGCCGCTTGATCGTGTCTTCGACTTCCTTGTGCTCGGTCTCGATCTTCTCGCGTTCGAGCGAGGTCAGCCGGCGCAGGGTCAAATCCAGAATCGCCTGCGCCTGGATTTGCGTCAGACTGAATTGGCGCATCAGGCCCGAGCGCGCGGTTTCCGCGTCCTTGGAACCTCTGATGAGCTTGATCACCGCGTCGAGGTTCTTGAGCGCGATGAGCAGCCCCTCGAGGATATGCAGGCGGGCCTGGGCCTCGCGCAGCTCGAATTGCGTGCGGCGCGTGAGCACGATTTTGCGATGGTCGATGAAGGCGAGCAGGATGTCGCGCAGGTTGAGCTCGCGCGGGCGCCCCTCGTGGATGCCGAGCAGGATGATTCCGTAGCTCTGCTGCATCTGGGTGAGCTTGTAGAGCTGGTTGAGCACGATGCGCGGCTCGGCGTCGCGCTTGAGCTCGATCACGATCCGCATTCCGTCGCGATCGGATTCATCGCGCAGGTCGCTGATCCCGTCGATCCGCTTGTCATTGACCAGCTCGGCCATCCGCTCGATGAGCCGCGCCTTGTTCACCTGGTAGGGAATCTCGCGCACGATGATCGACGCGCGGCCCGAGCGCTTGTCGGTCTCGATCGCCGCCAGCGCGCGCATCAGCAGCGATCCGCGTCCGGTCAGGTACGCCTGGCGAATCGCTTGGCGGCCGAGCAACTGGCCGCCGGTGGGAAAGTCGGGACCCGGAATGATGTCGAGAATCTTCTCCATCGTCAGCGCGGGATTCTCGATGAGCGCCAGCAACGCATCGCAGACCTCGCCGAGATTGTGCGGCGGGATATTCGTCGCCATCCCGACCGCGATTCCGTCCGATCCGTTGATCAGCAGGTTCGGAATTTGAGCGGGCAGGACTTCTGGTTCCTCCTGCGAGCCGTCGTAGTTGGGAACGAAATCGACGGTTTCCTTGTCGATATCGAGCAGCAGGCGTTCGGCCAATCGGGTGAGCTTGCACTCGGTGTAACGCATCGCGGCGGGCGGGTCGCCATCGACCGAGCCGAAATTGCCTTGCCCGTCAATCAGCGGATAGCGCATGCTGAACGGCTGCGCCATCCGGGCCAGCGCGTCATATACCGACATGTCGCCGTGGGGGTGATATTTGCCGAGCACGTCGCCGACCACGGCGGCGCACTTGATATAGCGGCGGTTCGGGAGCAGGCCCGCACGGAACATCGCGTACAGGATTCGGCGATGGACGGGTTTCAGGCCGTCGCGAATAGCCGGCAGCGCGCGGCCGATATTCACCGACATGGCGTAGTCCAGGTAGGACTGCTTCATGTCGTCTTCGATATTGAGCAGCGACGGTTCGTTGCGGATGGGTTCGTTGCCGTTGGTCTCAGCCATTTATTCCGGATCTCCCGCGGATTTGGGGAATTGGTGAATTTGAGGATTTTTCCTCATCATGACTCGCCGAGCGCCGCCCACCGCATGATGTTCTGGCGCAGCTTCTCGCGATGGCGACCCCGCTGATGCGGTACCAGGTCGTAGTCGAAGGCGTCTTCGGGATGCGCGATCGCGTCGAGTGCGAGGGTGATTCCGAGCTCGCGCTCGGCGTCGCGTGCGTCGCGTTCGCATACCGCGCAATTTGTCACCATCGCGCGAATCTCGTCCTGCAGGAAGTCTCTTGGTCCCATGCGCCGGGGTCCGTGCCGCCCGCAACCGACGCGGCGCCGGGCCGCGCACGCGCGCTCAAATGTCGAGGTTGCGCACGTTGAGTGCGTTCTCTTCGATAAACTGGCGCCGCGGCTCGACCTGATCGCCCATCAGCTTTGCAAAAATTTCCTCCGCCTCTTCGATCGACGAAATCTGCACCTTCAGCATCGAGCGCGTCTCCGGATTCATCGTCGTGTCCCAGAGCTGCCCGGCGTTCATCTCGCCCAGACCTTTGTAGCGGTTCACCTCGACGCCTTTCTGGCCCGCGGCGAGAACCGCTTCAGCGACGGCCTTGAGCGTCGTGACGGTCTGCTCGCCGTCGCCGTTCTTGAGCTTGAACGGCGTCTTGATCGAGTCAAGGTCGGGTGCGAGGCGGCGGATTTCACGGATCTCGCCGGTATGCAGAAGCGTCGAGTCAACGACGGTCGGCGGGCGGGAGCCGTTGTGGCTGTGCGAGAAGACGACGCGCCATCTGGACTCGCCGTCGGGCACGACCTGATGGGTCAGGTTGTCGTCGGCAATTTCCTTGCGCAGCGCCTCGGCCATCGCCTTGGCCGCCTTGTCGGACTCGAAGCTCGCGTCGGTGATTGTCTTGTCGGCCGAGAGTTTTGCGAACGCCGCACTAATCGGGCGCTCCTTGGAGCGGCGCTCGAGCGCCTCGAACATCCGATCGTAATACAGCGCCTTGCGCACCAGCGCCTTGAGCGCGGCGCCCTTGAACTCGCGCGCGTCCTTGCCCTTGCCGGCCTCCAGCGTGACCGCCTCGGCGCCGAGATCGGTCAGGTAATCCTCGAGCGAGTTTTCGTCTTTCAGGTAGCGTTCGGTCTTGCCCTTCTTGGCGCGGAACAGCGGCGGCTGCGCGACGTACAGATAACCGTTTTCGATAATCTCGATAAACTGGCGGAAGAAGAAGGTCAGAAGCAGGGTGCGGATGTGCGAGCCGTCAACGTCGGCGTCGGTCATGATGACGACGCGATGGTAACGGAGCTTGGCGAGATCCTTATCCTGGCCGACGCCCATGCCGAGCGCGGTTATCAGCACGCGCAACTCGGTCGAGGACAGCATCTTGTCGATTCGCGCGCGTTCGACGTTCAGAATCTTGCCGCGCAGCGGCAATATCGCCTGGGTCTTGCGGTCGCGGCCTTCTTTCGCGGTGCCGCCCGCCGACTGGCCCTCGACCAGATACAACTCGCACAGCGCCGGGTCGCGTTCGGCGCAATCCGCCAGCTTACCGGGCAGCGAGCCCGAGTCGAGCGCGCCCTTGCGGCGCACCAGCTCCTTGGCCTTGCGCGCCGCCTCGCGCGCCTGCAGCGCTTCGACCGCGCGTCCGACGATCTTCTTGGCGTCGGAAGGATTTTCCTCGAAAAACGCGCCGAGCTTTTCGTTCACCAGCGCGGAGACGTAACCCTCGACTTCCGAATTGCCGAGCTTGGTCTTGGTCTGGCCCTCGAATTGCGGCTCGCCGAGCTTGACGCTGATGATCGCGACCAGCCCCTCGCGCGTGTCGTCGCCTTCGAGCCGCGTGTCCTTGCTCTTGAAGAGATTGTTCTTGGTTGCGTAAAAATTGATCGTCCGGGTCAGCGCCGACTTGAGGCCCGACAGATGCGTCCCGCCCTCGCCGGTATGGATATTGTTCGCGTAGCTGAAGATCACTTCGTGGACCGCGTCGGTCCATTGCAGCGCGACTTCGATATCGACGCCCTCTTTGACGCCCTTGAAAAAGATCACGTCGTGAAAGCGCTCGTTGTTCTCCGCGAGCGATTCGACGAACTGCGCAATTCCGCCTTCGAAGTGGAATTCTTCCAGCTTGCCGGTGCGATCATCCTTGAGGCGGATTTTCAGCCCCGCGTTCAGGTACGCAAGCTCGCGCAGGTAGCGCGCGATAATGTCGTACTTGAACTTGATCTCCTTGAAGATCTCGGGGTCGGGAGAAAACGTCGTCTTGGTGCCGGTGGTCTTGCTGACGCCGCGCTGTTCGACCTTCGATTTCGGGATGCCCTGCTCGTAGCGCTGGAAGAAGATCTTGCCGTCGCGATGAACCTCGACCTCGAACTCTGCGCTGAGCGCGTTGACTACCGACGCCCCGACGCCGTGCAGCCCGCCCGATACTTTGTAGGCGCTGCGCTCGAACTTGCCGCCAGCGTGCAGGACGGTGTGCACGACCTCGAGCGCGGAGCGCTTTTCGGTCGGATGCATGTCGGTTGGGATACCGCGGCCGTTGTCCTCAACCGAGACGCGATCGTCGCCCAGAATTGCGACGGCGATTTCCGTGCAATATCCGGCCAGCGCCTCGTCAACCGAGTTATCGACGATCTCGTTGACGAGGTGATGCAATCCGCGTTCGGCGGTGTCGCCGATGTACATCCCGGGGCGCTTGCGAACGGCCTGCAAGCCCTCGAGAACCTTGATCGAATCGGCGCCGTAATCTTCAGAACCCTGCTTGTTTGCCATAGAAAAAAGAGCGGATAGATACCGTCCCGACCTCCCCTCAACCAAGAAAAAATTATAGTCGCAGCAGGGTCAAAAGTAAAGCCGAGCCGAAGACCTGAGTTGGAAAAGTCGAACGGTGTTTCTTGCGCTTCCGACGTGCCTGAATTGGCTAGCAATTATGATGGAATATTGCGGTCCTACGTTGCCTATTTTTCGGCCAAACTATCGTTTCGTTTGCGGGTCAAAATAAAATCATGTTTCCATTTAGTCGAAGCTAACCCCGAATCCATGTATGGCGACGCCGGCTCAGCCGGCCGCACGCTCGATACCGTCGAAGAATTGCCACCACAAATCGAGCGATCGTTCCGCCGCGCCGCGGATTCGCGCTCGCTCCGACTCGCCGAGCGTCATCGTGGCCAGGATATTGTCGCCGACTCCGCTATGGTCGCGGTCGGCGATCTCGTGCACGTCAAAAAATGCGACCTGTTCGCGCGTGAGCGAATAATGCTTTTGCAGTGCGCGTGCGAACGGCCCGAAATTTCCCACGACCTGGCCTTCCGCGGCGACGTTGATCGCGGCGATCCCCTCGGCGAACGAGCGATCCTTGGTCGATAGCTCGAACCAGTCGACCAGCGCCGCCGTCGAGGCGAGCGCTCGCGCATCGACCAATTCCGCGCGCGCCATTCCGAGTGCGAGGCCGAGGCGGATGAACAGTTCGGGATGCGGCGCGCTGCCGGATATCAGGCCGGTCTCTTCTTCGTACAGACTTTCGGCAAGTTTCACGCGCTCGGCCGGATCGTTGCATCGCGAGTGCAGCGCGCTGACCGCGCGCGGGAACTCGCGCACTTGCAAAAAGAACTGCGCCGCGAACACGCGCATCCCGGCCGCCGGGAGTTTGCCGTCGGCGATTTTGAGCCACAACGGATGCCGTCCGAACGAGCGCCGCTCTTTGACGATCGCGAACAATTCTCTGACGAATGTTTCACTGGACACGGCTAACCTCTCAATCGATGTGCTTTAGGTCGGCAAGCATCTCATCGGGACCAATATAGCCGGACTTGCGGACCTTGATTTGGCCGGCTGAATCGATAATCAGCATCGTCGGCACGCCCTCGACGCCGAACTTGCCGCGCAAGCGGTCATTGGCCTGGTCGCTCTTGGTCAGGTCGGCGCGCATCAAGACGAAGCGTTGCGCCTCTTTGACCACGGCGGGATTGACGAAGGTCGAATGTTCCATCTCCCGGCACGGGATACACCAGTCGGCCGAAAAATCTATCAACACGGGCCGGCGCTCGGACGCGGCGCTTTGCAGCGTGGTCGTGCTGAACGGTGCGAACGCAATCTCCGTCGGAGCCGGCCGCGGAATCAGCAGGTAGATCAACGCCACCGCCGCGCCGATTCCGATTGTCGTGCGAATTACCAAAAACGGGCGCAGCCGGCGTCCCGCGCTGGTGATGAATCCGAGCCAGATTCCCGCCGCGGCCGCGTAGTAGGGCAGGATGCGGGTGATCAGATGGCGCGGCACGATCGGATCGAGGAAATACAGCGCAAGGCCGATCAGGACGAAGCCAAAAAGCTGCTCGACCCACGCAAGCCACTCGCCCGAGCGCGGCAGCTTGCGAATACTGCCCGCGGCGAGCGCCAGAAAGACGTACGGAAAGCCGAGCCCGATCGCGAGCGTGAAAAACAGCGCGAAGCCGAAGGCCGCGCTGCCGCTGCGCTCGACCATCAGGAGCAGTCCCAACACGAACGGCCCGATGCATGGCGCGGCAACGACGCCCATCCCGAGTCCCATCAGAATTGCGCCCGCATAACCGGGCCGCGCCACGCCCGCGCGCTGCTGCATCCACTGCGGCGGCTGCAGCGAGAACAGGCCGAAGCTCGAAAGCGCGAGCGCGATCAGCATCGCGGCCAGAATTGAAAGCACGAACGGATTCTGC
>DATLTX010000052.1:0-2645 GCA_035533435.1 Binataceae bacterium (SeqCode)
CGTCGCCAGATCGGTGAACAGATGCTTGTACACGAGCTTCTTGGCGTGCGCGACGCCGAGTGGCGAGCACTTGTTCGCGATATGGCCGGCGACCTCGCGCGCGGTTTCCATCAGCTTGTCTGCTGGAACCACGCGATTGACGAGACCCATCGCGAGCGCCTCTTGCGCGTCAACCAGGCGTCCGGTCACCGCCATCTCGACCGCGCGCGCAAGGCCCACGATCCGCGGCAGCATCCACGATGATCCATGCTCGATCGCCAGCCCGCGCTGCACGAAGATCAGCCCCATCCGCGCCGTATCGGACGCAATCCGGATGTCCTGGTAGAGGCACGTGGTGAAGCCCAGTCCCACGCACGCGCCGTTGATCGCGCCGATAACCGGCTTGGTCAGCGCGAGCAGGTACGAATATTGATTGCGATAATCGACGCGTTGCTGGGCGAGCCAGTCGTCCTGCGCGGCGGCGGGATTGCCGCCGGTGGCGGAAGCGCGGCCCGCGGAAATTTCGGACAGCGCGCCCATGTCGGCGCCGGAGCAATAGGCGCGGCCCGCGCCCGTCATGATAATCGCGCCGACGCTCGGGTCGCGCTCGGCGTCCATCAGGGCGGTGCGCGTCTCGACGCCCATTTTGGGCGTCCATGAATTGAGCTTTGCGGGGCGGTTGAACGTCACCGTCGCAATCCGGTCGGACTTCTCGTAAATGATATCTGCAAATTCCATCGTGAGCCTCCGGGCGGTTGTCCCGCGCCGATCAAAGCACTATCGCGGCGCGAAATCTAACCGCCGCGCGTTCTTTCTTTGGATGACGGCGGCTGTTAGTAAGAACCGGTGATGCTCTTCGCACTTTCCAGCCATTTTCGAGCTTGGACCCGTCGCGTGCCCACCGCTCTTGCGGCGATCCTCCTGATTCTCGTCTCGACCGCGCTTGCGGCCGGGTCGCCGCCCGACGCGTCAGTCAGGGGCGCGCACGCGATGGTCGTGGCCGAGACTGCCGAGGCGGCAGCGGCGGGCCTCGAGATTCTCAAACACGGCGGAAATGCGATCGACGCGGCCGCCGCGGCCGCGCTCGCGACGGGAGTCACGCATCCGGCCTCGTGCGGGATCGGCGGCGGCGGTTTCATGCTCATCTATCTGGCCACCACCGGAAAATTTTACGCGCTGGACTATCGCGAGCGCGCGCCGCTCAAGGCGACGCCAACGATGTACATGCGCGGCGGCAAACCCGACGAAGCCCTGGCTCGCGACGGTGCGCTGGCTATCGCCGTGCCGGGCGAGGTCGCGGGGCTCGACGCGGCGCTCACCCGCTTCGGCACGATGAAGTTTCAGCAGGTCGCAGCCCCGGCGGTGAGGCTGGCGCGCGACGGCTATCCGCTGGGGACGCATCTGGCCGGTGAGATTAAGCGGATGGCGCCGCGGATCGCGCACGACCCGGGACTCGCGTCGGTGTTCCTCAAGCCCGACGGCAGCGCGCCGGCGCCCGGCGATTTGATCTTTCAGAAGAATCTTGCCGAAACGCTGGTGCATCTGGGCGACAAGCCCGCCGACAAGTTTTACCACGGCGAACTCGCCGCGGAGCTGGCCGGCTTTATCGACGCGCACGGCGGAATCATCTCGGCCGCCGACCTCGCCGCCTATCAACCCGAGTGGCGCGAGCCTTTGCATCGCGCGTACCAGGGCGATGAGGTTTACGTGATGCCGCCGCCGTCTTCGGGCGGCGTGGTGCTCGAGATGCTCGGGATGCTCGAGCCGGGGCATCTGGTCGGACTCGGCGTCAACTCGCCGCCGTATCTGGCGCGGCTGATCGAAGTGATGCGCCAGGGATTTATCGATCACGATCAGTACGGCGACCCGGCATTCGTCAATGTTCCAGTTGCAACGCTGCTGTCGCCCGAACATATCAACCAGGCGCGCGATCGCGCGCTGCATCACGCGGCGCCCACGCCCGCGCCCACCGCGGCGCATGACCACGGCACCGCGAGCCTGGAAGTGGTGGACAGCGCGGGCAACGTCGTCGTGCTGACCACGACGATCAATACGATTTTCGGATCGAAGCTGATGGATCCGAAAACGGGAATTATCTTGAACGACGAGATGGACGACTTCGCCGTGGCGCCCGGCGTGCCTAACGCGTTCCGGCTCGAAGGCGTGGCGGCCAACGAGATCGCTCCGGGCAAGCGGCCGCTGTCTTCGATGACGCCGACGATCGTGGTGAAGAACGGCAAGCCGATTATCGCGACTGGCGGCTCGGGCGGACCGACGATCATCACCGGCGTGCTGCAAATCCTGCTCGACGTGATCGATTTCCATCTCGGCCCGCGCGCGGCCGTCGATGAACCGCGCATCCACGAGCAGGCCGAGCCGGCCACGGTGATAATCGAGGAAAAGATGCCGCTCGAGACGCGCACGGCGCTCGCGCAAATGGGCTACCAAATCAGAGTGGTGCCGATGCTCGGCGCAGTCGGCGCGATAACAATCGCCCCGGTCAGCATCCGAGGCGCCGGCGACCCCCGCAAAGGCGGCATGGCCGCCGGGTACTGAGCGTGGCGCCTCGCACGCTCCGAATATTCCGCCGTGCGAGATCGGGATTTCTCGCCTATGGCTCGAAATGACGGGTGTAGGCTCGGCAGCATGAATGACGTTGTTTCGGT
>DATLTX010000053.1:0-12851 GCA_035533435.1 Binataceae bacterium (SeqCode)
ACAGGTTTACGGGCTTTACAGAGGATACAACGGAGCGCTTGAGAATCGGGCGCGGTTTCCAGGATGAACGACAAGATACGCATACGTCTTAAGGCGTACGATTACCGCCTGCTCGATCAGTCGGTCCGCGAGATCGTCGACACCATCCGCCGTACCGGCGGAAGGGTTGCCGGTCCGATCCCGCTGCCGACCCGGATAGAGCGCTTCACCGTTAACCGATCGCCACATGTTGACAAGAAGTCGCGCGAACATTTCGAGATCCGCACGCACAAGCGGCTGCTCGACGTGCTCGAACCGACCCAGCAAACCATCGACGCGCTCGGCAAGCTCGACTTGGCCGCCGGCGTGGACGTTGAGATCAAGCTCGAGTAGCGGCGATGCTTACCGGACTAATTGGCAAAAAACTCGGGATGACGCAGGTGGCCGACGCGCAGGGTCGCGTTCGCGCCGTGACCGTCGTCCAGCTCGGACCCTGCACCGTGTCGCAGCTCAAGACCAAGCCGACTGACGGCTATGAGGCAGTGCAGGTGACGTGGGGCAAGAAAAAGCTCTCGCGGGTATCGGGCGCGCTGCGCGGCCATTTCAAGGCGGCCGAGATTGCGCCCGGAGTGCGCACCGTCGAGTTCCAGCGCCACGGCGAGGGCGAGCTAAAGCTCGGACAGGCGATCGCGGCGGGCGACGTGTTCAAGCCCGGCGATCAGGTTGACGTCGAAGGCGTGTCCAAAGGGCGCGGCTTCGCGGGCGTCATCCGGCGGCATCATTTCTCCGGATTTCCGGGCTCGCATGGCACCCACGAATACTTCCGCCACGGCGGATCGATCGGCAATCGTTCCTACCCCGGACGCGTGCGCAAGGGGCTTCGGATGGCGGGTCAGCTCGGCAACGAGACCGCGACCGTGCTCAATCTTGAGGTCGTCGAAATCCTGCCCGAGGAAAACGCAATCGTAATTACCGGCGCGCTGCCGGGCCCCGACGGCGCTGTCGTGATCGTTGAGCACGCGGCGCGTCCGCGCCGGCGCGCGAATGTGAACGTGGTGGCGGCCAATGGCTGAACGAAGCGCACGGCATAATCCGGTGAAACTTCCGCTCTACTCGGCGGCGCAGGAGCGCAGCGGCGAGATCGAGTTCGCGGGCGCGGTCTTTGGCCGCGAAGGCGATAACTCGGTGGTGCACGAGGCGGTCCAGATGCAACTTGCCAAGCGCCGCTCGGGAACCGCCTCCACCAAGACTCGCGGCCTCATTTCCGGCGGCGGACGCAAGCCATGGCGGCAGAAGGGAACCGGCCGCGCGCGTGCGGGATCGACTCGCTCGCCTATCTGGCGCAGCGGCGGAACGATCTTCGGCCCCGTCCCGCGCGACTATTCGTACAAGATGCCCAAGAAGGCGTGGCGGCGCGCGCTTTGCCTTGCGCTGTCGGATCGGGTGCGCGAGGGAAAAGTTTTTATCGTCGAATCGTTGAATCTTGCCGAGCCCAAAACGAAAAACGCCAAAGCTTTTCTCGACAAGCTCGGCGTCGGACATGCGCTGGTCGTGCTGGGCGAAGCCGACGCCGCTTTCCACCGCGCGGCGCGCAACCTGGCCGCGCACAAGATGCTCGCGCTCGCCGGACTAAACGTTTTCGACCTGCTCAATTACACCGAGCTAGTGATGACCGAGGCCACCGCCCGCGCAATCGAAACGCGCCTTGCCGCCGATACGACCTCGCGCCAGGGCGCGGAAGCGGCGCAATCCGCGGCGCAGCCGTCGGGAGGTGAGGGGCGATGAATCTTGACCAAGTCGTGATGGCGCCGCTCATCACTGAAAAGGGAACCTTCGTCGGCGAGAAAACCAATCAGGTCGTGTTCCGCGTCCGTCCCGACGCCAGCAAGGATCTGATTCGAGACGCGGTCGAGCAGCTTTTCAAGGTAACGGTGCTGAAGGTCAGAACAATCAAGCTGATGGGAAAGCATCGGCGGCGCGGCGCGATCAAGGGGCGCCGTTCGGATTGGAAGAAAGCTTACGTGACGCTCAAGGAAGGCGATCGGATCGAGTTCTTTGAAGGCGTCTAGGCGAACGGGAATAACATGGCAGTAATCCAGCTAAATCCGCGCACCCCCGGCCAGCGCTTCATGCAGATAGCCGACTTCTCGGAGTTGAGCAAAAAAGCGCCCGAGAAGAACCTGCTCGAGCCGGTCAAGCGCACGGGCGGACGCAATAACCGCGGCCGGATGACTTCGCGTCATCGCGGCGGTGGCCACAAGCGGCGCCTGCGCGTGATCGATTTCAAGCGCACGCATGACGGCGTGCCCGCCGTCGTCGCGGCGCTCGAGTACGACCCGAATCGCTCAGCCAATATCGCACTGCTCCACTATGCCGACGGAACCAAGACCTACATCCTTGCGCCCGACGGGCTCAAGGTGGGCGCCAAGGTCGAGTCCGGTGAGAACGCCGATATCAAGCCGGGTAACGCGCTCAGGCTGAAAAATATTCCGCTTGGAACGATCGTCCACGCCGTCGAGCTCAAGCCGGGTGCGGGCGCGCAGCTCGTGCGCGGAGCTGGGGTGGCGGCGCAGTTGATGGCGAAAGAGGGCAAGTTCGCGCTGCTCAAGTTGCCTTCGGGCGAGCAGCGGATGGTGCAGGCGGAATGCCGCGCCAGTATCGGACAGGTCGGCAATCTCGACCATGAGAATATCTCGATCGGCAAGGCCGGGCGCTCGCGATGGCTCGGCAAGCGTTCACACGTCCGCGGAGTTGCGATGAATCCGGTCGATCACCCGCACGGCGGCGGCGAAGGCCGCTCCAAGGGGAATCATCCCCAGTCGCCGTGGGGACAGCCGGCCAAGGGTTACAAGACGCGTAAAAAGAAGCCGTCGGATCGGTATATCGTCAGCCGCCGGCCGCGCGGGAAGCATTAAGCGATGGCACGATCGGTAAAGAAGGGCCCGTTCATCGACGGGCATCTTAAGAAGAAGGCTGAGGCGGCCGCCGCGGCGGGCGACAAGCGGATTATCCGCACCTGGTCGCGCCGGTCGATGATCCTGCCCGAGATGGTGGGACTCACGTTCGCGGTGCATAACGGGCACAAGTTCATTCCGGTGTACTGCACGGAAAACATGGTCGGACACAAGCTCGGCGAATTTTCCGGAACGCGAACCTTCCACGGCCATGCGGGCGACCGCAAGGGCGAGGTCAAGCAATCCGCCGCGCCGGCGGCGGCGCCGGCCGCGGCAGCGGGCGCGAAGAAGGCCGGCGCGTAAAGCGCGCGGCAACGACAGATCAGACAAAAGACGAGTTGCAATCATGGAAGCGTTATCGCGTCACCGGTACATCAGAATTTCCTCACGCAAGCTCAAGCTCGTGTGCGATCTGGTCGTCGGCAAGCCGGTGGGACAGGCGCTCTCGATTCTCGAGTTCACGCCGAAGAAGGGCGCGAAGTTCGTATCGAAAACGCTTATGGCCGCGGTCGCCAATGCGCGCGACCAGCAGAATGTGGACGAGGACAAGCTGTTCGTAAAACGGGCGACTGCCGAGACCGGGCCGACTTTGAAGCGTTCGCTTCCGCGCGCCCATATGCACGCAACGCCGATTCTCAAGCGCACCAGTCATCTGACTGTAATCGTGGACGAGCGCGCTATCTGAGGACTATCGATGGGCCAGAAATCACATCCACGCGGGCTTAGGCTCGGCATTATCGAAGGCTGGGACTCGCGCTGGTTTTCCAGTCACGACTACACCGCGCTGCTCCATGAAGACATCAAGCTGCGCGAGTTTATCAAGCGCCGCCTCTACCACGCCGGAATCTCGAAGATCGAGATCGAGCGGATGGCCAACAAGGCCAAGGTGAATATCTATACCGCGCGTCCGGGTATCGTGATCGGCAAGAAGGGCGTCGAGATCGACAAGCTCAAAGCCGATATCGCGAAGTTGATGAAGGGCAAGGACACCTTTATCAATATCCACGAAGTGCGGCGCCCCGACCTCGATCCGCAACTGGTCGCGGAAAATATCGCGCTGCAGCTCGAGCGAAGGGTCGCCTTTCGCCGCGCGATGAAAGAAGCGGTCACGCGGGCGATGCGGATGGGCGCGCAGGGGGTCAAAGTCCACGTCGCCGGACGCCTGGGCGGCGCGGAAATCGCCCGTCAGGAATGGTACCGCGAGGGCCGCGTGCCCTTGCAGACGCTGCGCGCCGATGTGGCCTACGGATTCGCCGAGGCGCGCACGACCTACGGAGTTATCGGAGTCAAAGTCTGGATCTTCCGCGGCGAAATTCTGACCCGCCAGGAAGAAGAAGCCAAGCGCACCGGACAGGCGGCGCAGCAGCAGTAACACCACCATGCTCTCACCCAAAAAAGTAAAATGGCGCAAGATGCAGAAGGGCCGCGTGCGCGGCGCTGAATCGCGCGGACTCGAGCTTGCCTTCGGCGACTACGGTCTCAAGGCGACCGAGACGGCGCGGGTCGATGCGCGCGCGCTCGAGGCCGCGCGCATCGCGCTGACCCGCCATATCAAGCGCGGCGGCCGCGTCTGGATTCGCGTGTTCCCCGACAAGCCGTATACCAAGAAGCCCGCCGAGACCCGCATGGGCAAAGGCAAGGGCGGACCCGAAGGATGGACCGCGGTGGTCCGGCCCGGGCGGATCCTGTTCGAGATGGAAGGCGTCGATCGGCCGACTGCGCGTGAAGCGATGCGCCTGGCCGCGCACAAGCTGCCGATCAAGACGATCGTCGTGGAACGCGAGGAGGGCGGCCTTGGAGCTTGACGAAATCCGGCAGATGAGCGCGGGCGATCTGCGCGTCAAGGAACGCGAGACGCGCGAAGAGATTTTCCGGCTGCGCCTGAAGCTGCGCACCAATCAGCTCGACAAATCGTCGGCGCTCAACGGCGCGCGGCGCGAGCTGGCGAGGATTTTGACCGTGATCCAGCAGAAATCCGCGGACGCAGACGGCGCCGCGAAAGCGAAGTAACTCGATGCGTGAGCGAATCAAACGGCGCGAGGGGATCGTGGTCTCCGCCAAAATGACCAAGACGGTGGTCGTCCAAGTCAACCGCCTGGTCGAGCATCCGCTGTATGGAAAGCGGATGCGCCGGCGCAAGCGCTACATGGCGCACGACGAAACCAGCCAGTGCCACGAGGGCGACCGCGTCCAGATCGTCGAGTCGCGTCCGCTCAGCAAGAGCAAGCGTTGGCGTATCGCCAAGGTAATCAAGCGGGCGGCAGGCTGAAGGTAACACAAGCGCGATGATTCAGGTTCAGACAGTACTCGACGTTGCCGATAATTCGGGCGCCCGCAAGGTCATGTGCATCAAGGTGCTCGGCGGATCGCGTCGGCGCTACGCCTCGGTCGGCGACGTCATCGTGGTCGCGGTCAAGGAAGCCATTCCCAACGCCAAGGTGAAAAAGGGCGACGTCGCCCGCGCCGTGATCGTGCGCACCGCGCGCGAGATCAGCCGCGACGACGGCAGCTATATCCGTTTCGACGGCAATTCCGCGGTTCTGATCGACGCGCAGCACGAACCGATCGGCACCCGTATTTTCGGGCCGGTCGCGCGCGAGCTGCGCGCCAAGAAATTCATGAAGATAATTTCGCTCGCACCAGAGGTTCTCTGAGATGGCGCCCGCATCCCGCTCAGCAAAATACAAGATCCGCAAGAACGACATGGTGATGGTCGTCAAGGGGCGCGATCGCGGCAAGACCGGCAAGGTGATGCGCGTGCTGACCGAGCGCGGACGCGTTGTGGTCGAGCGGCTCAATATCGTAAAGCGCCACTCCAAGCCGCGCGGCGCGCAGAGCCCCGGCGGAATCGTGGAAAAAGAGGCGCCGCTCAATATCGCCAACGTGATGTTTTTCTGCGACCGGTGCAATGCTCCCGTCCGGCTGGCTGTGAAGCTTGCCGATGACAAGACGCGAACCCGCGTATGCCGCAGGTGCGGCGAAGCGGTGGGTAACGACTGATGGCCGACAAGAACGATAAAACCGACAAGCCGCAAAAGGCCAAGAGCCCGGACGCAGCCGCGAAGGGCCAGGCGCTGAAGGCAAAGGCGGCCAAGGACAAGGCCGCCCGCGCCGAGCAGGCCGCCGCGGCGGCTGCGACGCCGCGCGAGCCCGAGCCCAAGATTCCGGCCCGGCTGCGCCTGCGCTATGAAAGCGAGATCGTGCCCGCGCTGATGCGCGAGCTGAAGATCGAAAACAAGATGCGGGTGCCGCGTCTGTCCAAGATCACGATCAACATGGCGCTCAGCGAAGCGCGCGACAACGTCAAGGTGCTCGACCTCGCGGTCGAGGAGCTTGCGCAAATCACCGGGCAGAAGCCGGTGCTGACCCGCGCGCGCAAGGCAATATCGAATTTCAAGCTGCGCCAGGGGATGCCGATCGGAACGATGGTTACGCTCAGGCGCGAGCGGATGTGGGAATTTTTCGATCGGCTGGTTAACGTCGCGCTGCCGCGAGTGCGCGACTTTCGCGGGATCAGCGACAAGGCGTTCGACGGACGCGGGAATTATTCGCTCGGCCTGCGCGAGCATACGATTTTCGCCGAACTCAATCTGGACAAAGTCGATAAGATCAAGGGACTTACGATTTCAATCACCACCAGCGCGCGCAGCGACTTCGAGGGGCTGACCCTGCTGAAGGCGCTCGGGATGCCGTTTCGCGGCCAGGCCGAACGCGACGGCCAGGGCGCCGCGGCGCCGGCGCAGGCTTAAGGCGCAGAGGACCGATGGCTAAGAAGTGCCTGAGAATCAAGGCGTTGCGCACTCCGAAGTTCAAGGTGCGAACGCATAACCGCTGCCCGCTATGCGGGCGCTCGCGGGCTTTTTACCGGCGCTTCAAGATGTGCCGGCTATGCCTGCGCAAATACGCCCTTAGGGGACAGCTTCCCGGCGTCGTCAAGGCGAGCTGGTAGAGAGAACCCGATAATGTCGAGGACCGATCCGATCGCAGAACTACTGACCCGAATCCGCAACGCGATGCGCGCGCGGTTTAATGAGGTCACGCTCGAACACTCACGGCTGCGCGAAGCGATTTGCCGCGTGCTCGTGGCCGAAGGCTTTCTCGACGGCGTCGAGCCGGCCGGCGAAGATCCCAAGCGCAAGCTCGTGATCAAGCTGCGCTACTCGGCTGCGCGCGAGCCGGTTATCAAGGGCATCCAGCGCGTGAGCAAGCCGAGTCTCAGGCGCTATGCCGGCGCCGACGAGATCGCGAAGGCGCGCGGCGCGATGGGTGTGCATATTGTTTCGACGCCGCTCGGCGTAATGAGCGGACGCGAAGCGCGCCGCAAGCGCGTCGGCGGAGAAATTCTCTGCCGGGTTTGGTAAACGGAGCCGCCGATGTCGCGCATAGGAAGATTACCGGTAAAACTCGAAAAGGGCGTCAAGGCCGAACTGTCCGGCACGATGCTCAAGGTCGAGGGCCCCAAGGGCAAACTCGAGCATCAGCTCCAGCCCGGCTTTACCGTTGAGATCAACGGCGCCGAGCTGGTCGTCAAGCGCCCCGGCGACTCCAACCTGGAGCGTTCGCTGCACGGGCTTACGCGCAAGCTGATCGCGAATATGGCCGAAGGCGTCAGCAAGGGCTTTAGCAAAGTTCTCGAGATAAATGGCGTCGGCTACCGGGCGGAAGTAAAGGGCGCCCAGATTAATTTGAGCCTCGGCTATTCGCATCCGATCGTCTATCAGTTGCCGCCCGGAGTGACGGCGAAGGTCGAGCGGCAGGTCTTGATCACGCTCGAGAGCGCCGACCGCCAATTGCTCGGCTCGGTGGCCTCAGAGGTGCGCGAGCTCAGACCGCCGGAGCCGTACAAGGGCAAGGGAATCAAGTACTCAACCGAAACGATTCGCCGCAAGGCGGGAAAAGCCGCCGCCGGATCGACTTCGGCGTAGTGCGCACCAGCGGAGCGCGAAGAGTCAACGACAATGCAATCACAGCGGGCAGAAAAACGCGGCTTGCGCCGCCAGCGCGTGCGCCGCAAGGCTACAGGCACCGACGCGCGGCCGCGCCTTTCGATCTACCGATCGCTCAACCATATCTATGCGCAGGTGATCTCCGACCAGAGCGGCAATACGCTCGCGGCGGCTTCGACCCAGAGCGAAGCGGTGCGCGACGCGCTCAAGAGCAAGCGCAACCTGGCCGCCGCCAAAGCGGTCGGCAAGGCGATCGCCGAAAAGTGCCAGGCGGCCGGAATCCAGACCGTAGTGTTCGACCGCAATGGCTTTCTCTATCACGGCCGGGTCAAAGCGCTTGCCGACGCGGCGCGCGAAGCCGGACTAAAGTTTTGAAAATCGAGGCACGACGTGGCGCAACGCATTGACCCGCAAGGGCTCGAAATCAAGGAAAAGGTCGTCCACATCAACCGCGTCGCAAAGGTTGTGAAGGGCGGACGCCGCTTCAGCTTCTCGGCGCTGGTGGTCGCGGGCGATCATAACGGACTCGTCGGCTTCGGCCTGGGCAAAGCCAACGAAGTCCCCGAGGCGATTCGCAAGGGCGTCGATCGCGCCAAGAAAAGCCTCATCCGCGTGCCGCTGCGCAATGGCACGATCCCGCACGAAGTCGTCGGCCATTTCGGAGCCGGCCGCGTGGTCCTGCGCCCCGCCGCCGAAGGGACCGGCGTTATCGCCGCCGGCGGAGTGCGCGCCGTGGTCGAGCTGTGCGGAATCCGCAATATCCTGACCAAGCGGCTTGGTTCCTCGAATCCGCACAACCTGGTCAAGGCAACCCTCGAGGCGCTGCTCGAACTGCGCAGCCCCGAAGAGATTCTGAAGTTGCGCGCGCGCTCGGGCGGCGAACGTCCCGAGGCGGCCTGAGCCCGGACGGGCACGGGACGAAAGTTTTTGCGCAGGCAATCAGTCAAGCAGATAATCGGTCAAGCAAGCGGTCTAGTCAGATGAGCGACACGATCCGAATCAAACTGGTGCACAGCCCGATTGGGACCAACAAACGCGTGCGCGCAACTGTGCGCGGCCTCGGTCTGCGCAAGGTCGGCAGCGAACGCGAGCTCGAGCGCACCGCCGCGGTCGAAGGGATGGTCCGGCGCCTCAAGCATCTGGTGGCCGTGGTCGAGGGCTGAGCCGCGCGCAACGCGACACAAGCTGGAATTAGAGGACGCGATGAATCTCAGCGATTTGAAACCCGCTCCCCGCTCGAAGCATCGCATCAAGCGAATCGGACGCGGAATCGGCTCGGGCCACGGAAAAACTTCCGGTCGCGGGCATAAAGGCTTGGGCTCGCGCTCGCACGGCAATACTCCGCCGGGTTACGAGGGCGGACAGATGCCGCTGCAGCGGCGCACGCCCAAGCAGGGCTTTCGCCGGTTGCAGAAAAACGAGACCCGGCGCGAGAAATTCGATCTGGTGAATATCGCGAGTCTTTCCGGGTTCGCCGACGGTGCGACGATCGACGCCGCGGCGCTGACCGCGCGCGGAATCACGCGCAAAGGACGCAAGATCAAGATTCTCGGTTCGGGTGAGTTGAAGACCAGGCTCACGGTTCGCGCCGACGCCTTCTCCGGCAGCGCGCGCGAAAAGATCGCCGCCGCCGGCGGCAGCGCGGAGCTTATCGCCCCGGCCAATGCCTGATGCTTGACGGGTTATCAAACGCCTCGCATATACCGGAGCTGCGCCGCCGGCTGTTCTTCACAGCCATGATGCTGGCGGTGTTCCGGCTCGGCGTGGCGGTGCCGACTCCGGGAATCGACGGGCAGGCGCTCGCGTCGTTCTTCGATGCGGCGTCGGGCACGATGTTCGGCTGGGTAAACCTCTTTTCGGGCGGCGCGCTGGAACAATTCTCGGTCTTCGCGCTCGGGATCATGCCGTACATCACGGTGGCGATCATCATCGATCTGCTCAAGGTCGCGTCGCCGTATATCGACGAGCTGTACAAGGAAGGCGAAGCCGGCCGGCGCAAGATAACGCAATACACGCGTTACGCGACGGTGGGCCTCTCGATTCTGCAGGGCACGATGATCGCGATCGGACTCGAGAAGATCCAGGCTCCCGGCGGCGGCTCGGTGGTATATTCGCCGGGTCCGGCGTTTATCACGATGACGGTGATCACCGTCACGGCGGGTGCGATGTTCGTCATGTGGCTCGGCGAGCAGATAACCGAGCGTGGAATCGGCAACGGTATTTCGCTCATAATCATGGCCGGAATCGTCGCGCGGCTGCCGAGCGCACTTGGCGCCACCACCCAGTATGTGCGCTCGGGTGAGATGAGCATCTTCGCGCTCACGTTCATCCTGCTGTTGGCGGTGGGCGTCACCGGCCTGATCGTGTATCTGGAGACCGCGCAGCGGCGGATCCCGATTCAATACGCGCGGCGCGTGGTCGGACGGCGCGTGTACGGCGGGCAGGCGTCGCATCTGCCGCTCAAGATCAACACCTCGGGAGTTATCCCGCCGATCTTCGCGTCGTCGATCCTGGTATTTCCGGCGACGGTCGCGCAGTTCTTGCCCGCGCTTAAGGATTACTCGGCCTTCCTGATGCCGGGCGGATTTACCTACGACCTGATCTACGTCATCCTGATCGTGTTTTTCTGTTATTTCTACACGGCCGTCACCTTCAACCCGGTTGACGTTGCCGACAATCTGAAAAAATACGGCGGCTTTATTCCGGGTATCCGGCCGGGCCGCTACACGGCAGAATATATCGACCGGGTGCTGTCGCGGATCACGCTGGGCGGCGCGATCTACGTCAGCGCCGTATGCGTTCTGCCGACGATTTTGATCGCGCGCTTCAACGTGCCGTTCTACTTCGGCGGGACGGCTCTCCTGATCGTGGTCGGCGTCGCGCTCGACACGATCGCCCAGATCGAAACCCATCTGCTCACGCGCAACTACGAAGGCTTCATGCGCCGCGGGCGGGTGAAGTCGCGCAAAGGTGCGTAAACTGTGCGATTGGTACTGTTGGGGCCGCCCGGGGCGGGTAAAGGCACGCAGGCGCGGATGCTTCGTGATCTATCGGGTATTCCGCAAATCTCCAGCGGCGATTTGCTGCGCGCCGCGGTTCACGAGAAGACTCCGTTCGGCGTTAAAGCCGGAAGCTACATGGACCGCGGAGAGTTGGTCCCGGATGATCTGGTGTTGAACCTGATCGACAACCGGCTCGGCGCCGCCGACGCGAAAAAGGGCTTTATCCTGGACGGGTTTCCGCGCTCAGTCGCGCAGGCGGAAGCGCTGCGCGCGATGCTGCTGAAACGGCGCGGCACGACCCTCGATCGGGTGATCGCGTTCAGCGTGCCGGACGAGGAAATCGTGCGGCGGGTTTCCGGACGCCGCACCTGCACCAAGTGCGGCGCCATGTATCACCTGGTTTTCGAGCCGCCCAAAAAGCCGGGTGTGTGCGATAAATGCGGCGGTGAACTTTATCAGCGTGAGGACGATTCCGAATCAACGGTGCGTAATCGGCTCAACGTGTACAACGCCACCACCCGTCCGTTGCTCGAATACTACGGTGGTCTGGGGGTGCTGGGGCAAATCGACGGGCTGGGCAAGCCTGAAGAGGTCGAGGCCCGGATTATCGCCGTGCTCAATGGACTGCTGTCGCCGGCCGTGTTGGCCAAGGCGGCGCGTGCGCGCGGAAACTAGAACTCGCTTTGCGAAGTCTGAATCTTAGAAGTCTGAATTTTAGATGATCACGATCAAGACCACCGAAGAAATCGCAATCATGCGCCGCGCGAGCCAGATCGTCGCCGAGGTGCTCGACGCATTGGTTGGCGCGGTGCGGCCCGGCGTTGCGACCCAGGAGCTCGACGCGCTGGCCGAGCGGTTGACGCTCGAAAAGGGTGCGCGTCCGGCGTTTAAGGGCTACAAGCCGGGCGACGTGGTCTATCCGAAATCGCTGTGCGTCTCGATCAATGAAGAAATTGTCCACGGCATCCCGTCGGGGCGAAAGCTCAAGGCGGGCGATATCGTCGGACTCGACTACGGCGTCGTGTACCAGGGCTTTTTTGGCGATTCGGCGCGGACCGTTCCTGTCGGCCAGGTTCCGGATAGCACTGCGCGGCTGCTGCGCGTCACGCGCGAGGCTCTGTATGCGGGAATCGCGCAGGCGCACGCGGGCAACAGGATTTCGGATATCGGGCGCGCGGTGCAGGCGGTGGCCGAAAACGCGGGCTATTCGGTGGTGACGGATTTCGCCGGTCACGGAATCGGGCGGCGGCTCCACGAGGATCCGCAAGTGCCAAATTATTTCCGGCGCGGGATGCCCAATCCCCGGCTCCAGGAGGGAATGGCGCTCGCGATCGAGCCGATGGTTAACGAAGGAACCCCTGAATTGGCGATACTCGCGGACGGGTGGACTGCGGTAACCGCAGACGGTAAACTATCGGCCCACTTCGAGCATTCGATCGCGATCACCTCAAATGGGCCGATTATCCTGAGCGAGTTGGACAATGTCTAAGGGCGACTCTATCGAAGTTCAGGGAACGGTCAATGAGGCGCTGCCGAACGCGGTGTTTCGGGTCACGCTCGACAACGGGCACAAGGTGTTGGCGCATATATCAGGCAAGATGCGGATGCATTACATCAAGATTCTTCCCGGCGACAAGGTCACGGTGGAATTGTCCCCGTACGATTTGACCCGTGGCCGGATTACTTACCGGCAGCGCTAAGCGCCGGCGATACGGTACGAAACAATGAAGGTTCGAGCTTCGGTAAAAAAGATTTGCAAGAATTGCAAGGTGGTGCGCCGCCAGGGCGTCGTGCGTATCCTGTGCTCCAACCCGCGCCATAAGCAGCGTCAGGGCTAGGACCGCGCCCCAGACTTGAGACCCAGAAGGAATTTGCGATGGCACGAGTAGCGGGAGTTGAACTGCCGAAAAACAAGCGGATGGAAATCGCGCTCACCTATATCTATGGGATTGGGCGCTCGGCCGCGGTCA
>DATLTX010000054.1:0-10683 GCA_035533435.1 Binataceae bacterium (SeqCode)
CTGCTGCGTTTTCGCTACGAGGATCCGAAGAAGGCCGATGACATTTGGGATTGGAATCCGGGCGATCGCCGTCTGCGCCGGCTGAACGAGGGAATCATGGGCGACGCGGTTACCCCCAGTATCACCAACTATGGCGCCGACATGACCAACTTCGACCCCGATCACTATTCCGGATTCAACGCCAAAGTCGAGGAGTATAACTACAAGTTCCTCGGACAGAAGACGATGCTGGCCGCGGTCAACGCCGTGCACTCGCCCGAAATCACCTGCCAGACCGATGGCGGCGCCAGCGCATGCCCCGAAGACTGGGAGGCACGGCGACTTTACATCGTCGAGGCGTCGCCGCGTGAGTCGAACAACAGCCAGGCGTTGCAATCGAAGACGATTCTGTATGTTGACGGCGAAATGTGGTTCGAGCCGTACGTCGATGAATACGATCACCAGGGCCAGTTGTGGACCAACAACATCTACTGGCTGACCTATCGCGATCGGCCGGTGCCGGACGCGCGAATCGCAATTTATCCGTTCAAACGCGAGTTCGTGGTCGGCGCCTCCTCCACCGACGAGCAATCCGGCGTCGCCACGATGTGTTACCTGCCGGGACAGAACACACCAGAGCACGAATGCTGGTACATCAACATGGGTGCGGTAGATCGCAGTTTCTTCACACCGATGGCGATGGCGTTGGCGGCTCGAGGATGACTTCCTGAGCGCATATCTGGAGCAGGCCGCCGACCGCGCATCAGCACGGTCGGCGGTTTTGCAATCACCTGCTCACGCACAAAGCTTGTTTCGCGGGTTGTGTCATTTCGGGACTGGCGCGCGAACTTCGCTCGCCATTGCTTCAAATAGGTGACCAATTTTCGCGGCGATTCCCGAAATCAAAAGCCGCACGGCGGCATCGAGCTTGCTTTATTGCTCGTGGCTGCTTCTCCCAAGATTACAGAACCTCCGCTCGACGTTTCCAGTTCTGGCACTGATCGCTCGGCCAAGAGTATTCATTCGGCGATCCGCGAAGGACCGCTCGAATCAAGACCGATCTTTGACGACGACGAGAACGATCACCATCGCACGACTTTGTTGAGTTGGCGCGGCGACTCCGCGAAGTCCACCGTGCCGCTGCTGCGCGGCGGCGGCGTACTGATGTTCGTGCTTCAGCTCGCTTACCTGATTGTGCCGGACACGACTCACACTGGACCGCTGATCCCGATTGTTGGGCTGCATCTGGCGGGAATTTACTTCGGCGCGCTTCTGTTCGCGCTGACGTTCACCGATTGGTGCCTGGAGCATTGGCGGATTGCCGCGTGGTTCACGTGCGCGGCCGAAATTCTGACGATTTTGGCGTTGGCCGTTTTGACCAACGACCCCGAGGCCCTGTTCGTGGCGATTGTTGGCGTGGTGATCGGCGCTGGAGCTTTGGTGCCGTGGAATGCGCGCTGGCAGGGAGCGCTCGGCGCGGTCGCGGTTTTGGCCTTTGCTATTCTCTCGCACTCCGCGCGCAATCCCGATGTCGATCTGCTGTGGCTCGGGGTTCTTATTGCGGTGCTGCTGGCGCAGGCCGCCTGCATGATGACGGCGCGCTACCGCGGTGAACTCGAGGCGCAAGTCCTGGCTCTGAGCATCAGCCATCGGCGACTGGGTACCGAGATGGCCGAGCACGCGCAGGCCAAGCGGCGCGCGCAAATCAGCGCGGAGACGATGCGCACGGTGTTCGATAACCTCAACGACATCGCGATTGTCGGGACTCTCGGCGATCGCACCTTCGTGATGGTCAACCAAACCTTCGAGACCGCCTTTGGGCTTCGGCGCGAAGCGTTGCTCGGCCATTCGATCAGAGAATTCGAATTATGGGTGCATGCCGCGCAACGTGAGTATTTCGTATCGGAGCTGGAAGCGGGCCGCACCGTGCGCAATTTCGAGGCCGAGTTTCGGCTCGGCGACGGCAGAATTATCACCGGCCTTGTCTCGGGCGTGCCACTGGAGCTGAACGGGCGTCTGTGCGGGGTCGCCATGATTCGCGATATCACGGCGATCAGCGAGACGCGGGTGGGATTGGAGCAAAGTCAGGCGCGCATGCGCACGATTCTCGACGCGAGCATGGATGCGATCTCGATATACAGTCTGCGCCAGAGCCAATTCACCTACGCCAATGACGGACTGTACAACTCGCTGGGTCTCACGTCCTGCCAGGTTCTCGGCCATTCAAGCAGTGACCTGAATCTGTGGGCCGACCTCGAAACGATGCGAGAATACGATCGCCGGATCGAGACTGACGGGAGCGTTCGCAACATGGAGGTGGAATTCCGTCGCGCCGACGGCGCGCTGATTCCGGCGCTGATCTCGAGCGTCAAAACCGAACTGGACGGCGAGCCGTGCATCATCTCCTTCACCCGGGAAATCTCGGTGCTGAAGCAGAAGGAGCGCGAGCTCGAGGCCGCGCGCGCGGAACTGGCCCGCCAACTCGAAGCGCTGCGCGGCAGCGAAACCCGGCTGGCGGAGAGCGAGGCCAAGCTGCGGACGATTTTCAATGCGAACCGGGATTTCATCGCGATCAACGAGTTTCCGGGCGGCGAATATCTCGAGATCAACGACGAGGTCACGCGGCGCACCGGACTTTCACGCGAGCAAATTCTGAGACATCGCACCAGCGATTTTGGTTTCTGGGCCGACCCCGCGCAGTTCACCGCTTTCGTCGAACAACTTCACGAAAAGGGCGAGGTCCGTAACGTCGAGGTTAACCTGCGCATCGGCGCCGAGGTCGTGCCGCATCTGATCTCCGGCGTGTTGATCGATCTCGCCGGACGCAAGGCGCTGCTCTCGATCGCCCGCGACATCTCCGAGTTCCGCGCCGCGCAGCAACGGCTCGCGGAGAGCGAAGCGACGCTGCGCAAGGTGTTCGACGCGAACTTCGACTCGATCTCGATCAGCGACATGGCCACCGGGCGGTACCTCGACGTCAACGGCCAGTTCGTCCGCGCCACCGGTTTGTCCAAGCAGGCCGCGATCGGCAAGCCGTTTAACCAGGTCGGATTGTGGGCCGATAGTGCGCAGCGCTCGGCCTTCGCGCGTGAAATCGAAGAATCCGGCTTTGTGCGGGACATGCCGGCATTATTCCGCAATGCGAACGGAACCATCGCCGAGTGCCTCATCTCGGGAATCGTGCTGCAACTCGGCGGACGGCCGTGCTGCCTCGCGATCAGCCACGACATCACCGGGATCAAGCGCGCCGAGCGCGAGCTGATCGCGGCGCGCGAATCAGCGCTGCAGGCGTCGCGCGCAAAGAGCGAATTTCTCTCGAGCATGTCGCACGAGATTCGCACCCCGATGAACGCGATTCTCGGCATGGCCGATTTGCTCGCCGAGACGCAAATGACCACGGAGCAGCGCCATTACGTGCAGAACCTGGTCAGCAACGGCCACGCCCTGCTGGTCCTGCTGAGCGACATCCTGGATCTCGCGAAGGTCGAGAGCGGGCGCATGCTGCTGGAAACCACGCCGCTCGATCTGCGCGAGGTGGTCGAAAACGCCGCCGAGGCGGTGGCGATCCGCGCCCACGAAAAAGGCCTCGAACTGCTGGTGCGAATCGCCCCCGGCACGCCGGTCGCGCGGATCGGCGATCCGCTGCGCCTGCGCCAGATCCTGATCAACCTGATCGGCAACGCGATCAAGTTCACAAAATCCGGCGAAGTCGCAGTCAGCGTCGAGCGCGATCGCGCATCCGCCGAACCCGGCGCGCTCCTCTTCAGCGTGCGCGACACCGGGATGGGGATCGCCGCCGACAAGCTTGAAACTATCTTCATGCCCTTCACCCAGGCCGATTCCTCGACCACGCGCAGCTATGGCGGCAGCGGACTCGGGCTGGCGATCGTGCGGCGTCTGGCGGCGTTGATGCGCGCAAAAGTCTGGGCCGAGAGCGAGCCCGGACGCGGCAGCGTGTTCTATTTCTCGGTCACGATGGCGCCGCAAGCGCAGCCCGAAGCGGAACCCGACAATAGCCTTGCCGGAAAGCGGGTCCTCGTCGCCGACGACAACGCCGCGTGTCTTGCGATCGTGCGCGAGATGCTCGAAATGATGGGCGCAACATGCATCGCGGCGGACTCGGGCGCGAACGCGATCGCGGCGGTCGCGCAGGCGCGCGCGCAGGGCAGCTCATTCGACGCAATCCTGATCGACAACCGGATGCCGGTGCTCGGCGGGATCGAAACCACGCAGCGGATGCGCGCGCTGGGCGTTCCCGAACGCGCGATCTCGCTGATGCTCGGCTCGGATGAAATCTCGCAGGTCAGATCCGCGAGTCTTGGCTCGTGGATCGTCAAACCGATCGCGCTGACGGATTTACGCGCGGCGGTTTTGGGAAACGCCAATCCGGCGGGCGCCCGCGGAACATTCGCGGCGCAGGCGCTGGTTGGGGATGGCAACCCGATGGCGCCATCGGCGACGATCGACGATCGGGCGCTACGGATTCTGCTCGCCGACGATTCCGCTGACAACCGGATCTTGGTCCGTGCCTATCTCAAGAAGACGCCCTACGAACTCGACGAAGCCGAAAACGGCCGCGTCGCGATCGACAAGTTCATCTCGCGCACCTACGACGTCGTGCTGATGGATATCCAGATGCCCGAGATCGACGGTTACACGGCAACCCGCGCGATTCGCGATTGGGAGCGCAAACATGATCGTCCGCGCACTCCGATCCTGGCGCTGACCGCGTCAGCTCTGGAGGAGAACCAGCTTCGCACCAGGGAAGCGGGATGCGACGCGCACATCACCAAGCCGGTCAGGAAAGCCACCCTGCTCGAGGCGATCCATCGCGCCACTTCGAGCGTCGAACCGCAAGCCGTGGAGTCCCCGCAGGAGAAAGCCTCATGAACCAGAAAGTACGAGTCGAGATCGATTCCGACCTGAGCGACCTGGTCCCGGTCTTCCTCGCCCGCAAGCGCGCCGACGCGCGCGCAATCGTCGCCGCCGTCGAGCGAGCCGAGTTCGATTCGGTGGCCGGCTTCGCGCATCGTCTCAAAGGCGACGGCGGAAGTTACGGCTTCGACGAGATCAGCATGATGGGCGCCGAACTCGAGTCGGCCGCCCAATCCGGCGATCTTGCGACCGCCGAACGCGTCGCCCGGAGGATCCTGAGCTATCTCGACCAGATCGAGGTGATTTACCACTCCTCCCAAGTCTGACGGCGCGACCGGAATTCAAGTAAGTCCTCCCCCAAGCGCGGCGGCGCGTCTCGTGCGAACGATCGGGTATTTTCGTTCGGCGGGTGCGCCGCCGCCTTTTGTCGCCGCCAGGATCGCGCGGGCATTGCGCGCGCGACGTCCGCGATGCTACCGATCCGGCTTGACCCGCGATGCGCGAATTATCAAATCACCTCCGTGCGCCGCGAATCGTCGCGCTCACCATCGCGATCGCTATTGCCTCTTGCGCGATCGGCGTTGCGCGAGTTCACGCCAGCGCCGCGGAACTGCCGCCGTCGGTTGACGAATACGCCGCCACGCTCTCCGCGATAATGAAATCGCATCGGCGCCAGAGCCTCGAACCGCTGTTCGAGATCGGGGTGAAATCGGCGCCCCAGGTGCTGGCAATTCTCGACACGCTCAGCGCCCCGGAATTCGCGGCGCTGCAAAAGAAGATGCCGGGGATGCAGATGGTTCGCGGAAACTCGGCGGTCGTCCGTCCGAGCGCGGGCTTTTTCGCGAACCTCGCCCGGCATAAAGGCAGCAACGCGGATCGCGCTTTCTTCGAGATCTACGCGCGCACCGAACCTGACTCGAGTCCGATATATCCGGTCTATATCTCTCAGCAGGCCGATGCCGCTGGATGCACCAGGTTCGACGGACCGCTGATGGTCGGGCTGTACCGCGGATGGCTCGCTTACCGCACCCAGTATCCCGACGAATACGCCACCGAAGCGCAGGGCGAACTCGACAGCATGGACGCCGAGATGGCCGCCGGCACCTGCGCGTGCGGAAATCAGCAGCAGGTCACGGTCGGGCTCGAAGCGTTCGTGAAAGCGTTTCCCGATCTCCCGCTGACGCAGAAGGTTCGCAAGCGCCTGGACCGAATCAAGGCGGGCACTTCACATATCCGCTTCCAGTGCCACGGATAGAATTCGAGCACCGCGCTTGAAGCGGCTGCCAACGCCGCAGCCGGGATCCCTCGCGCGGCAGCCACGCGCGGGAATGACATAAGTGGCTTGACGGCTCGAGGAGCTTGGCTGACTGAGGGTGCAGCAGCGCGATCAGGATTGCGCGAGGTCTTGGCCGTGCGGCCCGAGGGCTTCCAGAGCCATCGCGGCGAATGCGGGCTCCTGCTGCGCCATCGCGGCGAACACCGCCTCCGCGGTCTTCGGACGCTCGACGCCGTCGAGCGCGTGGCCCAGGCGCGCGATCGCCTCGAGCGCGGAAAGCGCCTGTCCGGGCGGCGGGAGCGCGGCCGAGATTTTCTGCACGCGGCCCTTGAAGTTCGTGAAGCTGCCGTCGATTTCCGGATACGCGCCGATCGGCCATAACTGATTCGCCATCTGCCCGATCTCGTTGGCGTCGGTATCGAGCACCAGCAGGTAATCGAGCGCGCCGAAGCGCCCGATGAACTCGGCTTCGCCGAGCGCCTTGACCAGATCGGCGCGCATCACGATCAGCATCTTGAGCTCGCCCGCCGCGACCGCGTTCGAGAGCGCGTCGAGTCGATCCGGCGCCAGGCCGAGCGCGGACAATCCGCGCGTGTTGGGATTCTTGTTGGCGCGGACCAGCAAGCCGTCGTCGCCGCTGGCGCCGGGCGGAGACCAGCTAAGCGTCGCGATTTGCTCGGACCCGATAGTGTCTTTGACCAGCGACTTGAGTGCGAAGGCTTCTTCGTTGGTCGCTTGCGCGCCGATCACCGCGCCGATTGCCGGGGCGCCGAATTGCTGGCCGAGCGCCGTTATTCGTGCGGCCGCGCGGCGCAGCGCGTCGCTCCAGCTCTCGGCCAGCAGCAAATCCTTGGCCTGATAGAGCGGCGTGGTGAGGCGGCTTTCGCTCTGGAGGGCGGGAAATCCGTGGCGCCCCTCGTCACACATCCAGTAGCTATTGACAGCGGGATTTTGGCGCGGCTTGAAGCGGTAGATACGGCCGCGGTTTTGATAGATATCGATCGCGCATCCGCGCTCGCATCCGCCGCACACGCTCGGCGTGCGATGCAGGTACCAGACGCGCATGCGGAAGCGGAAATCCTTTTCGGTAAGCGCGCCGACCGGACAGATATCGACCACGTTGCCGGCGTAGTTGTTGTCGATCGGGCGGTCGGGCCAGTGATCTATCCGGCATTGATCGCCGCGCTGGAAAATCGCGAGCTCGCTGGTCTTGGTGACCTCATCGAAAAAGCGGGTGCATCGCGCGCACAGGATGCAGCGCTCCTGATCGAGCATCACGTCGGAGCCGATATCGATCGCCTTGCCCTTTTTGTTTTTCCTGCCAAGCGAAAAGCGCGAGGGCTCGGCATCGTAGTCCATGTAGTAGTCTTGCAGCTTGCACTCGCCGGCCTGATCGCACACGGGGCAATCAATAGGATGATTGATAAGCAGGAATTCGAGCACCGCTTTTTGCGCGGTCCTGGTGCGATCGCTTTTGGTGTGCACGACCATCCCGTCCGCGGCGCGGGTGTTGCAAGCGATCTGGAGCTTCGGCGCTTTCTCGACTTCGACCAGGCACATCCGGCAATTGCCCACCACGGTCAACCCCGGATGGTAGCAGTAGTGCGGGATCTCGATTCCCGCCTGATCGGCCGCCTGGATCAGGTTGGTTCCGTCGGCGACTTCGACTTCCTTGCCATCGATGGTGAGCTTAGGCATCAGCGCGCTATTCCTTCAGACCCGCGGCGGTTCATGCGTGGGGAGATTCATCGTAGGCCGGATGAGCGGGCACGGCCAGATGGCCGTCGCGATCGCGAAACGGGCATCGCCCGAGCCGGATATGTTCTTCGAACTCCGGGCGCCACTTCTTGATAATTCCCTTGGTCGGCATCGCGAGCGAATCGGCCAGCACGCAGATGGTGTTGCCCTCCATATTGCTCGAGATGTTGACCAGCAATTCAAGATCGGAGAGCTTGCCGCGTCCGGCTTCCATGTCAATCAGGAGCTTCTCGATCCAGCCGCATCCTTCGCGGCACGGTGTGCATTGGCCGCACGATTCGTGATGAAAGAAATGCGCGATCGTGCGCAGCACATCGACCATACACGTGTCTTCGTGCATCACCATCACGCCCGCCGTGCCCATCAGCGAGCCGGCGGCGCGAACCGAATCGAAATCCATCGCGACCTTGACGGCCTCTTCGGCGGTGAACGGAGGAAACGACGCGCCGCCGGGGATGACCGCCTTGAGCGCCTTGCCGTCGAGCATCCCGCCGCCGATATCGTAGATCAGATCCTTCAGCGCAAATCCCATCGGCAGTTCGTACAGACCGGGCTTGTTGACGTGGCCGGACAGGCAGAAGAGTTTCGGGCCGGGACTTTTCTCAGGACCGATCGACTTGTACCAGTCGGCGCCCTTCTTGATGATCCACGGGATATTCGACAGCGTCTCGACGTTGTTGACGACCGTCGGCGAGGCGAACGCACCCGAGATCGCGGGGAACGGCGGACGATTGCGCGGATAGGCGCGCTTGCCCTCGAGCGATTCGAGCAGGCCCGACTCCTCGCCGCAGATGTAAGCGCCGGCTCCGCGATGCGTATAGATTTCGACATCGAAGCCCGCGCCCATGATGTTCTTGCCGATGTAACCCTTGGCGCGCGCCTCGGCGAGCGCCGCTTCGACGACGCGCTTCTGCACGGTGAACTCGCCGCGGAAATACATGTAGGCGACGTGGGCGTTGACCGCGCGGCAGGCGATCAGAATCCCTTCGATCACCTGATGCGGATCTTTTTCGAGCTGGTAGCGATTGGCAAACGTGCCCGGCTCGCTCTCGTCGGCGTTGCAGAGCAGATAGACCGGCTTCTTCGAGTCCTTGGGGATGAAGCTCCACTTGGTGCCGGTCGGAAACGCGGCGCCACCGCGGCCGCGCAGGTTCGAGTTCTTGACCTCGTTGATCAAGTCCTCGGGCTTCATCTCGAACAGGGCCTTGCGCAGCGCCTGGTAGCCTCCGTTGCCCTCATAGACTTCGAGGCGATGCAGCTCAGGGATATCCAGCCAGCGCGTCAGTATGCGTTCCATGAGAGTTAAGTCGTGGATGCGGCGCGGGTCAGGCCGCTTGATGCTTGGTGTCGAGTGCGAGCATTTTTTGCTTCTGCCCCTGGATCTTGCGCTGCAGCGCCATCAGCGCGTCGAGCACGCCCTCGGGCCGGGGCGGACATCCGGGGACATAGACATCGACCGGGACGATCTTGTCGATTCCCGGAATCGTCGCGTAGTTGTCATAGAAACCGCCTGAAGACGCGCACGCGCCGAACGCCATCACCCATTTCGGCTCGGCCATCTGATCGTACACCCGGCGCAGGATCGGCCCCTGGCGCACCGTGACCGTGCCGATCACCATCAGCAAGTCGGCCTGGCGCGGAGTAAACCGCGGCAAGAGCGCACCGAAGCGATCGATGTCGTAGGGGGTCAGCGACAGCGACATGTATTCCATCGCGCAGCACGCGGTCGCAAACGGGTACGGGAAGATCGAGAACTTGCGCGCCCATGCGATCGCCTTGTCGAGCCGCGTCAGCACCGCCGCATCGGCAAGCAATATCTCGTCGCCTTTGCTGATCGGTTTCGATTCCTTGATTTCCGCCATTGCTTCCTCTACGGATTTATCGAGCCGCATCCAAAGCGTAGCAAGCGCGCCTCGCGCCGGTCAACAAAGTCTCAACAATTGCTAATGATAGCGTGCTCGTCGATGAAGCATTTCTTGCGGACGCATCGCCGACGTAATCGGGGATACGCCGGCGTACGCCGCGCAAGGAGCTGCCTTTGAGCGGCGAGGATTGCCGATTTGCGGTGGGTTCGTTTTGTCACTTTTCTAAAGAGTCAAAATAAAACCCTGCGGAAATGCTGGAGATTTGCCGGTAACGGTGGCTCCGATGCGATTTTTCGGGTGCGAAACTTCTGCCGACCCGGCGCCGCTGAAGGCGTCGCCGTCGCCCAGCGGAGGAGCCGTCCGCCGCCACTGACAATGAGGCGCGCGGCGAACAGACAGGTGGGACGATGATGGATTTGCTGCCATGCAAACAGTTTTGCATGAAGTGGAAGCGAGCATAAGGCTGAACAGTTCAGCCATGAACAAATCTGGCAAAAAATCTAACGAGTGTTAGGGAGAGAGAGCGCTGCCCGCGCCGGTAATTCTCGCGCGGGGCTGCCGCACGGAGTGCTCCGGCCGCCCCGCGGATGGTGCCCTTAAGATCGACCTAACCCCTGACCCCTTCCCGCACGGGAAGGGGAATTATTGATCCCTGCATATCATAGTGACAATTCCGCTCTTGCTCGATTCCTTGGTATGTCATTCTCGCGCGTGGCTGCCGCGCGAAGAATCCCGATCTGTTCGTCCGCCGCGGCACTGCAAGTCCGGGATTTCCTTCGGCTTCGCTCAGAGTTTGTGAATTTTTTGTATTGGGGGATCGCATTTTGTGGCGCAAGGCGGATGATGGTTGAAGCGGAGGTGCGGTGATGGAAGAGGGGGTACGGCTGCGCGAACCCAATCGCAAACAGTTGATCCTTCAGCCCACGGATA
>DATLTX010000055.1:0-12678 GCA_035533435.1 Binataceae bacterium (SeqCode)
CGCGTTCGCAATCCGTGGACGTCGCGATCATCGGCGCTGGCATCTCCGGCCTGGTCACCGCGCGCGAACTCCTCAAGGACGGCGTCAAATCCGTGCTCGTGCTCGAAGCGCGTGACCGCGTCGGCGGCCGCACGCTCAATCGCCCCATCGCAGGCGGCAATATCGTCGAGGCCGGCGGCGAATGGATCGGCCCGCACCAGACTGAGATTCACGCGCTCGCCAAAGAGCTCGGAATCGCCACCTTTGATACCTACGACACCGGCAAGATTGTTTTCTATCTGGGTGGCCAGCGCGTTCTCGGCGACAGCCTGGACGCGTCGGGGGCTTCGGGCGCGCAGGCCGTAATCGAAGCCGCCGGCAAGCTCGAAGCTCTTGCGCAGACCGTCGTGCTCGATGCGCCCTGGACGACTCCCAACGCCGCCGCGCTCGACAAACAAAGCCTTGGCGGATGGATCGCCGCAAACGTGAAAAACCCGACCGCGGCGTTCCTGCTGGGGAATGTCATCAGCACTGCGGTATTTGGAAATCCCGCAACCATGTCGCTGCTCTTCACGCTGTTCCAGGCAAAATCGGTCGGCGGCGTCGCACCGATGATCGCGGTAAAGGGCGGCGACGAACAATCGCGGTTCGTCGGAGGCTCGCAGCTCGTGAGTCTGAAGATGGCGCAGCAGCTCGGCGATCGCGTGATACTCAATGCGCCGGTCAAATCGATCTCGAAATGGGATCGCGGACCGGTCGCAATCGAGGCGGCCGGCCGCAGGCTCGAGGCCAGGCAAGTCGTGGTCGCGATGATGCCCGCCGACAACCGGCGCATCGCATTCGCGCCCGCACTCCCGCCGATGCGCGCGGGACTTATCCGCAACTTCGTTGCCGGAGTCGGAACCAAGTTCAACATCGTTTATGACCGTCCGTTCTGGCGCGAGATGGGACTCAACGGTCAATCGATGAGCGACACGCCGACCCTGATCACGACGCTCGACAACTCACCGCCCTCCGGCAAGCCGGGTGTGATTGTCGGCTTCACGCAAGGGCCCTGGCCGCCGCGCGAGTTGGCGGCGCAGCGACTGGCGGTGGCCAGCGCGCTCGCGAAGGTCTTCGGACCGCAAGCGCTCAAGCCAATCGGTTACGAAACCGTTGATTGGGCCGCCCAGCGCTGGAGCGCCGGATGCGTGACTCCTTTGCCCCCCGGCTTCTTGACCCGCTATGGCGCCGCGATGTGGCCCCCGATTGGCAGGATTGTCTGGGGCGGCGCTGAAAGCTCACCGACCTCGTACGGCGGCATGGAGGGCGCGGTGCGCGCGGGAATCCGCGCCGCAAAAGAAGTGAAGGAAAGGCTCTAAGTCGCCGGCGCCGCGCGGGATTGCGTCTGGCGTTAAACGATCGTTTAATCGGGTTGACAGTCTCGTAGCCGCAAGAAAAATCCATCCGGAGACAGGTCGAGGACGACGCATGGCTGCATCCAAGCTTCGCTTCGGCGCGTTTATCGCGCCTTTTCATCCCATCAACGAAAACCCCACTCTCGCGATCGAGCGCGACCTTGAGCTCGTGCAGTGGATGGACAAACTCTCTTACGACGAAGCATGGATCGGCGAGCATCACTCGGCCGGCTACGAGATTATCGCAAGCCCCGAGATCTTCATCGCGACCGCCGCCGAGCGCACGCGCCATATCCGCCTCGGCACCGGCGTGTCGTCGCTGCCGTATCATCATCCGCTGATGCTCGCGGACCGTATCAATCAGCTCGATCACATTACCCGCGGACGCGTGATGTTCGGAGTCGGCCCGGGCGCTCTGCCTTCGGATGCGGCGATGATGGGAATCGAGGTCGGAAGGCAGCGCGACATGATGGACCAGGCGCTCGACGCGCTGGTGCCGCTGCTGCGCGGCGAGACAGTCACAAAGAAAACCGACTGGTTCACGCTGGAAAGTGCACGCCTCCAAATAACGCCGTACTCGCGACCCTCGGTCGAAGTTGCCGTCGCAAGCCAAGTCTCGCCGACCGGGTCGCGTGCCGCGGGCAAGCATGGCGTCGGACTCCTCTCACTCGGCGCGACGACAGCGGGAGGTTTCAACGCGCTGTCATCCAACTGGGCGATTGCCGAAGATATGGCGCGCGATAGCGGAACCGTCATGGATCGCAACCGATGGCGCCTGGTGGGACCCGTGCACGTCGCCGAGACGCGGGAACAGGCGCGCGCCAACGTGCGCTTCGGCCTCGAAAAGTGGCTGTTCTATTTCCGCGAGGTTGCCGCCCTTCCGGTCGCCCCCGACGACGGCTCGGACCCGGTCGATGCGCTGATCGCTTCAGGCTTGGCCGTTGTCGGCACACCCGACGATTGCATCGCGCAAATCGAACGGCTGCAGAAACAGTCCGGTGGCTTCGGCTGCTTTCTCCAGCTCGCGCATAACTGGGCGAACTGGGAGGCCACCAAACATTCGTACGAATTGATTGCGCGCTACGTGATGCCCAAGTTCCAGGACTTGAACCTCAATCGCGACGCTTCGCTTGATTGGGCGCGAAGCAATCGCGAGAGCTTCATCGGCGCCGCGATGGTCGCGGTAGGCTCGCGTATCGCACAGCACATCTCGGAAAAGGGCGCGGAGAATATCCGGCCCGAGATTCTCGAAGCGATGGGAATGGCCAAGCATTCGGACGCTCATTCGGAATCACCTTCGGTTCTGTCGGCGATTTCTCCGTTACCGGGGAAAGCCAACGGAAAATGAGCCGCGGAAATTCGCCGGAGTGACGAGCGATGGCCGATATTTCTCGCACGCATGACGTGAACGAAGCCACGAAGCTGCTCGAGCGCGACGGCCGGTTCGTCATGGAAGGCGTCGGCGGCGCCCGCCGTCCGCGGTGGAAGTGGTATTCGACGGTAAAGCCCGAGATACTCGAACGGACGAGCCCGCTGATGCGGGAGATGCCGGGCTTCGGCACCAACGTAACCAGCTCGCCCGAATCGCTCTATCTGAAAAGTTAAACGCCCGGGTCGGCAGCCTGAGCAATTTAGGCGCTGAACAACAGATTCTACAGGAGGAACTTTTGTGAGTTGGGATTTTGAAACTGAACCGGAGTTCCAGAAGGAACTCGACTGGATTGACCAATTCGTGCGCGAAGAAGTCGAACCGCTCGACTACGTGCTCGGCCATCCCTATGACGTGCGCGATCCCAAGCGCAATGCGCTGGTGCGCCCGCTCCAGGCTGAAGTCCGCAAGCGCAAGCTCTGGGCCTGCCATCTCGGACCCGACCTCGGCGGACCAGGTTACGGCCAGATCAAGCTCGCGCTGATGAACGAGATTCTCGGCCGTTCGCGCTTTGCTCCGATCGTATTCGGATGCCAGGCGCCCGACTCGGGCAACGCTGAAATTCTGGCGCATTACGGCACCCCTGAGCAGAAAAAGCGCTTCCTGCAGCCGCTGCTCGACAACGAAATCGTCTCCGCATTCTCGATGACGGAGCCGCAGGGCGGCGCCGACCCTAAAGTCTTCACCACCAAGGCCGAACTGCGCGGCGACAACTGGATAATCAACGGCGAGAAGTGGTTTTCGTCCAACGCGCATCTCGCATCGTTTCTGATCGTTATGGCGGTGACCGACCCGGAGGCCAAGGAATACAACCGGATGTCGATGTTCATCGTGCCCAAAGAGACGCCCGGCGTGAACATCGTGCGCAACATGGGTGTCGGCATGCACGAGGCTGAAGGCAGCCACGCGTATATCCGTTACGAAGACGTGACCGTCCCAAAAGATCACATGCTCGGACCCCGCGGCGGCGCCTTCGTGGTCGCGCAGACGCGTCTGGGCGGAGGCAGGATTCATCACGCGATGCGGACGATCGGGCAGGTACGCAAGGCGTTCGACATGATGTGCGAGCGGGTGCTCTCGCGCACCACGCAGGGCTCGCGCCTGGCGGACAAGCAGATGGTGCAGGAGAAGATCGCGGACTCGTGGATGGAGATCGAGCAGTTCCGCCTGCTGGTGCTGCGCACCGCGTGGAAGATCGATCGCTACAAAGACTACCTGAAGGTGCGCAAGGATATCGCGGCCGTCAAAGCGCTCATGCCCAAGGTATTTCACGACGTCGCCGCCCGCGCACTTCATCTGCACGGCTCGCTCGGCGCGACCGGAGAGATGCCGTTCGTCGAGCAGGTTATCCAGAGCTTTCACATGGGACTCGCCGACGGACCGACCGAGGTCCACAAGGTTACCGTCGCGCGCCAGGTGCTGCGCGAGTACAAAGCGACCACCGGGCTGTTTCCGAGCCAGCACATTCCCAAGCTGCGCGAAGCCGCGCTCAAAAAATACGCCGACCGGATCGAACACGAGGTTCGCGCCCAGTCGTGATTCCCGGCGCGCGATAATCAGCACGGAGAGATGGAAGTGGCTTACGAACAGATTCTCTATGACGTCAAGGACAACATCCTGACGATCACGCTTAACCGGCCCGAGAAGCTCAACGCCTTCACCGGCATCATGATGACCGAAATGATCGACGCGTTCGATCGCGCCGACAAGGACGACCAGATTCGCGCGATTATCGTAACCGGCGCCGGCCGCGCGTTCTGCGCCGGCGCCGACCTGTCGTCGGGGGCCGAGACCTTTGCGCCCGCGCGCGCCGATCGTCCCGACCGAAAAAGCGCGATCCGCGCCGACGGCTCGATCGATTGGAGCAACGAGGTAACCCGTGACGGCGGTGGACGACTGACGCTGCGAATCTTCGAGTCCCTTAAGCCCGTCATCGCGGCCGTCAACGGTCCGGCGGTGGGAGTCGGCGTCACGATGCAACTCGCGATGGACGTGCGCCTGGCCTCCGAAACCGCCCGCTTCGGGTTCGTGTTCTCGCGCCGCGGAATCGTGCCCGAGGCCTGCTCGAGCTGGTTCCTGCCGCGCATCGTCGGAATCTCGCAGGCCCTCGAGTGGACTTTTTCCGGCAGGGTATTTTCCGCGCAGGAAGCGCTCGAGGGGCGCCTGGTCAGAAAAGTTTACCCGGCCGCGGAATTGATTCCGGCCGCGCGCGCTCTCGCCCGCGATATCGCTGACAATACTTCGCAGGTGTCGGTCGCACTGATTCGGCAGATGATGTGGAAGATGCTCGGCGCGGATCATCCGATGGAAGCGCACAAGGTCGATAGCAAGGGAATTTTCGTGCGGGGCTCGTCCGCCGATGTCAGGGAAGGCGTGCTGTCATTCCTTGAGAAGCGTCCGGCAAAATTTCCAGAGAAGATCTCAAAAGACATGCCGTCGTATTTTCCATGGTGGCCGCCCCGGAAATACGGCTGAAGAGTTTGTATCGCACGCCACGGGTGTCGCCAGCCGTGGTTACATCGCGTGACGGGTCGAAACGCCGCGGCGCGCTCCAACCGCTCCGCCTCATGCTCGCGCCGCCATGTCACCGTGCAGAACGCGCGTGGTTTGCGGCTGCGCGGCCTTGCTGACCAGCGTAACTGACCGGATCCGCGCATGCTTGCGTCTGAGGCCGACGCGTAGTGAATCAGGCTCGATGTCCAGGTTTTCGCAGACGCTCACAAAGCTGAAAGGCCCGCGATCCTTCACCGAAAAAATCCAGTCGTGAGCCTCGACGTATTGGATTCGCTTCAGCGCCGTACGGTTATTGCAGTTTTCCAGGTAACACCTGATCGCGTCCTCCAGGATTGCGAACAGAAGGTTGCGCTCGCCTTCGAACCGATGGTCGCGGCGCGGGCTGCGGAACTGCTCGGGCAAAATCGAAGCTCCGGAGAAAACGCTTGGCGAGTCGTCTGTCAGATTGAGTGCTGCCTTCATGCTCTTGTACCCCGAAATTGGTGAAGTAAGGTTCGAGATACAAGGCAAGGTTGATACCAGCGTAAATTCGTTGGAAATCGCGGCAAATACGCGGCCCGGGTCGAGAAATTTCTACACAGTCTTCGCTTTGAATTTCGGACCGATGCGCTCTCGCGCAGGCCTGAATGCCTGGTAATTTGGCGCGGCCTCGATCGCGCGGGGCGATGCTAATGGTCCCGTAAAGAACCGACGAACGATCAGGCGGGCGAACTGAAAAAGGCGATCGTCCGCACCTCGATACTCTCGCGCGGCGCGGCGTCCGCGGGACTGGTGGGATCGTCAAATGCCGAATGAGCGGTGAAGCGGGCCACGTCGGTCCTAGAATCGTAGCACTTCAGCAGCATCACCTCGTCCCGCCTCATCTTCGGAAAGTAGTACCATCGATGCGCTGGATTGTAGGCGACGGAGTAAACCTCGCCCTTACGATCGCGGTAAATCAGGTCGTGAATCACCAAGTCGACCGCCGCGATGGTTTGCGCGTCGCATACCGCGAGCGGCGTCTCCTGGACTGGTCCGCGAATCGGACGCCATACGTTGATTACCGCGAAGCGGTTTTTCAGCAGCGCGTCCGCCTCGGCCGGCAGCAGATCGCGCACCCGCTGCGGTCCTGACTTGGTCGTGTAGTCGTTGTGCGCGACTTTTACCGGCTCCTGGATTCCCTTCTCGCCCTGCTTGGCCCGCGGACGGCAACGCAGGTTGTAATCGAACACCAGCACGCGCGCCGCGCCGGTCGATTCCCGGACCATCCGCTCGACCTCGGGAAAATAAATCTCGCGCACTTCGCGGTCCGAGTAGAAATCACGCACCGCTGAGTCCTGATGAATCAGCGCAAAGCCTTGCCGATCCAGCGACAGCTCGCGCGCGATCGGACGCGCGTCGTGGATTGCGACTGGAAACTTGGCGTACTTCCCGGTTCGCGCGGGAATTCCGGGCGGCGGCGAATAGGTATAAGTAACCGGTTTCTGCCCGCGATCTTCGAGATAATTCAGCCGCGCATCTACGTGCTCGCTATGCCGCATGGTTCACCGCCATCCAGCACAGACATTACCGCGCGCGGCGGCTCCGCTCAAAGTGCCGCGGAAGGTTTGCTCGCGCGCCGCATCGCCGACACCGCTCTGGCGCTAAACGCCGCAGCGATCGGGCGTCGGCGATTGCGCCGATACCCGCGGCGCGGCCACATAGATCCGGGTGCCGCGCAGCTCTACTTGGTAGCGCCGCACACTGAGCCCGTTGTCGATTCCCGCGCCATCGCGAAGCGCGAACTTAAACGCATGCAGCGGGCACATCACGGTCTCTAGCTGCGACCGCATATCGGTCCCCACGCGCCCCGCGCCGAGCGCGCCGCCGCGATGCGGACAGGTGTTATCCAGAGCGAATATCTGGCCGTTGCGCAGCCGAAAGATCGCTACCCGGTTTTTCGCGACGGTGAAGCATCGCCCTTCTCCGGGCGGTATCGATTCTATTTCGGTCACAAGCACCGGCACGGATTCCCGGTCGGTATGCGGTTTCATAATTGTTGCTCCGGAACATCAAGCGCGCTTATCAGGGCGAAAGGATATCGGTTCGTGCGCCTGGTTTGACGTAAGTGATCCGAGCAAATGTGATGCCGCGCCAGCGCCGCGTGTTTTCCGTTCCGGTATCACTGGTAACCGCACTGCCGCGACTCGAACCACGCCCCGCTAACGCTCGCGATGAACATTCGCGCGGCAGATGCGCGCACGCGGGGCAGCGAATCGCGGCGCCCGCCTGCTTTTCAGGCGTCCGCACAATCGGGCAGCGTTAACGCGAGCGTGCCCGAAACCACCAGCGCAATTGCCAAAGCCGCGAGCCCGCTCTTGAAACTGTGCGTCGATTCTTTCATCACGCCGACCGCGTAAGGCCCGAAGAAGCCGCCCAGATTGCCGAGCGAGTTGACGAGCGCGATTGCGCCGGCCGCCGCGCTGCCGCCCAGGAACTCCGGCGGTATCGCCCAGAACGGGCCGAACGCGCTGAAGATTCCGCCGGCGCCAATCGCAATTGCCAGGAGTTCAAGAATCGGCGAGCGCGCAAGCGCCGCGAGAACAAATCCGCACGCGCCCGCATACGCGCACAGCGCCAGCGCGCGGCGCCGATCGCCCCCGCGTTCCGCTATCGCATCGGAGATCGCGCCGACCCGAACCATCGCGACTGCCGCAACGATAAACGGAATCGCGGTGATTAGTCCGACCACGAAATCGCTGCTGCCGCGAAAACCCTGGACGATTTGCGGTAGCCAGAAACTCACGCCGTACAGCCCGAACACGAGTCCAAAATAAATCAGCGCCAGCAGCCACACGCGCGGATCCCTGAGTCCGTCGCGGAGCCGCTGCACTTGCGCCCGCGCCGCCCGCTGCTCGCGCTCGCGCATCGCAAGCAGCGCGTCGCGCTCGCCCGGCGAGAGCCAGCGCGCGTCCTCGGGTCCGTCGGGCAGCACGATTGCGACGACGATTCCCAGCGCAATCGCGGGTACACCTTCGAGCAGAAACAGCCATTGCCATCCGGCCATGCCCAGCGTTTGCCCCATCATGAGCAGCGCTCCGGAGACTGGTCCGGCCACGATTCCGGCGACCGCGGCCGCGGTCATGAATAGCGCCACTGCGCGTGCACGCTGGCCCGCAGGAAACCATCGCGTAAGGTAAAGGATCACGCCGGGAAAGAATCCCGCCTCGGCGGCGCCGAGCAGGAAACGCAATGCGCAGAAGCTCGCCGGACCGCGCACCGCAACCATCGCGATTGCCGCCGCGCCCCAGGAGAGCATAATCCGCGCGATCCATCGCCGCGCGCCGACCCGCGCGAGGATCAGGTTGCTCGGAATTTCAAAGATAAAATATCCGGCGAAGAACAATCCCGCGCCAAACCCGAACACGGCGTCGCTGAGTCCAAGCGCGCGGTTCATCCGCAGCGCGGCGAAACCGACGTTGATTCGATCTAGATAGGCGACGATGTAGAGCAGGAACAGAAACGGCAGCAGGCGGCGCCGGACTTTCGCTAGCGCCGCCGCCTCGAGCGCGGCTGCGGCTTCGTCGGCGCGGATTCTCACCGGCCTCTTCTAGCAGTCGCGCCGGCGCCCGCCAATCATGGCGGCGCGGGTTTTCGTTCATCGCGCGCACTCGGCTAATCTCGAAGCGCGGCGGCGCGCTGCGCTCGCGAACCGATTCAAGGGAGAATCCGAACGTGGCTTCAGATCAGATCGTGTTTCTGCTCGACGTGGACAATACCCTGCTCGATAACGATCGCGTGGTCGCGGACCTGATGCGCCATCTCGAAACCGATGTCGGCCCCGAGCAGCAGAAGCGCTACTGGTCGTACTTCGAGGAGCTACGCACGGAACTTGGTTACGCGGACTACCTGGGCGCGCTGCAGCGCTACCGGATCAACTATCCGCGCGATTTCCGGATCTTCTCGGCGTCGCTTTACCTGCTCGATTACCCGTTCGCCAACCGATTGTTTCCGAACTCACTCGATGTGATCGAGCATCTCGGGAAATTCGGCCACTCGGTAATCCTGTCCGACGGCGATGTCGTGTTTCAGCCGCACAAGATCCAGCGATCGGGTCTTTACGACGCGGTCGATGGCGACGTGCTGATCTACATTCACAAAGAGCTGGAACTCGAGGATATCGCAACGCGTTTCCCGGCCGCGCATTACGTGATGGTCGACGACAAAGTGCGCATCCTGGCCGCGCTCAAGAAGGCGTGGGGCGCGCGCGTCACGACCGTATTTCCGCGGCAGGGCCATTATGCGGCCGACGCGCCGGATGTCGCAAAATATCCCGCACCCGATATCACGATCGCGCGAATCGGCGAGCTGCTCGATTACGATCTCGCCAGACTCAGAAACGCGGCGGCCGCGGGTTCCACGCGGATCTGATTCTCGCGGGCCGATCAGCGCTGTGCGGCGCCGCCGAGCGCCAGCGGCAAAATCTCGCGTACGCGATTGGCCTCGGTCTCGAGCGCCGCAAGCAGTTCCTCCAGCGCGTCCGGCGCGTCCGGCCGCGCGCCCAACGACTCGAGCGCGGCGCAAATTCCGGCAAGACGCTGTGCGCCAAGCGCGGCCGCGCTTCCCTTCATCCGATGTGCCGCGCGCTCGAGTTCCGGGAAATCCGCTGCGCGCGCCAACTCACATATCGCCGAAAGCCGGGCCGGCAGCTCCTCGAAAAACATCGCCAGCAATACCGCGATCAGATCCTCGCCGGAGTCGCGAGAAATATCCTTAAGGTCGGCGATTACATCATGATCGAGACCGTCATCGTTTCTCTGCATAACATCGCAATGCGCAGCACGTTCCGTGCCCGAATCAATACTGAATTCTACGACAGACGTGTCCCGCATTGGGACATCCGCGGTACGATTGCAAGCCGTCCCAAACGCGCATCGTGCCAGCGACGCACAACGGCAACATTCTGACGGGCTGCGCGAGTGCGGGATGAAATGCATTCGTCGTCTTTACGACGCGTCCGCGCCTCGTCGCTTTCTACAAATACCATCGCCCGTGCGGCACGGGTGTTGCGTTCGGAATTGGCAGTGCGGACTTCGCAATTCGATCGCGCGCAAAGTGAGGCGCAGATGAACGATAATCTCGGCGGCGTGCTCAGCGGGAGGCGATTCGCGCTGATCGGCTTCGACGGTGCCGAGGCTAGTACGATCATTTCAGCGCTGACTGCGATGCGCGCGTTCGGGCAGACTGTAACGGGCAGCGCGACAATTCCGGGGCTCAATCCTTTCGCTCCTTTTGATGGCTGCATTATCGACGCCGGCCGCGGTGCGAACGACGCGACCGCCCCCGAAGAGGCAATCGCACGGATCCGCAAACCCACGCTTCTGGTCGGAAGCGCCGACCAAATGATGAAGCACGCACTGGCGGTCGCCGACATGCGCCACGACTTCCTGGTCCGCCCATACGAGACCGCGGAGTTGATGGTGCGCGCGTTTCGGATTATCCGCAACGCCGGCACTGAAAGCGACCTGGTGCGACCCTCGCCGCGCGCGGCTGCGCGGCGGGTCTTAGTCGCCGATGACGATCAGGCGGCGGCGATTCTGATTTCAACCGTGCTGCGCCACGCGGGCTTTAGCTGCGAGTTCGCGCGCGACGGAAAAAGCGCCTTGAAGCTCGCACGCGAAACGCTGCCCGACCTGCTGCTGCTCGACGTGGGACTGCCGCAGATGGATGGGTTCGCCGTGCTGAGCGCGCTGCGCAACGATCCGGCGACGAGCAAGCTGCCAGTGATCGTGGTGACTGGGCGCAACAATGAAGGCGACATCGTCAAGGGATTTTCCCTGGGCGCCGACGATTACATCACCAAGCCCTTCATCTCGGGCGAAATGATGGCGCGGGTTAATCGCGTGCTGCGCCGCGAAGATTCGGCGTGCGACTGACCGCTCGATCCGCGAAATCGGCGTAAGCCGCGAGTTTTCGCTTGCGCCGTGGGCGGCGGTTGTCAGCGCGCATCGCAGTGGCTTAGTGTTGGCGCGTGTTTCGCCTCGACGGAAAATCGGCAATCGTAACCGGCGCGGGCTCGGGAATCGGACGCGCGATCGCAAAGACTTTTGCCGCGCAGGGCGCGCGGGTGTTCATTCTTGAACGCGACCGCGGCGCGGCTGCGGACGTCGCCGCTGAAATTGCCGCGGCGGGCGGCGCCGCCGTGCCGCTCGAATGCGACGTTTCCAGCGCAGCCTCGGTTGCCGCCGCGTTCGCGAACGTCGATCGCGCCGCAGCGCGCCTGGACATCCTGGTCAACAACGCCGGCGTCGCCCACGTGGGCAACCTGGCGACGACTGCCGAGGCCGATCTCGATCGCGTCTATGCGGTCAATGTGAAGGGAGTTTATCTTTGCGCGCAGGCCGCGGTCGCGCGGATGAGCAAGGCGCGCGCCGGAGTTATCCTGAACCTCGCATCGATCGCCTCGCTCGTCGGCGTGCCCGATCGCTTCGCCTACTCGATGAGCAAGGGCGCGGTGCTGACGATGACGCGCTCGATCGCGGTCGATTTCATCCGCGACGGAATCCGCTGCAACTGCGTGTGTCCCGCGCGCGTGCATACGCCCTTCGTCGACGGATTCATCAAGGCTAATTATCCGGGACGCGAAGCCGAGATATTCGAGCAGCTCGCCGCCTACCAGCCGATTGGCCGAATGGGCACGCCCGAGGAAGTTGCGGCGCTCGCACTTTACCTGTGCTCGGACGAAGCGTCGTTCATCACCGGACAGGCCTATCCGATCGACGGAGGAGTTCTGGTGTTCTAGCCGGCGCGTTCCGATGAAAGTTTACGGCCTCACCATCAATCTCAAGGATGACCCAGAGATCGTCCGCCGCTACGTCGAGCATCACGCCGCGATCTGGCCCGAGGTCGAGCGCAGCCTGCGCGACATCGGTATCGTGCGGATGATGATCTTTATGCTCGGGCGCCAGCTATTCATGTTGATGGAGACCGTTGACGGCTTCGATGCCGAGCGTGACTTCGCGCGCCATGAGGTGAGCCATCCGCGGGTCACCGAGTGGCAGAATCTGATGGCGAGTTTTCAGGAGCCCGTGCCCGGCGCGAAACCGGGAGAGTGGTGGGCTGAAATGCAGTTGGTCTATTCGCTCGGCGGCGGCCGCAAGTAGCCCCCCGAACCGCCGCCGGCTATTGTCCGCGATGAGTCAGCGCGACCGCGATCGCCGCGCGGCGGCGGCGAAACGTGCCGCGGACCAGATCGCGGTTCATGTTCCCGATGAACTCGATCGGAATTTCCTTGGGACAGACCGCCTCGCATTCGCCGTGATTGGTGCAGCTTCCGAACAGCTCGCGCGACATGGCCGTCACCATGTTCAGGGTTCGCTGATCGCGCTGCGGCTGGCCTTG
>DATLTX010000056.1:0-4356 GCA_035533435.1 Binataceae bacterium (SeqCode)
CGGACGCACGGTCACTACTTTTTTGCCGAAGTTGAGCGTGTTCAGCGCCTCGACCATCACGGCGCGGCTCTTGGGCCCCTTGAACTCATAGGGGCAGGCGTCCTCGAAATCCGCCATCACGTGATCCACCGGCGACTTGACCGGATCGGCCGCGTTCTGATGCAGCTTCATGCTGTGGCCGGGATAAGTCATCTCGGTGCGCGGGATGACGAAGCGGGTGCCGTTGTCCAATACGTACATGTAATTCCACTCCTGCCGAAAATCGGGGCGCGCGGCGATCGCGTAGCGCGTCAGGCTTGCTTCAGATAGTGCGACTTCTTTTTCACCAGCACGGTCCGATCGATCTCGACCACGACCGTGCCGTCGGGCTTGAATCCTTCGAGCTTGAACTTCACCAGTCCCGCGCCGGGACGATCGGAGTCGCGTTTTTCCAGCACCGTCGAGCGCGCGTAGATCGTGTCGCCGTGAAAGACCGGATTGGTATGCCGTCCGTTGTCCATCTCGACTTCGGCGATTGCGTTCTCGCTCGTGTCTTCGGAAGCCAACCCCACTGTAAACGCGAGCACTACTCCGCCGTACACCACGCGCCGCCCGCCGTAGTAGGTCTTCGGATCCTTATCGACCATGTTCTGGTTGAAGTGCAGCTCGGCCGTGTTCATGACCATCGAGGTGAATATGTGATTGTCGGCTTCGGTGATGGTGCGGCCGCGCTGATGTTCGAGCGTGTCGCCCACGGTGAAGTCTTCGTAATAGCTATTGTCGCCGGTGATACTCATATGGTTGCGGTCCGTCTGCCCAAAATTGGAAGCGCCAAGGGTCCGGGGTTCGGGATTCCTCGCGCGGCGGCCACGCGCGGGAATGACATACAAAGGATCCAGGCATAAACACGATTGAGCGCGCGCATTTCGTTAGTTCTGCTCCATTATACGGCGGCCGATTACCTCGTACTGAATTTCGCTCGTACCCTCGAAGATCGACAGCACGCGCGCGTCGCGCCAGAAGCGCTGCGCCTCGAACTCCATCGAGTAGCCGTAGCCCCCGTGCACCTGCATCGCCTCGCGTGTCACCCGCTCCGCCATCTCGGCCGCAAACGCCTTGGCGAGTCCGGCTTCATAGTCGCAGCGTTTGCCGGTGTCTTTCTGCGACGCGGCGAAATAGCAGAGCTGGCGCCCGGCTTCTATCTCGACCGCCATGTGCGCAAGCTTGTGCCGAATCACCTGGAAGTCTCCGATCGGCTGTCCGAATTGAGTGCGCTGCTTGGCGTACTTGACCGCCGTCTCGAACGCCGCCTGCGCGACGCCAACGCCGCGCGCCGCGGTCTGGATTCGCGCGGCCTCGTAACTGGCCATCAGTTGATAGAAGCCGCGCCCTTCCTGGCCGCCGATCAGGTTGGCCGCGGGCGCATACGCGTCGTCGAACTGGAGCGCGTACGAGCGCATCCCATGGTATCCGATCGTCGGAATCGGCGAGCCGGTAAGCTGCGGCGGCGCGAAATTGTCGCCCGGCTCCTTTTCGAACAGGATCAGCGAGAGCCCCTTGTGGCGCTTCGAGAGGTCCGGATCGGTGCGGGTCATCACCGTCAGCATATGCGCGCGGTTGGCGAAGGTGCACCACATCTTCGAGCCCTTGATCAGGTAGCCGTCGCCCTGCTTGACCGCGCGGGTCTTGAACGACGCCGTGTCACTGCCCGAATCAGGCTCGGTAAAGGCCGCCGCGGTGAGAGTTTCGCCGCGCGCGATCTTCGGCAGGTAGCGCTTCTTCTGCTCGGGCGTGCCGTTGGCGCTGATAAGAGTGCCGGTGATGATATTGCGGGTCATCACGGAGCCGACTGAGAGCCATCCGCGCGACAGTTCCTCGGTGACGATCGCCATCGAGATGTAATCGAGTCCGAGTCCGCCGTCTTCGGCCGGAAAGATGACGCCGAAGTAGCCGAGCTCCGCCATTTTCTTCAGAATGTGCTCGGGGATTTCCTTGTTTTCGCGATCGAGGTCGTTCGCGATCGGCCGGATTTCGGCATCGACGAACTCGCGCACCGAGCGGCGAATCTCTTCATGTTCGGGCGTAACCAGCGCCATCGTTATAACCTACTCTGCCTTGACGTTGCGCTTGCGAATCAGGACCGGGCGCTCGTATTCGAGCACCTTTTCGCCGCGCTGGTTGAATCCCGTGGTGCGAAACTTGACGATTCCGCGGTCCGGCCGCGAGCTGTCACGCTTGGAGACCACCAGCGACTCCGAGGTCAGCGTATCACCCGGATAGACCGTCGCGAGGTACTTCATCCCTTCATATCCAAGATGGGCTATTGCGCGCTCGCTGAGATCTTCGACCGAGAGCCCGAACACGACGTTCATCACCAGCAGGTGGTTGACGACCACGCCCTTGTAACCGAGGGTCTTGGCGTACTCGCTGTTGAAATAGATGGGGTTGGCATTCATCGTGACCGACGAAAAGAAGGAGTTGTCTCCTTCGTTAATCGTGCGGCCCCAGTGATGCTTGTACAAGTGGCCGACTTCGAAATCTTCGAAGTAATGTCCACGCTCGATTTTGCGCACCGCCATAGTGGTCTGGCTTCCCGCTCCCTCGATTCTGTCGTTACGCGATATTTTCCGCGCCTGTCGGCGTCCCGCCGGCGAAGCATCTTCCGCACGGGATCGTGCACGGATGGCCGCGCGTGGGACGTCCCCGCCCGCGCGCTGCCGCGTGCGTTTTTTTTATGGAATTGCACCCTACGCGTCAACCAATATGATCGCTGACGGCGCCCGGTTGTCAAAGGCGCGCCAAACAGATACGTAATCTGTTCGCCCCCAAGACTCGAAATTCTCTTCCGGGGATGCGCTTGCTGGGGTTGGACTCGCAAACCGAAAGGACGGAGCCGACACGCAGACGGAAATTGAGGATATGAGCCACAAGGAAATCTACGAAATCGGCGAGGTGCCGGCGCTCGGGCACGTGCCCTCGCATATGTACGCTCAGGTGATCCGCGCGGATCGCTTTGGGCATCCCAAGCATGCCTTCAAGATCGAGAAAGTCGCGGTGCCCGAGCTGCGCGCCGACGAGGTGCTGGTTTATGTGATGGCGGCCGGCATCAATCGCAATAACGTCTGGGCAGCTTTGGGCAGCCCGATCGACGTCATCGCGGCGCGCAACAAATCCAGGTACGACCATCACGATTTCCATGTCGGCGGCAGCGATGCTTCGGGAATCGTGTACGCCGTCGGCAAGGAGGTCTCGAGCGTCAAGGTCGGCGACCGCGTCGTAATCCATTGCGGCGTATGGGATCGCGATTGCCCGGCGGTCAGAAACGGCGAAGACCCGATGTACGACCCGTCGTACAAAATCTGGGGTTATGAAACCAACTTCGGCAGCTTCGCACAGTTCACGCGCGTGCAGGCCCATCAGTGCATGCCCAAGGCAACCCATCTCACCTGGGAAGAAGCGGCTGCCCCCACGCTCGTCGGTGCAACCACCTATCGGATGCTCATGGGATGGCCGCCCAACGTCGTGCGCAAAAACGATGTCGTGCTCATCTGGGGCGCATCCGGCGGTCTCGGCTCGATGGCGATACAGATCGTCAAGGCCGAGGGTGGAATTCCGGTCGGCGTGGTCGGCAACGACAAGAAATTCGACTTCTGCATGAAGCTGGGCGCCAAGGGCTGCATCAACCGCAAGAAATTCTCACATTGGGGCATGATGCCGCATTGGACCGACACCGCCGCGTACAACAAGTGGGCCGCCGAATGCCGCGCCTTCGGCAAAGCCATCTGGGATATCGTCGGCGAACGCAGAAACCCAAAAATCGTCTTCGAGCATCCGGGCGAGGACACCGTGCCGACCTCGATCTTCGTCTGCGACACTGGCGGGATGGTGGTCATATGCGCGGGCACGACGGGGTACAACGCTGTCGCCGATTTGCGCTACCTCTGGATGCGCCAGAAGCGGTTGCAGGGTTCGCACTTCGCCAACGACGAACAGTCGTATGCCTTCAATCAGCTCGTGATCGATCGCAAGATCGACCCGTGCCTCGCTGTGACCTTCAAGTTCGAGGAGATCGGCCATAGCCATCAGTTGATGCACGAGAACCTGTCGCCCGAGGGCAACATGGCCGCCCTGGTCGGGGCCCCGCGCGTCGGCTTGAAGGATTTGGATTTGTAGCATCGCGCTGCATTTTTTCTCCGCGTCATCGCGATAAACTGAATCCTGATGACGCCAGCGACCAAAGCGCTCGAACGCAAGCTCGCCTCGGTTGTCGAGGGCGACGTGCGTTTCGATATCGGCACGCTCGCCGCCTACTCGACCGACGCATCAAACTACCGGCAGGTTCCGATCGGCGTAATCGCTCCGCGCCATGCTGGCGAT